>NZ_JAKRMS010000077.1 GCF_022346185.1 Cellulomonas sp. ACRRI | reverse complement strand
GGCTGAGGGCGGCTGGGGCGGCTCGGGGCCGGCGTGGGGTGGCGTGGGGCTGCGCGCCGGGGTGCGGCGGGTGGTGCAGGTCCGCGGAGGACGGCGGGCAGCACCATTCCGCGAACCCGTCGGCGCGCAACGCCGAATGACCGGTCGGGAATGCCGGCCGGGTCCGGCAGGGGGCTGCCGTTCACCCGTGTGGCCCCTGGTGGCGCCGCGCAGGACGGTGCCTCTGGCAGGATCGTGCACGGGAAAACGCATTCACCCACCCGGGCGAAGCGCGATGCGACGGCGAGGTGTCCGACAGGTGGACGTGGTCACGCCGGAACTGCTGCCGAACGGTAGGAAATCCCGACGTGGAAACGGACATATGACCGTGATTCGTACAGGGGTGGGTGAAACGCGCCACAGACCGCTTGTCGCCCGGAGGTGTGACAGGTGACGGTAGTGCCGTGCACACGGGGGCGGCAGTGGACTCGGCTCGGGGGACGTCCCCGATGACCGACGCGTTCGCGCTCCACCTGCGCGCCCAGCGCGGGCTCTCCGAGAACACCGTGCGGGCTTACCTGGGCGACCTGGAGGACCTCGCGGCCTACGCGCGCCGGCACGGCGTGCCGGAGCTGACGGGCGTCGACATCGCCGTCCTGCGCGGTTGGCTCGCCTCCATGGCGTCCGCCGAGCGGAGCCGGGCGACGCTCGCCCGGCGTGGTGCGGCGGCGCGCACCTTCTTCGCGTGGGCGGCGCGCACCGGACGCGTCGCGCAGGACCCGGCGCTGCGCCTGGCGAGCGCCCGGCCCGCGTCGCACCTGCCGACCGTGCTGGACCAGGGCTCGGCGGCGGCGCTGCTGGACACGGCCCGCGTGCGCGCGGACGACGGTGACCCGGTCCACCTGCGCGACTGGGCGGCGCTCGAGCTGCTGTACGCGACGGGCGCGCGCGTCGGCGAGCTGTGCGGTGCCGACGTCGACGACCTGGACCTGGCCACGCGCACGATCCGGCTCACGGGCAAGGGCGACAAGCAGCGCGTCGTCCCGGTCGGGGAGCTCGCGGTCGAGGCCGTCGAGGCCTGGCTGAGCCGGGGCCGCCCGGCCCTCGCGACGGAGACCTCGGGGCCCGCCCTCCTGCTCGGCCGCCGCGGTGGACGTGCGGACCAGCGCCAGCTGCGCCAGGCTGTGCACGACGTGTCCGCCGCCGCGGGCGTGAGCGACGTGGCCCCCCACGCGCTCCGGCACTCGGTCGCCACCCACCTCCTGGAGGGTGGCTCCGACCTCCGCAGCGTGCAGGAGGTGCTGGGCCACGCCAGCCTCGCCACCACGCAGCGCTACACCCACGTGACCGCGGACCGCCTCCGCGCGTCCTTCGAGCAGGCCCACCCCCGCGCATGACGTCCGAGATGGAGAGGCCCATGTCAGTTCCGGCTGAGGACACGGTCCCGCTGGCTGCCTCGTCGCGCCGCGGGCCGGGTGCGCCCACCGCGCCCCTCGGGGTCATCCCGCGACAGCAGTCGCCGGAGGTCGACGACCTCGACCTCGACGCCGCCGGGGCGCTCGCCGTCGCCACCGAGGAGGCGGAGGTCGAGCTCGACGACGCCGAGCTCGAGGCGGTCGTGACGCTGACCGCGGTCGCGGACCCGGAGCTGGACGAGCTCGAGGCGCTCGCCGGCCCCGTCCTCGACCCCGTCGCCCAGGACTGGCAGCTGTTCAAGTCGGGCGGCGACCGCCTGGTGCGCGAGCGGCTGATCCTGCACTACGCGCCGCTCGTCACCGCGGTCGCGGGGCGCGTCGGCATGCGCCTGCCGGCGATGGTGGAGCAGGCCGACCTCGTGTCGTACGGCATGTTCGGCCTCATCGACGCGATCGAGAAGTACGAGCCGGGCCGCTCGGTCAAGTTCGAGACCTACGCGAGCGCGCGCATCCGCGGCGCGATCATCGACGAGCTGCGCGCGATGGACTGGATCCCGCGCTCGGTGCGGACGAAGGCCCGCGCGGTGGACCGTGCGTACGCGGAGCTGGAGAGCGCGCTGCACCGCGTGCCGACCGAGTCCGAGGTGGCCGCGCGGCTGCAGATGGACATCCGCGAGCTGCGCGCGCTGTTCACCCAGCTGTCGACCGTGAACGTGGCGGCCCTGGACGAGCTGCTCGGCGCGGGGGAGGACCGCGGCGACCGGCTCTCGCTGCTGGACACCCTCGGCGACGACCGCACCCCGGACCCCGAGAACTCGTTCGAGGCGCAGGAGACGAAGTTCCTGCTGGCGCGCGCCATCGACCAGCTCGGCGAGCGGGAGAAGCTCGTCCTGGTGCTCTACTACTACGAGGGCATGACGCTCGCGGAGATCGGCCGCGTCCTGGGCGTGACGGAGTCCCGCATCTCGCAGATGCACACGGCCGCGATGCTGCGCCTGCGCGCGCGGCTGACCGAGGCCGACCGCGGCTGACCCGGCTCCGGCGGCCCCGGTGCCGCGGGCGAGCAGCACCACCGGGCCGCCGCGGAGCAGCAGCATCGGGTCGAGGTAGACGTCGCCGTCGCGCACGCCCCAGTGCAGGCACGTCGGGGCGCAGTGGCTGCGGTCGCCGGTGACGCTCCCGACCGCCGCCCCGGCCGCGACCCGGTCACCCACCGCGACCGCCGCGGCCACCGGCTCGACGGAGCTCCGCAGCCCGTCGTCGTGCCGGACGGTGAGCACGGGCCGGTCCACCACGACGCCGGCGAACGTGACGACGCCGGCGCGGGGCGCGAGCACGGGCGTGCCGACCGGCGCGTCGAGGTCGACGCCGCGGTGCCCGGCTGCCCACTGGACGTCGGGGCCGTCGAACGGCTCGACGACGACCACCGGCTCGACCGGCGCGCGCCACGGGTCGAGGGCGGCGACGACGGCGCGGGCCGGAGCGGGCCCGAGGACGGCGCGCGCGGTCGGCACCAGGGCGCCGACGAGCGCGAGCAGCAGGGCCGCGGTCAGGACCCGGTGGGGGAGCGGGACGGCGGACATGGCACCGAGGGTGTCCCTCACGCGGGTCCCGGACGAGCTCCCGTGCAGCCTGCCTGGGGACGCGACGCGTCGGGTGCCCTGTGGAGGACTCGGCGCCCGCCTCCCGACCGGACGCGCGCGGCCCCTCGGGTGCTCGGCGCCGCGGGCGGCGCGTCGCGCACGTCACGCCCGCCGGGGTCGCCCCCGGTCGGGGCGCTGGCGCAGGTCCGGTAGACTCCTTCCTGCGACCGGTGCGTGCCGGTCGACATCGCGCGTCATCACCGACGCTCACACCCCCACCGCCCCGGCGGGAGAGGTGCGTGCGGAGGGCCGGCGCCGGCAGCGGTCCGGAACCCCCAGGGGACCCGGTGTCGGCAAGGGCGTGGCGCCAGGGGCGCGTCCCGACCGGGAGGCGCCGACAACCGGACGAGCGGGTGCGCCGAGGCGGGCCCGCGATCACTGTGCGCGCCCCCGACGCGGGCGCGCGGAAGGACCACCATGGCCGTCGTGACCATGCGCCAGCTGCTCGAGAGCGGTGTCCACTTCGGGCACCAGACCCGCCGCTGGAACCCCAAGATGAAGCGCTTCATCTTCACCGAGCGCAACGGCATCTACATCGTCGACCTGCAGCAGTCGCTGTCCTACATCGACCGCGCGTACGACTTCGTCAAGGAGACGGTCGCCCACGGCGGCACCATCCTGTTCGTCGGCACGAAGAAGCAGGCCCAGGAGCCGGTGGCCGAGCAGGCCGCCCGCGTCGGGATGCCCTACGTCAACCAGCGCTGGCTGGGCGGCATGCTCACCAACTTCCAGACGGTGAACAAGCGCCTGCAGCGCCTCAAGGAGCTCGAGCTCATCGACTTCGACGACGTCGCGGGGAGCGCGTACACGAAGAAGGAGCTCCTCATCATGCGTCGCGAGAAGGACAAGCTCGCGAAGACGCTGGGCGGCATCCGCGACATGACCCGGACCCCGTCCGCGGTGTGGATCGTCGACACGAACAAGGAGCACCTGGCCGTCGACGAGGCGCGCAAGCTCGGCATCCCGATCGTCGCGATCCTCGACACCAACTGCGACCCGGACGTCGTCGACTACCCGATCCCGGGCAACGACGACGCGATCCGCGCCGTGCAGCTGCTGACCCGCGTGATCGCGGACGCGGCCGCCGAGGGCACGCTGCAGCGCCACTCGGGCCGCCAGGGCGGCGCCGAGGCCGCGTCGGCCGAGTCCGAGCCGCTGGCCGAGTGGGAGCGCGAGCTCCTGGCCGGTGCCGAGGAGTCGCTGGCCGCCACGCAGGCGACCGCCGACGAGGCCCCCGCGGGCGAGGCGACCCCGGCCGAGGGTGCCGCCACCCCGGGCCAGGACGCCGCTCCGGCCGTCGAGGCCGCTGCCGAGGCCGCCGCCACGGAGACCGCCGCTGCCGAGTCCGAGGGCGACGCCGAGTCCAAGTGACCCGGCCCGCCCATCGCACGCACTGACGAGTTAGGACGGAACAGATGGCCAACTACTCCATGGCCGACATCAAGGCGCTCCGCGAGAAGACCGGCGCGGGCATGATGGACGTCAAGAAGGCGCTCGAGGAGGCGGGGGGCGACGCCGACAAGGCGCTCGAGATCATCCGCGTCAAGGGCCTCAAGGGCGTCTCCAAGCGCGAGGGCCGCTCGGCCTCCGACGGCCTGGTCGCCGCCGAGGTCGTCACCGCCGGCGACGGCGAGGACGAGGTCGGCGTGATCGTCGAGGTGAACTCGGAGACGGACTTCGTCGCCAAGAACGCCACGTTCATCACCCTGTCGGAGAAGGTGCTCGCCACGGCGGTCGCCTCCGGCGCCCGCGACGCGGACGCGCTGCTGTCCGCCGACGTCGAGGGCAAGTCGCTGCAGGACGTCGTCGACGAGACGGCCGCCGTGCTCGGCGAGAAGGTCGTCGTGCGCCGCGTGGCCCGCGTCGCCGGCGAGAAGGTCGCGGTCTACCTGCACAAGGTGAACAAGGACCTCCCCCCGCAGGTCGGCGTGCTCGTCGCGACCGACGCCAAGGGCGCCGAGGTGGCCCGCGACATCGCGACGCACGTCGCCGCGTTCTCGCCGACCTACCTGACCCGCGACGAGGTCCCGGCCGAGACGGTCGAGAACGAGCGCCGCATCGCCGAGGAGACCGCCCGCAACGAGGGCAAGCCCGAGGCCGCGCTGCCGAAGATCGTCGAGGGCCGCCTCAACGGGTACTTCAAGGACGTCGTCCTGCTGGACCAGCCGTTCGCGAAGGACCCGAAGAAGTCGATCGCCCAGGTGCTCGCCGAGGTCGGCGGCACCGTGACCGGCTTCGTGCGGTTCCGCGTCGGCGCCTGACGACGCCACACCCGGTGGCCCCGGCCCGTACGGGCCGGGGCCACCGGTGCGAGATCCCCGCAGCCACCCGCCGACGACCTGGAGGAACCCCATGACCGAGACCCAGCCGCGACGGGTGCTCCTGAAGCTGTCGGGCGAGGCGTTCGGAGGCGGGTCGATCGGCCTGGACGCCGGCGTCGTGCGCCGGGTGGCCGCCGAGATCGGTGCCGCGGTCGCCGACGGCGTGCAGGTCGCGATCGTCTGCGGCGGCGGGAACTTCTTCCGCGGCGCCGAGCTGGCCCAGAACGGGCTCGACCGGGCGCGCGCGGACTACATGGGCATGCTGGGCACGGTCATGAACTGCCTGGCGCTGCAGGACTTCCTGGAGCAGGCCGGCGTGGACACGCGCGTGCAGACCGCCATCACGATGGGCCAGGTCGCCGAGCCGTACATCCCGCTGCGCGCGATCCGGCACCTGGAGAAGGGCCGGGTCGTGATCTTCGGCGCCGGCGCCGGCATGCCGTACTTCTCGACGGACACGGTCTGCGTGCAGCGCGCCCTCGAGACGCACTGCGACGAGGTGCTGATGGGCAAGAACGGCGTGGACGGCGTCTACACCGCGGACCCGCGCACCGACCCCACGGCGACGAAGCTCGACCACCTCACCTACACCGAGGCGATCGTGCAGGAGCTCGGCGTGATGGACTCCACCGCCCTGTCGATGTGCCGCGACAACGGCGTGCGCATGCGGGTGTTCGGGCTCGAGGAGGCGGGCAACGTCACCCGGGTGCTCCGGGGTGAGAAGATCGGGACGCTGGTCACCGAGGACTGACCGCCCGGCGACCCGCCCGGCCGCACGCCACCACGCTGGACCAGAACGACAAGGAGCAACCGTGATCGACGAGATCCTCCTCGAGGCCGAGGAGAAGATGGACAAGGCCGTCGAGGTCGCCAAGGAGGACTTCGCCGCGATCCGCACGGGACGTGCCAACGCGGCGATGTTCAACAAGATCACGGTCGACTACTACGGCAGCCCGACGCCGCTGCAGCAGCTGGCGTCGTTCAACGTCACCGAGGCGCGCACGATCCTGATCTCCCCGTTCGACAAGTCGTCGATGCAGGGGATCGAGAAGGCGCTGCGCGACTCGGACCTGGGCGTCAACCCGACCAACGACGGCAACGTCATCCGCGTGACCCTGCCCGCGCTGACCACCGAGCGGCGCAAGGAGTTCGTGAAGCTGGCCAAGACCAAGGCCGAGGACGCGCGCATCGCCGTGCGCAACGTGCGCCGCCGCGCCAAGGACGAGCTGGACCGCCTGGTCAAGGACGGGGAGGCCGGCGAGGACGAGGTCGTGCGCGCGGAGAAGGAGCTCGAGGCCGTCACCAAGCGGCACGTCGACCTGGTCGACCAGCTCCTGTCCTCCAAGGAGACCGAGCTGCTCGAGGTCTGATGTCGTCCCAGCCCGCTGTCGCCCCGGCGCCCGGCACCTCGCGTGCCGGGCGCGACCTGCCCGTCGCCGTCGCCGTCGGCCTCGGGCTCCTGGTCGTCGTCGCGGCCTCGCTGTTCGTCCGCAAGGAGGCCTTCGGCCTGATCGCGGTCGCGGCGGTCGGCGCCGGGCTGTGGGAGCTGGCGCAGGCCTTCGCCCGCCGCGGGGTGCACATCCCGGTGCTGCCGCTGCTGGTCGGCGACGTGGGCATCCTCGTCTCCGCGTACGTCGCGGGGATGGAGGCGCTGTTCGTCGCGTTCGTGCTGACCGTCGGCGGCATCGTCGTCTGGCGGGTGCTCGACGGCAGCGGCCCACGCGCCGTGCGGGACGCGACGTCCGGGGTGTTCGCGGCGGCGTACCTGCCGCTCATGGCCGGCTTCGTCATGCTGATGCTGGCGGCCGAGGACGGCGCGATGCGGGTGGCGCTGTTCATCCTGCTCTGCGTCGCGAACGACACCGGCGGCTACGTCGTCGGCGTGCTGATCGGCCGGCACCCGCTGGCCCCCTCGGTCAGCCCGAAGAAGACCTGGGAGGGCCTGCTCGGCTCGGTCGTGCTGGCCTCGGTGGTCGGCGTGCTGGGCGTGCACCTCATGTTCGACGGGGACCCCGCCGTGGGCGCGCTGCTGGGCGTGGCCACCGTCGTGGTCGCGACGCTGGGCGACCTGGGGGAGTCGCTCATCAAGCGCGACCTCGAGCTCAAGGACATGGGCACCCTGCTGCCGGGGCACGGCGGCATCCTGGACCGGATCGACTCGATGCTGCTGGCCGCCCCGGTGGTCTACCTGCTGCTCGAGGCGCTCCAGCCCGTCGTCGGCGCCTGACGCCGCACCCGTCGGCTCCCAGCCGACCCCCAGCCCCACCCGACACGATCACCGCCATCACCACCACGCCCCCGAGGAGGACCGCGTGAGCGCCACGCCCGTCGCACTCAACCTGTCGGCCCCGACCCGCGGGGCCCGCGGCAAGCCGCCGAAGCACTTCGTCGACCTCACGCCCTCCGAGCGCGTCGAGGCCGTCACCGCGCTCGGCGAGAAGCCGCTGCGCGCCAAGCAGCTCGCCACGCACTACTTCAGCCACCTGACGGTCGACCCCGCCGCGATGACCGACCTGCCCGCGGCGAGCCGCGACAAGCTGGTCGAGGCGCTGTTCCCGCCGCTGCTCACGGCCGCGCGGACCTTGCAGGCCGACGGCGGCACCACGGTCAAGACGCTGTGGCACCTGTTCGACGGCGCCAAGGTCGAGTCCGTGCTCATGCGGTACGCGCACCGGTCGACGCTGTGCGTGTCGAGCCAGGCGGGCTGCGGCATGGCGTGCCCGTTCTGCGCCACCGGCCAGCTCGGCCTGACCCGCAACCTGTCGACGGCGGAGGTCGTCGAGCAGGTGCGCGCCGCGGCCGCCGCGCTGGAGGCCGGCGAGGTCCCCGGCGGGCCGACCCGCCTGTCGAACGTCGTGTTCATGGGCATGGGCGAGCCGCTCGCCAACTACAAGACCGTCATGGAGACCGTGCGGCGCATGATCGCGCCGGTCCCGGACGGCCTGGGCATGTCGGCCCGCAACATCACCGTCTCGACGGTCGGCCTGGTGCCCGCGATGCGCAAGCTCGCGAAGGAGGGCATCCCCGTGACGCTCGCGCTGTCGCTGCACGCGCCGGACGACGAGCTGCGCAACGAGCTCGTGCCGATCAACACCCGGTGGAGCGTCGCCGAGACGATCGACGCCGCCTACGAGTACTTCCAGGCGACCGGGCGCCGGGTGTCCATCGAGTACGCGCTGATGCGCGACATCAACGACCAGGCGTGGCGCGCCGACCTGCTGGGCACCGAGCTCAACCGGCGCGGGCGCGGCTGGGTGCACTGCAACCCGATCCCGCTGAACCCGACGCCCGGGTCCAAGTGGACGGCGAGCGATCCCGCGGTGGAGCAGGAGTTCGTGGCACGCTTGCGCGCACACGGCATCCCGACCACCGTCCGGGACACCCGTGGGTCCGACATCGACGGTGCGTGCGGCCAGCTGGCGGCTGAGGAGGACTGATGAGCGGCGGCGCCATGTTCCGGCGGGTCACCGGGATGCGGACGGGTTACCACCCCGAGGAGGTCGACGACTTCTTCACGCACGCCCGGACGGTCTACGAGCAGGGCCCCGCCGGCGCGCTGTCCAGCCGTGACGTCCGGACCGTCGCGTTCGACCTGGTCCGCCACGGGTACTCGACCACGGCGGTCGACGCCGCGCTCGACCGCCTCGAGGCGGCGTTCGTGGCCCGGTCCCGCGCGGACTTCATCGCCGAGCGCGGCCGTCAGGCGTGGATGGAGACGCTCGCCGAGCAGGCCCGGAGCCTGTACGGCCGGCTGACGCGTCCCGCCGGCGAGCGGTTCGCCCACCCGAAGGGCCGCCAGGCGGGCTACGACGCCGCGGAGGTCGACGCCCTGTGCGACCGGCTCGTCGCGTACTTCGACACGAACGCGTCGCTGAGCGCGCAGGAGGTGCGCTCCGCCGTGTTCGCCCGGCGCAAGGGCGCCCGCGCCTACGCCGAGGGGCCGGTCGACGCGTTCCTGGAGCGCGCCGTGGACGTGCTGCTCGCCGCGGAGTGAGGCCCGCTCGGGCAGGATGGGGCGGATGAACGCGCGCACCGTCGTCCTGCTCGGCTCCACCGGATCGATCGGCACCCAGGCCGTCGACGTGATCACGCGGAACCCCGACCGGTTCCGGGTGACCGGGATCAGCGCGGGGGGATCGGACCCCGTCGCGCTGGCGCGGCAGGCCGTGGCGCTCGGCGCGCAGACGGTGGCCGTGGCCGACCCGGACGCCGCCGGCACCGTGTTCGCCGAGGTCGTGCGCGCCTCCGCCGAGGCGGGGCTGCGCCAGGTCGGCGTCGAGGTGCTCACGGGGCCCGACGCGGCGTCCCAGCTGGCCGCCCGCGGTGCGGACGTCGTGCTCAACGGCATCACCGGGTCGGTCGGGCTGGGGCCGACGCTCGCCGCGCTCGGCTCGGGGAGCGTGCTGGCGTTGGCCAACAAGGAGTCGCTGGTCGCCGGCGGCCCGCTGGTCCGCGCCGCCGTGCAGCGCCCCGGTCAGGTCGTGCCGGTGGACTCCGAGCACTCGGCGATCGCCCAGTGCCTGCGCGGCGGCCGGCGCGCGGAGGTCCGCCGGCTGGTGCTGACGGCGTCGGGCGGCCCGTTCCGTGGGCGCACCCGGGCGGAGCTGGCCGACGTGACGCCCGAGCAGGCGCTCGCGCACCCCACGTGGTCGATGGGGCCGGTGGTGACGATCAACTCGGCCACGCTGGTGAACAAGGGGCTCGAGCTGATCGAGGCGCACCTGCTGTTCGACGTGCCCGTGGCCGACATCCAGGTGGTCGTGCACCCGCAGTCGGTGGTGCACTCGATGGTCGAGTTCGCCGACGGCTCGACCATCGCCCAGGCGTCCCCGCCGGACATGCGGCTGCCCATCGCCCTCGGGCTGTCCTGGCCCGACCGGCTGCCCGGGGCCGCCGCGCCGGTGGACTGGACGCGCGCGGGGGCGTGGGAGTTCGAGCCGCTGGACGAGGACACGTTCGGCGCCGTCGGCCTGGCCCGGGCGGCCGTCGCCGCGTCCGCCACGCACCCGGCGGTGTACAACGCGGCGAACGAGGAGGCCGTGGCGGCGTTCCTGGCGGGGCGGCTCGGGTTCCTGGGCATCGTCGAGACGGTCGAGGAGGTGCTGGCCGCGCACGACGGCGGCCCGGTGCGGGACGCGGCCGACGTGCAGGCGGCCGAGGACTGGGCGCGCGCCCGCGCCCGGGAGCGGGTCGCGGCGGCCTGAGGTCGGGCGCGCCGGTCCGCGCGGGTCGCGGGGACGCGAGGGCGCGCGCCGCCAGGTCGTCGAGATCGGTGGTTCGCGTCGAGATCGGTGGCTGGAAGCACCGATCCGGGGTGGACGCACCGATCTCGGCGGAGCCGCCGGCGGCGCGCGCGCCGGGTCAGCGCTCGCCCGCGAGCCCGGTGAGCCGGCTCGGGCGCCCCGTGAGGCGCTCCTCCTGGTCGGCCAGGGTGGCCGCGCCCTCCCGGACCGCCGCGCGGATCCGGCCCGCGAGCCGCCGTGCGGCCGCGCCGCCCGCCGCCCCGGACGCGCCCGCCGCCCCGCGCACCACCCACGGCAGTCGCGTCAGCGCCCCGTCGCCCCCGGTCAGCAGATCCGCCAGGGTCCGCCCCGCGAGGTTCGCCGCCGCGACGCCGTCGTCCCCGCCGCCGTCCGCCCACGCGAGCCCCGCGTCGGCGTCGAACCCGAGCGCGGGGAGCGGGCCGCCGGCGAGCGCGACGCCCCACGCGTGGGTGGTCCGCGCCCCCGCGGTGGGCGGCAGCAGCCCGGCCAGCGCCCGGTGCAGGCGCAGCACGGCGGCGAGGTCCTGGCCGGACGGGGCGGAGGGCTGCCGGGCGCTGCGCAGGCTGAGCACGAGCCGGTCGTCGGCGGTGCGCAGGGCCCGGACGGGGCGGTGGCCGGCGTCGGCGAGCACGACCCCGCGTCGCAGGCCCAGCGCTGCCCACACCTCCTCGGCCAACGGCGCGGTGGCGACGGCGTGCCGGCCGCCCGCGGGGCGCCCGCCGCCCGTGGCCCGCACGACGAGGGGTGCGCGCACGGTGCCCTGGTCGGTGACGACCGCGCCCGGGGAGAGCCGCAGGGCGCGGGTGCCCTCGGCCACCCGGGCGCCGTGCCCGGTCAGCACGTCGACGAGACCCCGGACGAGTGCGACGGGCTGCAGCCGACCGACGTCCGGGGCGAGGGTGCCGCCGAGCGCGCCCGCCACCCGCGCCGACCCGGCCACGTCGTCCGGCCCGAGCAGCTCCACCTCGTCGCCCCAGACCCGCGCGGCCTCGGCCTCGGCGGCGAGGCGGGCGAGCTGGGCCGGTGAGCGGGCGACGGTGAGCAGGCCGCCGACCGCCACGTCGCCGTCGATCTGCTCCGCCGCGGCGACGCCGCCCACCTCGACGACGGCGTCGCGCAGGGCGGCGCGCGCGGTCCGGGCCGCGTCTGGGCCGTGCACCGCGGCGATCCGTACCGCGGCGACCGCGGGCCCGGCGCCGAACCAGCCGCCGGTCCGCCCGCTCGCCCCGGCGCCGGCGACGTGCTGCTCGACCACGAGCACGTCGAGGGCGGGGTCCGCCTCGAGGAGGTAGTACGCGGTCCACAGGCCGGTGAGACCCGCGCCCACGATGACGACGTCCGCGGTGGTGTCCCCGTCGAGGGGGTCGCGGGCCGGGCGCGGGTCCGCGGCCTGAGCCTGGTCGAACCACAGGGACCGCGACGACGGATCGCCTCCGGTGCTCCACCGCAGCGTGAGGGCGGAGCCGTCGGCGCCGGGCCCCACCTCGTGCACGTCGTCCACGTCGCCTCCCGGGGGTCGTCGGCCGTCGCACCGATCGTAGGGTTGGTCCCCGGTGGTGCAAGGCGGTCGCCGGACGGGTGATCCCGCGGGTGACCGGGGGTCGGGGCCCCTCCCGACCGGTGCCGCCCGGGGTACCGTGCCTCGACCAGCCCACCCCCGCCACGCGTGCCCCGCCACCCGCGGCATGCCACGCGGACCGCCCGGAACGAGCCCCATGTCCGCACCCGCCCCGCCGCCTCGGGACCTGCCGGTCGCCCGCAGGTCCGGCGATCCCACGCTCGGCCTGATCCGGCGGGTGCTGCTGGTGTGCCTGCTGGTCGGGGCGGTGTCCGTCGCGGCGGTGGCGGTGCTGCGCCGGGACGACGTGCTGCTGCGGGTGACGTCGCCGGTGCTCCTGGTCGTGGTCCTGCTGTTCGCCTGGCTGGTGCTGCGTCGACCGGCGGCGACGGTGCCGGTGTCCCGGGTGGTGCTGACGGGCCTGGACGTGCTGTGGCTGGTGACGATGGGCAGCCGGCTGGCCACCGCGGCCCACGACGGCTGGGACGCGCTGTTCCCGACGACGTTCATGGGCCTGGCGCTGTTCGTGGTGATCGGTTACCTGGTGTTCCCGACCCGGTTCGCGGCGCTGCACGCGGGCGCGGTGGTGGTCGCGACGCTCGGCGTGGGCTGGGCCGGGCTCGCGCTGGGTCCGTCCGGTCCCGGGACCCGCCAGCACGCGGTCGACCTGGCCCGCTACGCGGTGTACCTGGCGGTGCTCGCGGCGATGGTCTGGGTGCTGTCGCGCACGAAGGAGCACGCGGCCCGCGCGTTCCAGGTGGCCGAGCGCGCGAGCGCGGAGGCGGCGTCCATGCGGGAGATGGCCTACCGCGACCCGCTGACCGGCGCCGCGAACCGCCGCCGGCTGGAGGACGAGCTCGCCTACCAGGCGCGGGTGGTCGGCTCGGGCCTGGACGTCGCCCTGGTGTATCTCGACCTCGACCGGTTCAAGGCCGTGAACGACGTGCACGGCCACACGGTCGGGGACCGGGTGCTCGTGGCGGTGGCGCGGGCGCTGGAGCAGCACGTGCGGTCCGGCGACCTCGTGGCCCGGCTCGGCGGGGAGGAGTTCCTGGTGGTCGCCCCGGGGACGGGCTCGGGCGACGCCCGGGCGCTGGCGGAGCGGCTGCGGGGCGCGGTCCCGGGGGCGGTGCGCGCGCAGGCGCCGGTGGACGTGACGGCGAGCCTCGGCGTGACCGCGCTGCGCGCGGGGGAGGAGCCGGCGGCGGCGATCGGGCGGGTGGACGCGCTGATGTACCGGGCGAAGCGGGCGGGCCGGGACCGGGTGGCGGTCGACGGCGACGCCGACTCCGGCGCCCCGGCGCCCTCCGACCCGGCCGACGTCCAGCCCCTCCCCAGGATTCCGGGGCAGGATGGGGGGTCGACCCACCCGCGCCGAGCCGACCCGCTCGGCGGGCAGCCGCACTGAAACGGAGACCTCCGCATGGCCTACGCGATCGGCGTCGTGGTGCTCGTCGTGGGGATCCTCGTGTCCATCGCGCTGCACGAGGTCGGCCACATGGTGCCCGCCAAGCGGTTCGGCGTGCGCGTCAGCCAGTACATGGTCGGCTTCGGCCCGACGCTGTGGTCCCGCACGAAGGGCGAGACCGAGTACGGCGTCAAGGCGATCCCGCTCGGCGGCTACGTCCGGCTGATCGGCATGTACCCGACGCCCGAGGCGGTCGGGAACCCGCCGGTGCGCGGGTTCTTCAGCCGGATCGCCGCGGACGCCCGCGAGGCGAGCGCGGAGGAGATCCGCCCGGGGGAGGACCACCGGGCGTTCTACCGGCTGTCGACGCCGAAGAAGCTGGTCGTCATGCTCGGCGGCCCGGTGATGAACCTGGTCATCGCGGTGGTGCTGCTGGCCGTGGTGCTGGTCGGCATCGGCGTGCAGGGCGCGAGCACGACCCTGTCCTCGGTCAGCCAGTGCGTGCTGCCGGCAAGCTCCACCGCGACCGAGTGCGCCGCCGACGACCCGGCCGCCCCGGGCGCGGAGGCGGGCCTGCGGCCGGGCGACACCGTGGTGTCGTACGACGGCGTGGCGATCACGTCCTGGGAGCAGCTCAGCGGGCTGATCCGGGGCACAGGAGCGGAGCCGGTGCCGGTCGTCGTGGAGCGGGACGGCGCGCGCGTCGAGCTGACGGTCACCCCCGTGGTCGCCGAGCGCCCCGTGACCGACGACGCCGGGCAGGTCGTCCTCGACGACGCGGGCGACCCGGTGACCCGCGAGGTCGGGTTCCTCGGCGTCAGCCCCGGGACCGAGCTGCAGCGCCAGCCGCTGTCCGAGGTCGTGACGCTGACCGGCGACGCGGTGGTGCAGACGATGAAGGCCGTCGTCACCCTGCCCGCGAACCTGGTGGGCATCGCCGAGAGCGCCTTCGGCGACGGCGAGCGCAGCGCCGAGGGCGTGCTCGGCCCGGTGGGCGTGGCCCGGCTGGCCGGCGAGGTGGCCTCCTCGGACGCGACGGGCGTCGGGGTCGCCGAGCGGGTGTCGGGGATGCTCAGCCTGCTCGCGTCGCTGAACATCGCGCTGTTCGTGTTCAACCTGATCCCGCTGGTGCCGCTGGACGGCGGGCACGTCGCCGCGGCGCTCTGGGAGGGCCTGAAGCGCCAGGTCGCGCGGCTGCGGAAGCTGCCCCGGCCGCGGCCGGCGGACGCCGCGCGGCTGCAGCCGGTGGCGCTCGCGGTGTTCGTCGTGCTCGGCGGGATGGGGCTGCTGCTGGCCTACGCGGACATCGTCGCGCCCGTCACGTTCGGCTGAGCCGCGCCGCTCGGGTGCGCAGCGGCCGCGCGGTGCGATGATGGCCCGGTGAGCACCCCCATCAGCCTGGGCATGCCGGAGGCTCCTGCGCCGGTGCTGGCCCCGCGCCGGCCGACCCGGAAGATCCGCGTGGGCAAGGTCGAGGTCGGGGGCGACGCCCCGGTCAGCGTGCAGTCCATGACCACGACGCTGACGGCCGACGTCAACGCGACCCTCCAGCAGATCGCCGAGCTGACCGCCGCCGGCTGCGACATCGTCCGCGTGGCGGTGCCCAGCCAGGACGACGCGGACGCGCTGCCCGCGATCGCGCGCAAGTCGCAGATCCCGGTGGTCGCCGACATCCACTTCCAGCCCCGGTACGTCTTCGCGGCGATCGACGCCGGCTGCGCCGCGGTGCGGGTGAACCCGGGCAACATCCGCAAGTTCGACGACCAGGTCAAGGAGATCGCCCGCGCCGCGCAGGACGCCGGCGTCTCGCTGCGGATCGGCGTCAACGCCGGCTCGCTCGACCCGCGGCTGCTGGCGAAGTACGGCAAGGCCACGCCGGAGGCGCTGGTCGAGTCGGCCGTCTGGGAGGCGTCGCTGTTCGAGGAGCACGACTTCCACGACTTCAAGATCTCGGTGAAGCACAACGACCCCGTCGTGATGGTGCGCGCCTACGAGCTGCTGTCCGAGCGCGGCGACTGGCCGCTGCACCTCGGGGTCACCGAGGCGGGCCCGGCGTTCCAGGGCACGATCAAGTCGGCCACCGCGTTCGGCGCGCTGCTGAGCAAGGGCATCGGCGACACGATCCGGGTGTCCCTCTCGGCGCCGCCGGTCGAGGAGGTGAAGGTCGGCATCAGCATCCTGCAGTCGCTCAACCTCCGGCCGCGCAAGCTCGAGATCGTGTCCTGCCCGTCGTGCGGGCGCGCGCAGGTCGACGTGTACTCGCTGGCCGAGCGGGTCACCGCGGGGCTCGAGGGCCTGGAGGTGCCGCTGCGCGTCGCCGTGATGGGCTGCGTCGTCAACGGGCCCGGCGAGGCGCGGGAGGCCGACCTCGGCGTGGCGTCCGGCAACGGCAAGGGGCAGATCTTCGTCCGCGGCGAGGTCGTGCGCACCGTGCCCGAGTCGGCGATCGTCGAGACGCTGATCGACGAGGCGATGCGGATCGCCGAGAGCATGGAGCCCGCCGAGGGCGGCACCGGCGGCCCCGTGGTGACGGTGGGCTGACGCCGGTGCGGGGGCTCTGGGAGGACCTGGCGGCGGGGCGGCCGCCCGCCGGCACGGGCGGCGCCCGGGTGCTGTCCGACGCCGACCTGCCGCGCGCGCTCGCGCTGTGCGCGCAGGACCCGGTCGCCGCGGTGCTCGCCACGACCCGCCTGGAGCAGGCGGCGGTCGTCGGGCTGCGGCGCTCGGGCGGGCAGCTGTGGGGCTACGAGGTCGACGGGGCGCTCGTCGCGCTGGCGTGGGCGGGCGCGAACCTGGTCCCGGTCGCACCGGATGCCCGGGAGCGCGCGGCGGCGCTGGACGCGTTCGCGGCGATGGGCCGGGCCCAGGGGCGGCGCTGCTCGTCCGTCGTCGGCGACGCGGACGCGGTGCTGCCGCTGTGGGAGCGCCTGGCGCCCGCGTGGGGCGCGGTGCGGGAGGTGCGCGCCGAGCAGCCCTCGATGGTGATCGACGGCGACCCGGTCGTGGGCCTCGACCCCGCGGTCCGCCGGTCGGTGCCCGAGGAGTACGAGCTGGTGCTGCCGGCCTGCGTGCGGATGTTCACCGAGGAGGTCGGCTACTCGCCGATCGGCGGGACCGGCGGGGCGTACGAGGCCCGGGTGCGGTCGCTGGTGCGCGAGGGCCGGTCGTTCGTCCGGATCGATCCGGGCGACGACGGGTCGCCCCAGGTGGTCTTCAAGGCCGAGCTGGGCGCCGTCGCCGGCGGCGTGGCGCAGGTGCAGGGCGTGTGGGTCGAGCCGACCCGCCGCGGCGAGCGGCTGTCCGAGGGCGGGATGGCGGCCGTGGTCGCCCTCACCCGGCGCGACGTGGCGCCGACGGTGTCCCTGTACGCGAACCACTACAACGAGCGGGCTCTCGCGGCGTACCGCGCGGTGGGCTTCCGCCGGGTCGGGACCTACGCGACGGTGCTGTTCTAGGCGCCGGGGGTCGCGCCGGCCGTCGCCGCCGGGACGTCCGCCAGCGGCTGGTCGGCCGCCAGGCGGTCCCACAGGTCCTGCGCCTGCGACGTCCACACCACGCGGTCGGGGTCCTCCGGCGCCGCCGCCACCGGCACGGTCACCGGCTGCAGCGTCGCCGGGTCGACGTCGCGCAGGGTGAGCGCGAGGCCGGCCAGGTCCCGCACGTCCGCCAGGCCCTCGCTGATCGACAGCGAGCGCGTGACGGACGACAGCACCGGCATCAGGGTGCCGGGGTCGGTCAGCAGGCCCGCGCCCTGCACCTGGGCGGCCAGCGCGTCGACGAGCTGCTGCTGCCGCTCGATGCGCGCCAGGTCGGACCCCATCTCGAGCCCGTTGCCGGTGCCCGTGCGGGCCCGGAGGAACTGCAGCGCGGTGGTGCCGTCGAAGGTCTGCGGGCCGGCGGGGACGTGCAGCCCCGCCTTGGGGGAGTCCATCGCCTCGGGCAGGTCCATCGGGACCCCGCCCAGGGCGTCGATGACGTCCCGGACGCCGTCCATCTTCACGACGACGCTCTCGTCGGTGCGCAGGCCGCTGGCCTGCTCGAAGGTCCGCCGGGTGCACGCGGCCGCGGCGGCGAGGTTGCCGGTGTCGCCGGCGCCGATCGAGAACGCCTCGTTGAACATCTGGTCGGAGCGCGGCTCCGTGGTGCTGCCGTCCTCGAGGGTGCAGGACGGGATGTCGACCAGCGAGTCGCGCGGGACCGAGACGACGTCGACCCGGCTGCGGTCGGCCGACAGGTGCACGAGCATCGTGGTGTCGGACCGCATGCCGTCGACCTCGCCCGCGAGGTCGGCGTTCTCGCCGTCGCGGACGTCGGTGCCCATCACCAGGATGTTCAGCGGCCGGCCCGCGTACCCGTCGACGGGGTCCGGCTCGACCGCCGTGGGCCGGTCGTCGCCGAGGAACTGGTCGACGTCGGCCGCGTCGATCCCGCCCTGCACCTGGGCGTAGAGCGCGACGGCGCCGGAGGTGCCGCCGAGCGCGAGGACGCCGACGGTCGCGGCGGCGACGCGGGCGACGCGGCGGCCGGCGCCCCCGCGGGCGGGGCGGACGTGCCGGGCGGGCCGCTGCACGGCGCGGCTGTGCCGGACGGCGCGGTCGCCGCTGCGGGTGGTCTCGGGCATGCCACCCACGCTAGGGAAGGCCCCGCGGGGGGCGCTCGGCGAGGGCGGAGAGTCCTCGGAGGGATCCTGTGCGGGAGGTGTGAAGCCCGGGGCGTCAGCGCAGCAGCCGGGACATCCGCCGGTCGGCCAGCGGCTTGCCGCCCGTCTGGCAGGTCGGGCAGTACTGCAGCGACGAGTCGGCGAACGACACCTCGTGCACGGTGTCGCCGCACGGCACGCCGTCCCAGCCCGGGCACGGCTCGCCGGTGCGGCCGTGCACCCGCATGCCGCGGCGCTTGGCGTCCTTCAGCTCGGCGGCCGGCCGGCCGGCGGCGGTGGCGACGGCCTCGCGCAGCACGCCGACGGTCGCCGCGTGCAGCCGGGCCACGGCGTCCGCGTCGAACGACCGGGTGAGCGCGAACGGGCTCGTGCGCGCGACGAGCAGGATCTCGTCCGAGTAGGCGTTGCCGATGCCGGCGATCGTGCCCTGGTCGCGCAGCAGGCCCTTGATCTGCTGGTTGCGCGCCGCCATGAGCTCGCCGAGCCGCTCCGGCGTGAACTCCTCGGACAGCGGCTCGACCCCGAGCGTCGCGATCTGCGGCACGTCGGCCGGGTCGGCCACGACGTGCACCGCGAGCCGCTTGCGCGTGCCCGCCTCGGTGAGGTCGAAGCCCGAGCCGTCGTCCAGCCGGACCCGCAGCGCGAGCGGCGACTTGCCCGGGCGCACCGGCGTCGCGGGCAGCTGCTCGGACCAGCGCAGCCAGCCCGCGCGCGCCAGGTGGAACACCAGGTGCAGCGGGTCGCCCGGGCCGCCGCCCGCGGCCGGGGGTGCGACGCCCAGGTCCAGCCACTTGCCGTGCCGGCCGGCGGACACGACGGTGCCGCCGGTCAGGTCGGCGGGCGCGGGGCGGAACGTCTTGAGGGCGCTGATGGCCCCGACCTCGACCCCGGCGACCGTGCGCCCGACGGCGCGCTCGCGCAGGAAGGCGGCCAGCGACTCGACCTCGGGCAGCTCCGGCATGCCCCCATGGTGGCCCAGGCGTCCGACACCTGGCACGCCCACTAGGCTGCCGCCCATGCTGCTACGCCTGTCCACGCTCTTCGTCCGCACCCTGCGCGAGGACCCGGCCGACGCGGAGGTGGCCAGCCACAAGCTGCTCGTCCGCGCCGGCTACATCCGCCGCGCCGCCCCCGGCATCTACACCTGGCTGCCGCTGGGGCTGCGGGTGCTGGGCAAGGTCGAGCAGGTCGTGCGCGAGGAGATGGCCGCCGCGGGCGCGCAGGAGGTGCACTTCCCGGCGCTGCTGCCCCGCGAGCCGTACGAGGCGACCGGCCGGTGGACCGAGTACGGCCCGAACCTGTTCCGGCTGCAGGACCGCCGCGAGAACGACTACCTGCTCGCGCCGACGCACGAGGAGATGTTCACCCTCCTGGTCAAGGACCTGTACTCGTCGTACAAGGACCTGCCGCTCACGCTGTTCCAGATCCAGACCAAGTACCGCGACGAGGCCCGCCCGCGCGCCGGCCTGATCCGCGGCCGCGAGTTCATCATGAAGGACGCCTACTCCTTCGACGTGGACGACGCCGGCCTGGACGCGTCGTACGCCGCGCAGCGCGCCGCGTACCAGCGGGTGTTCGAGCGCCTCGGCCTCGAGTACGTGATCGTGGCGGCGACGTCCGGCGCGATGGGCGGCTCGCGCTCGGAGGAGTTCCTCAACCCGACGGCGATCGGCGAGGACACGTTCGTGCGCTCCCCGGGCGGCTACGCGGCCAACGTCGAGGCCGTCACGACTCCGGTGCCGCCGGCGCTGCCGTACGACGACGCCCCGGCCGCCCACGTCGAGGACACGCCGGACACGCCGACGATCGACTCGCTGGTCGCGGTCGCGAACGAGCGGTTCGCCCGCCCGGACCGCGCCTGGACCGCCGCCGACACGCTGAAGAACGTCGTGCTGGCGCTCGTCCAGCCGACCGGCGTCCGCGAGCTGCTGGTGGTCGGGCTGCCCGGCGACCGCGAGGTGGACCTCAAGCGCCTGGAGGCCGCCGTGGCCCCGGCCGAGGTCGAACCGGCCGTCGAGGCCGATTTCGCCGCGCACCCCGAGCTGGTCAGAGGCTACATCGGCCCGCTCGCGCTCGGCCCGAACCGCGAGGGCCTGGCCGCCGACGCCGAGGGTCGCACCGCGGTGCGCTACCTGCTCGACCCGCGCGTGGTCTCCGGCACCCGGTGGATCACCGGCGCGAACGAGCCCGGCAAGCACGTGTTCGACCTCGTGGCCGGCCGCGACTTCACCGCGGACGGCACCGTCGAGGCCGCCGAGGTGCGCGCCGGCGACGAGGCCCCCGACGGCTCCGGCCCGCTGGAGCTCGCGCGCGGCATCGAGATCGGCCACATCTTCCAGCTGGGCCGCAAGTACGCGCAGGCGCTCGGCCTGAGCGTGCTCGACCAGAACGGCAAGTCCCAGGTCGTCACGATGGGCTCGTACGGCATCGGCGTGTCCCGGGTGCTCGCGGCGCTGGCGGAGGCGAACCACGACGAGCGCGGCCTGGCCTGGCCCGCCGGCGTGGCCCCGGCGCACGTGCAGATCGTCGCGACCGGCAAGGACGCCGCGGTGTTCGAGGCCGCCGAGTCCCTCGCGCAGACCCTGGACGCGCGGGGCATCGAGGTGCTGTACGACGACCGGTTCAAGGTCTCGCCCGGCGTGAAGTTCGCCGACGCCGAGCTGCTGGGCGTGCCGCTGACCGTCGTCGTGGGCCGCGGGCTCGCCGACGGGCTGGTCGAGGTGCGGCCGCGCGTGATCGTCGAGGGCGGGCCGCAGGCCGAGCAGGTGCCGGTCGCCGAGGCCGCGGACCGCGTGGCGGAGCTGGTGGACGCGCTCCTGGCGCGCTGACCCCCGCGGCCGCGACGGCCCCGCCCGGGCGCGACGGGCGCCGCCCGGGCGCGGCCTACGCTTTCCGGCCCCGCCACCGCAGATCGGCGTGGGCGGGGCCGGAAAGCGTAGGCGTCGCGACCGCGCGCCCCCCGGGCGGGTCAGCCCGCGGGCGGGGTGGGCGTCGGGGACGCCGTGGGGGCCGCGGCCGGCAGGCCCGGCAGCGCCGTCGGGACCGCGCCCCAGGACAGCGCCTCCACGGCGGAAGTGCGCAGGCCGTCGACGGCCGCGGTGCGGTCGGCGGTCGACGCGCCGGTGTCGAGCACCGCGTCGGCGTGCACGGCGGCGAGGTCGGTCAGCAGCCCCGCCGCGAACGCCCGCACGGCCTCGGCGGTCGACACGTCGGCGTCCAGCTCGTACGCGACACGCCGCGGGTCCTCCGCGGTGCCCGCGACGCCCACGGCCTCCGCCCAGGTGGTCGCCGCGGCGCGGTGCGCGGCGGCGGCGGAGCGGGCCCGGGCGCGCGCGTCGTCGGACAGCCGGGCGGCGGCGACCTCGAAGCCGTAGCCCGCCTGGTCCTCGGCGAGCACCAGCGCGAGGGCGTCGGCCCGCTCGAGGTCCGCGCCGAGCGCGTCGGCGGGTCCGGTCGGCGTCGGCGCGGGGGTCGCGGCGCCGGTGGCCGTGGGGGACCCGGACGCCGACGGCAGCGCCGCTGACCCGTCGCCCGACCCGGACCCGTCCGCCGACCCGCCGGCGGTGAAGCCGCCGTCGGGCTCGGCGTCGACCGCGGGCGCCTCGGTGCCGAGCGCGGCGGCGAGGCGGTCGGTCAGCTGGGCGCGCGACGCGGCGACCGACGCGAGCAGCCGGGCGAGGCCCGGCTCGTCGGTCGCGCGGGCGTCGGCGCGGGCCTCGGACGCGGCAGCGCCCAGGAGCGCCAGGACGTCGGCGGGGGTGGCGGCCGGGTCCGTGGCGGAC
>NZ_JAKRMS010000076.1 GCF_022346185.1 Cellulomonas sp. ACRRI | reverse complement strand
CTCCCCGCCCACGCCGAGATAGGGCCTCCCCGTCGAGGTAGAACCTCGCAGGGTCCTATCTCGACGCGCGGGTCCTATCTCGGCGAAGGGGGGGCGGAGGCCGAGAGGCCCGGGACGGCGACGGCCCCCGCACCCGGAGGGGCGGGGGCCGTCGTCGGGCCGGACAGGACGGCGTCAGACGCCCGCCTGCTCCTTGAGGTCCGCGACGAAGTCCGGGTTCTCGTCGAGCCAGGCCGCGGCCGACGCGGCCGGGTCCGACCCGCCGTCCTCGTTGAACATGAGGTTCTCCAGCGAGAACAGCTGCTCGTCGGTCAGCGTGAACGCCTCGATGAGCTTGGTCAGCGTCGGGTAGTCCTCGGAGAAGCCGGTGCGGCCGACCGTGTGGATCTCCTCGGCCTCGCCCATCGCGCCCTCGGGGTCCTCCAGGTCGCGGACGGGGTAGGCGTCGTAGGCCCAGTGCGGCCGCCACAGGGTGACCGCGATGTTCTCGCCGGCGTCGGTCGCGCCCTTGAGCTCGGCCAGCATCGCCGGGGTCGACGACACGACGAACTCCATGTCGTCCAGGCCGTAGGCCGGGATGGCCTCGTCCTGGGTGATGCGGGTCAGGCCGGCGCCGGACTCGATGCCGACGATGCGGTTGCCGAACGCGTCGGCGTTCTCGGCGAGCTCGTCGATCGAGGTGATCGGCGCGTCCTCGTTCACCGCGATGGTGAGCCGGGCGTCGTCGTACCAGACGCCGAGCTGCTCCATCTGGTCCCCGTACTGGTCGAGGTAGTCGGCGTGGGTGGTGGGCAGCCACATGTCGAAGTTGACGTCGAAGTCGCCGCCGGTCAGACCGGTGTAGACCACGCCGGCGTCCGCCTCCTGCGACTCGACCGTGTAGCCGTCCTCCTCGAGCATGGTCTGGAACAGCGCCGACACGGCGATGCCCTCGTCCCAGCCGGAGTGCACGCCGATCGACACGGTCGACAGGTCGCCGTTCTCCAGGCGGTCGCCGTCGCCGTCGCCGGAGCCCGAGGAGCAGGCCGTCAGGGCGAGGCCGGCGGCCAGCGCCGAGGCGGCGAGGGCGGTGCGGCGGGTGCGGGTGCGCATGTGCGGTCCTTCCGTGGGCGTGCGGCATCGCGCCGTCGCCCGGGTGGGGGTCGGTGGGGGTGTCGGGCCGCCGCGCGGCCCGGGGACGATCGGCGGCGTCAGGCCGTGGCGGCCGCGGCGACGGCGCGGGCCGTCTTCGAGCGGGTGCCGAACGCGGAGGTCACCCGGTCCAGGAACATCGCCAGGATCACGACGGACAGACCCGCCTCGAAGCCGAGCGACACGTTCACCCGCTGCAGCGCCTGGACGACGGCGCCGCCGAGGCCGGCCGCGCCGACCATGCCGGAGATCACGACCATCGACAGGGACAGCATGATCACCTGGTTGACGCCGGCCATGATGGTCGGCATCGCCAGCGGCAGCTGGATCTGGCGCAGGATGCGGCCCTCGGAGGACCCGAACGCGTGTCCCGCCTCGACGACCTCGCGGTCGACCTGGCGCAGGCCGAGCTCGGTGAACCGGACGCCGGGTG
The DNA here is from genome assembly GCF_022346185.1 of Cellulomonas sp. ACRRI. Classification (GTDB taxonomy): domain Bacteria; phylum Actinomycetota; class Actinomycetes; order Actinomycetales; family Cellulomonadaceae; genus Cellulomonas. The sequence goes on along the minus strand of NZ_JAKRMS010000076.1, from coordinate 20,564 downwards.
CCATCGCGAAGATGACGGTCGCGACGATGCCGGGCACGACGCCGACGCGGAAGATCACCACGGTCGGGATGAGGTAGACGAACGCCGGCATGGTCTGCATGAAGTCGAGCACCGGGCGCAGGACCCGGGACACGCCGTCGTTGCGGGCCGCCCAGATGCCGAGCGGGATGGCGAGGACGAGGGCCACGGCGCTGGCCAGGATGACGAGCGCGAGGGTGTCCATCGCGTTGCCCCACTGGTTCACGCCGGCGATGACGACGAGGCCGACGAGCGTGCCGACGGCGAGCTTCCACCCCTTCGCGAACAGGGCGATCAGCGCGAGCGCCACGGCGACGAACCAGAACGGCGGGCCGCTGAGCACGGTGTCCAGGCCGTCGTAGGCGCCCTCGAGGACGCTCTTGACGGCGTCGAACACGCCGCTGAACGTGCTGGTCACCCAGCTGATGGCGGAGTCCACCGCGTCGCCGAGCGGCAGCCGGGGCACGCCCTGGTCGGTGGTGTCGAGGGCGAGGATCGGGGCGGTCACGCGCGCACCTCCGTCGGGTTGTCGGTCCGGCCCGCGGTGGGCGCGGCCGTGGTGGCGTCGGCGGGGGTGGGCTCCTCGGGCAGGCCGGGGACGGACAGCGGCGCGGCGGGCGCGCCGACGAGCACGGGCGTCGGGGCGTCCGCGACGGGCGTGCCCTCCGCGGGCGTGCTCGTCTCGGGCGGCACCATCGCCTCGAGCAGGATGGCCCGCGGGATGACGCCGACCAGGCGGCCCTTGTCGTCGGTCACGGGCACCGGCAGCGGCGACTCCGCGGCGGGCGCGAACACCTCGGCCAGCGGGGTGTCGACGGACACCGAGGTGAGGCTGTCGTCGATCAGGCCGTCGAGCGTGTCCCTGCCGGCGCGCGTCGCGTCGACGGCGTCGGCGTCGCGGACGATCCCGCGCAGCACGCGGGCGCGGTCCACGACGTAGGCGGCGGCGACCTGGGCGTCGCGCATGGTGCGCAGCGCGAGCCGGGGGCCGCCGCCGGCGAACGCGACGGCCGCCGGCCGGCGCATCACGGACGACGCGGTGAGCACGCGGGTGCGGTCCACGTCGGCGACGAACTGCGCGACGTAGTCGTCGGCCGGCGCGGACAGGATCTGCTCGCTGGTGCCGACCTGGACGACGCGGCCGTCGCGCATGACCGCGATGCGGTCGCCGAGGTACATCGCCTCGTTGAGGTCGTGCGTGATGAACACGATCGTCTTGCCGAGCGTCTGCTGCAGCTCGAGCAGCTGGTCCTGCATCTCGCGGCGGATCAGCGGGTCGAGCGCGGAGAAGGCCTCGTCCATCAGCAGGATGTCGGTGTCCGCGGCCAGCGCCCGGGCCAGGCCGACGCGCTGGCGCATGCCGCCGGACAGCTCGTGGGGGAGCGAGTCGCCCCACTGGCCGAGCCCGACCATCTCGAGCGCCTCGTCCGCCTTCGTGCGGCGCTCCGCCTTGTCGACGCCCTGCAGCGCCAGCGGGTAGGCGGCGTTGTCCCGCACGGTGCGGTGCGGCAGCAGCGCAAAGTGCTGGAACACCATGCTGACCTTGCGCTGCCGGATGGACCGGAGCTGGGCCGCGCTGACGGCGCTCAGGTCGTCGTCGCCGAGCACGACGCGCCCGGCCGTCGGCTTGAGCAGGCCGTTGAGCATCCGGATCAGGGTCGACTTGCCGGAGCCGGAGAGCCCCATGACGACGAAGGTCTCGCCGCTGCGGATCTCCAGGTCGGCGTCGATCACCGCGGCCGTGCCCCACGGGCGCACGTCCTCGCGGGACGACCCGTCACGGAGCCGCCGCACCGCCTCGTTCGGCCGGCGGCCGAACACCTTGTACACGCCCTCGACGCGCAGTCCTGTCACTCTTCCACCTCGTCACGTCATGACGCGCGGCCCCATCCCCTCCGCGTGCGGAGGTCGGGTGCACCCCGGGGGCGGGGCGCGCCGGGGGCGCAGCGTCGGTCGGCAGCGCCGCGCGGCCCGCCCTCCGGGGGCGGGTCGCGCCGCGGCGGAACACGCCCCGGCCCTCGCTGCCGCACCCCGGAGGAGGGGCGCCGCGAGGGCCGGGAGCAGGCGTCGCACGCCGACCATTCGTCGATCTGGTCGTGCTCCACCGTGCCCCATCCCGGCGGGGATTGCGAGGCCGCGAGGTGCCGAACTCGTGCGTGATGGGACGATTTTACCCAGGTAAAGTCGCTCTGACCTGCGACTTTACCAATGCTTGGATTGTTACCGCTTTGTGACCTCCCGGTCGGGAACCCGTCGTGCCCGACCCGGGGGACATCCCCCGGACAGGTGGGTGGCGCACCGGGTGCCGCGGGGCGGACCCGGCACGGGACGATGGGTGTCGTCCCACCGACCCGGAGCGCACCAGCGGCGTCCCGGCCCGCACGAGGAGCACGCCATGCCCGCCACCCACCCGGCCGCCGCCGGCCCCGCCGACCCGACGGCGCCGCAGCCGGGAGCGCCGGTCGCGCCGCCGCCCGGCGGGCCGCCGCTGCCCGGGACGCCCGGCGCCGTCGTGACCGCGCCGCTGCACGTCACCGCCGACCTGCCGCGGGGCGCCATCTGGGCGCCGGGCGTCATGGGGCGGACCTGGCGCGAGTACGGCTACCTCCTCCTCGCCCTGCTCGTCGCGCCCCTCTCCTTCGTCTACGCCGTGGTGGCGGTCGTGCTCCCGCCGTCCGTCGCCGTCACCGTGGTCGGCCTGTTCGTCGCCGGCTGGGTGATCGTCGGGGGCAGGATGTGGGCCGCGCTCTACCGGGGGATGGCGCGCGGGATGCTCGGCACGTCGATCGCGGCGCCGATGCCGCGCCGCCGCCGCCGCGGGTTCTGGCGCCGCCTCGGGGTGCTGCTCGGCGACGCGCCGGGCTGGCGGGGCGTCGCGTTCGGCGCGCTCGCCCTGCCCCTCGCGATCGTCGGGTTCGTCGTGCCGACCACCTTCCTCGCGGTCGCGCTCGGCGGGACGACGCACTGGTTCTGGTACCGGTGGCTGCCGCTCCAGGAGGCGTCCGACGGCTCGCTGCACCGGGGGGCCTCCTTCGGCACGGACTACTTCATCGACACGCCGCCGCGGCAGTGGATCCTGATCGCGGTGGGCCTGCTCGCGTTCCTGGCCTGGCACCGCCTGACCCTCGGGTTCGCGCACCTGTTCCGGCTGCTCAGCCAGAGCCTGCTGGGGCCGACCGCCTCGAGCCTGCGCGTCGCGCACCTCGAGCAGACCCGCGGCACCGCGGTGACCGACGCCGACACCCGGCTCCGGCGCATCGAGCGCGACCTGCACGACGGGACCCAGGCCCGGCTGGTCGCGGTCGCGATGCAGATCGGCGACGCCCGGGACCGGCTCGCACACGAGCCCGCCGCCGACCCGGCGACGCTCGGGCTGCTCGCCGAGGCGCACGGCGCGCTCAAGGACACGCTCACCGAGCTGCGCGAGATCGCCCGCGGGATCCACCCGCCGGCGCTCGACAACGGTCTGGCGGTCGCCCTCGAGACGCTCGCCGCGCGCAGCCCGGTGCCGGTGACCGTGGACGTCGACCTGCCGGCCCGCCCCGCGCCGGAGGTCGAGACGATCGCCTACTTCGCGGTCGCCGAGCTGCTCACGAACGTCGTCCGGCACTCCGGGGCCAGCGGCGCGTACGTCCGGGTCGAGGTCGACGGCGGGGCGCTGCGGCTGCGGGTGCGCGACGACGGCCACGGGGGCGCCCGGCTCGGCCTGCCGGGCGCGTCGGGCGGCTCCGGGCTCGCGGGGCTGGCGGACCGCGTGGCCACGGTGGACGGCCAGCTCGACGTCGACAGCCCGGTCGGAGGCCCTACGGTGGTGACCGTGCACCTGCCGCTGAGCGCTCGATGAGCCGTCCGGTTCCCCGCCCGCCGCACGCCCGCACCCCGGTGGGGGGTGCCGCGTGCGGGTCGTGATCGCCGAGGACTCCGTCATCCTGCGCGACGGGCTCGCGGCCCTGCTCGCCCGCCGCGACCACGAGGTGGTCGCGGCCGTCGGCGACGGGGACGCGCTCGTCAAGGAGGTCGCGGCGCTCGCGGACGCCGGCGCGCTGCCCGACATCGCGGTGGTCGACGTCCGGATGCCGCCCGGGTTCACCGACGAGGGGCTGCGCGCCGCGCTCACCCTGCGCGAGAGGCACGCCGGCCTGGGCGTGCTGCTGTTCTCCCAGTACGTCGAGACCCGGTACGCCGCGCAGCTGTTCGGCGGTGACGCCCGCGGCGTCGGCTACCTGCTCAAGGACCGGGTCGCCGACGTGTCCGACTTCCTCGACGCGCTCGAGCGGATCGCCGCCGGCCACACGGTCCTCGACCCCGAGGTCGTCACGCAGCTGATGGGCGCCGCGCGCGTCGACCCCGGGATCACCCGGCTGACGCCCCGCGAGTCCGAGGTGCTGGAGCTCATGGCGCAGGGCCGGTCCAACGGCGCGATCGCCGACGCGCTCGTGCTGACGTACGGGGCGGTCGAGAAGCACGTGACGTCGATCTTCGGCAAGCTCGACCTGGCCCCCGACGCGGGCGACCACCGCCGGGTCCTGGCGGTCCTGCGCTACCTCAACCTGGAGGCCTGACCCGGCGCCGCGCCCCGCCCCCGCGCCGGCGCGTCAGGCGAGGTCGAGCGTTCGCGGCGAGGTCGAGGGTCTCCGGACGCCGTGGCAGGGCAAGCCCTCGACCTCGGCGCGGGGCGGACGGCAGGGGGCCGCGCTAGCGTCGGGGGCGCGCGAGCCGCGCCCGTCGACGGAGGAACCCCGCCATGCCGAAGCTCACCGCACCGCAGCTGCTCTGGACGGGCGTCGTGCTCGTCGTCGTCGGGATCATCGGCGGGTGGGTGGGGCAGGCCCTGTTCATCGAGCTGCTGTACCGCGCGTCGTGGCTGTACGGGTTCGCCCAGACGGTCGGCAGCGCGCTCACGGTGGTCGGCGCGGCGATGATCGGCGGCGCATTCGTCGTCGGCGCGCTCCAGCGGGGCCCGTCGGCGCCGCGGCCCGCCGCGTGGCCGTCGCCGTACGGCGGGGCGCCCGGGCAGCAGCCCGGCGGCTACCCGGTGGCGGGCGGGTACGCCGCGCCGGCACCCGCGTACGGGCCGCCGGCCGGGCCCGCGGCGCCCGGGTACGGCCCCCCGACGGGTGGGTACGGGGCTCCTCCCGCAGGCGGGTACCCCGCTGCCGCCGGCGGGTACGCCCCGGCGGCCGGCGGGTACGCCCCGGCACCCGGCGGCGGCCCCGCGCCGCAGCAGGAGGGCGGGTACGCCGCGCCCGCACCGACGCCGGCCGCGCCCGACCCGACCGCCCCCGCGGCGGACGACGACGAGCCGGGTCGCCCCGCGCCGTCCGCCGGCGACCGGTAGGACCTCGGTCCTCCGGCGACGGCGGCACCGGTCCCCGCGGCGATAGGGCCGCGCTCCACGGGCGGAACGGCCCACGGCGCCTCCCCCCCGGGTCTAGCCTCGGACGCGCCACCGGCCGCCGGTGGCAGATCCCGCGTTCCGGAGGTTCCTGTGCCCGTGCTCACCGCCCCGCAGCTGTTCTGGACCGGGCTCACGTCGCTCGTGCTGGGCGTCCTCGGCAGCGCAGGCGCCCAGGCGCTGTACGTCGACCGGCTGTGGGCCTCGCCCGCGACCTTCGCGCTCCTGTCGGCGGCGGCGACCGGGCTGACCGTGCTCGGCGCCGCCCTGGTGGCGGGCGCGCTCGTGCTCGCCGGTGTCCGCCGCGCGCCGGGCGTGCGGCAGGCGGGCGACCCGGTGCCGCCCGCGGGCGCGCCGCGCTGACGGGCGGTCGCGTGGGCGGTCCCGGGCAGCGGGGACCGGGGGAGATCCCCCGCACGGGGTCGGGTTGACCGCCGGGCAGGACGGGGGTCGGACCCGTTCTGACCTGCGGCTCCGCTCGACAGGCTGGTGCCGTGCCCGACCGCCGGGCACCCGCGCGGCCCCCCGCGCGGTGCCCTCGGGAGCGCCGCCATGTCGACCGTCCTGCCCGCACCGTCCCGCGAGGCGAACACCCTCGCGCTGACCACCGGCGCCCGGCCCGTGCGCCCGTCGCCCACCGGCGCCCGCGCCGCCGCGGTCCCGGCCGCCCCCACGTCGCCGGCCCGGACCCGCGCGCGCCGCGACCCGTTCGTCGACGGCGTCCGCGCCGTCGGCATCCTGCTCGTCGTCGCCCTGCACTGGCTGATGGTGGAGGCGACCTGGGACGGGGAGACGCTCGTCGTCGGCAACGCGCTCGCCCACGGCGGCGCGTGGCTGCTGACCTGGCTCCAGCCGCTGCCGCTGCTGTTCTTCGCCGCCGGGGCCGCCGCCCGGTACGACCTCGACCGGCACCCCGGCGAGCCGGGCTGGCGGTTCGCCGGCGTCCGGCTGCTGCGCATGGCGCGGCCGGTCGCCGTGTTCGCCGGGGTGTGGGCGCTGCTGCTCGCGGCGCTGCCGTGGTTCGGCGTCCCCGCGGGCGCCGTCGACCGGGTGGCGCGGATCGTGCCGCAGCCGCTGTGGTTCCTCGGCGTGCAGATCGGGCTGCTGGCGCTGACCCCGGTGCTGCTGCGCGCGCTGCGCCGGTGGGGCGCGGCGCGGGTGCTGCTCGTCGCGGCGGCGCTGCCGGTGCTCGTCGACCTGCTGCGGTTCTCCGACGAGGTGGCGCTGCCCGGCGCGCCCAACGTGCTGCTGGTCTGGGCGGTGCCGTACCTGGGCGGCCTGGTGTACGCCGCACGCCGGCTCGGCACCCCGGAGGACGTGACGGCGCGCGACCTCGTGCCGGAGCGCACCGTGCTGACGCTGCTCGCGCTCGGCGGCCTCGCCGCGACCGTCTTGCTGCTCGCGGTGGGCCCCTACCCGTGGTCGCTGATCGGCATGCCCGGCGACGCGATCTCCAACCTCGCCCCGCCGACCGCCCCGGTGGTCGGGTTCGCGGTGGCGCAGGTCGCGGCGGCGCTGCTGGTGCGGGACGCGGTCGCCCGCTGGGCCGCCGGCTCGCGGCTGGTGCGCTGGGCGGGCGCGCGGTCGATGGCGCTGTACCTGTGGCACCTGACGGCGATGTTCGCGGTGTCGGGGGTCGTGCTGCTCGGGGTCGGGGAGACGCTGCCGGAGCCGTGGACCTGGGACTGGTGGGCGACCCGCGCCTCCTACCTGGGGGCCGCGGGGGTCGTGCTGGCGGGCCTCGTGGTGGCGGCCGGGGCGGTCGACCGGCGGCTCCCGGTGCTGCGGAGGCGGGCGGCCGCGTGAGGCACGCGCGGCCCGCGGCCCGCTGTCAGCCCGCTCCCAGGTTCGGGTGCTGGGCTGAGCGGGTGCTGCACGAGCCGACCCGACGCCGGATCACCGCCCTGCCCACCCCCGTCGAGGACGGCGGCGCCGGCCGGCCGTGGCACGTCCGCCGCGCCGGGCTGCTCGACGTGAACCCGCTCGCCCGGATGATCGCCGCGCACCGGCCGTTCGTCGACCTCGACGGCGACGGCGAGCCCGACCCCGGCCCGGACCCCGAGCAGGCCGGCCCGGCGACGCGCCTGATGCTGAGCCTCGGGGCGATGGAGCACGGCGAGGTGTGGCTCGCGGACGCGGCGTCCGCTGCGCGGCGCGGTGCGGGGGACGGCGACGTCGCCGCCGACGCCCCCGCCGACGTCGCCGCCGTCGCGGTGTGGCTCCCGCCCGACGCCGACCGGCTCGGCACCGACCTCCAGCGCGTGGTCACCCGGGAGCTCGGCGTCCGGGTGGACCCGCACCCCGAGCCGGCGCGCGCTCCGCTGCGGGCCATCGCGGACGCGACCGCCCGCACGCTCGCCCTGGTCCGGGAGTCGGGCGCGGAGCGGCTCCTCGTGCTGCTCGCCGACGACGGCCGCGCGCCCGCGGCGCAGCGGGCGGCGCTGCTCACCGACCTGCTGGCGCCCGTCGCGGCCGAGCAGGGTGCGGCGGGCCGGGACGTCCTGGCCGTCACCGTCGACCCGGCGCAGGTGGCGGACCTGCGGGCCCTCGGGTTCGCCGAGGTGGCGCGGACGCCGCTGGGGGCCGCGTCGCTGTGGCTCGGCGCGCTGCGCTCCGGCGCGGCGGCGACGGGCGCCGACGCGCCCGCCCGCGCTCAGGCCGCGACGGCGACCGCGTAGCCCGCGGCGTCCTCCTCGAGGTCGCCGGTCTCGCCCTCGGCGACGGCACGGCGGCCGAGGACGATCGTGTAGGTCCAGAACGCGGCCAGCGCGATCGCCCCGATGACGATCTTCAGCCACCACGGCAGCGTCGAGCCGGTGACGAAGCCCTCGACGACGCCCGACAGCAGCAGGGCCCCGGCCAGCCCGATCACGACGGTGATGAGCGCGCGGCCCTCCTCGGCCAGCGCCCGCGACCGCGGCCGGCCCTGCGGGTCGACCCAGGCCCAGAACAGCCGCAGGCCCGCGGCGCCGGCGACGAAGATGGAGGTCAGCTCGAGCAGCCCGTGCGGCGTGATGAGCTGGAAGAAGATGCCCAGGCTGTCGTGCGCCGCCATCATGCCGCCGGTCGCGCCGACGTTCACGGCGTTGTTCGCGAGCACGTACAGCGTGCCGACCCCGGAGATGCCGAGCGCGACGCAGAGCGCCGCGACCCACGCGTTGTTCGTCCAGACTACGGCGGCGAACCCCGCACCCGGGTCGTAGTAGGACGCGAAGGCCTCGTCGACGTACTGCTGGCGCTCGCTCGGGGTGCCCATCGCGGCGAGCGCGTCGGGGTTCGTCGCCACCCACCAGCCCGCGACGACCGCGACCGCGACGCACGCGGTCATCACGCCGACGGTCCACCAGCGCAGCCGGTACAGCGCCGCGGGCAGCGACAGCACCACGAACCGGCGGACGTCGCGCCACGCGGGCTCGTGGGTCCCGGCGATCCGGGACCGCGCCCGGGCCAGCAGCTGGGACAGCCGCGCGACCGCGTCCGGGTCGGGCGCGGAGGACCGGATGGTCGACAGGTCGGTCGCGGCGGCCTGGTAGAGGCGGACCAGCTCGTCCGCCTCGGCGCCGTCGAGGCCCCGCCGCCGGGACAGCTCGTCCAGGCGCGCCCACGCGGGCTCGCGCACGGCGGAGAAGGCGTCCAGGTCCACGCCCGATACCCTGCCACACGAGGCCCGGTCCGCACCGGGTGACCAGCGGCGCGACGTCGGCGGAGGTGGGGCGTGCAGGACGAGGGCATCGTCATCGGCGAGGGCGTGCTGCTGGACACGCGGCCGACCTCCTTCGCCACCCGCCTGGCCGGGGCGGTCATCGACCTCGTCGCCCTCGGCCTCGTCGCCGTCGCCGTGGCCTGGGTGCTCACCCGGTTCGTGGTCGTCGCGCCGAGCCAGGACGTCCTGCAGATCACGTTCGTGGTCGTGATGGTGACGGTGCTGGTCGTCATCCCGACGACGGTCGACACGCTGACCCGCGGCCGGTCGCTGGGCAAGCTCGCCGTGGGCATCCGGGTGGTGCGCGACGACGGCGGCCCCATCCGGTTCCGGCAGGCGTTCGTCCGGGCGCTGGTCGGCATCCTGGAGCTGTGGCTGACCCTCGGGTCGGTCGCCCTGATCACCTCGCTGGTCAACCCGCAGGGCAAGCGGCTCGGCGACATCATGGCCGGCACCTACGCCGTCCGGGTGCGCGGCCGGACCGAGCGCCGCGCGGTCCTGGTGATGCCGCCGTTCCTCGCGCCGTGGGCGCAGCAGGCCGACGTCGCGCGGCTCCCGGACGGCCTGGCGCTGTCCGTCCGGCAGTTCCTCGGCCGCGCGCCCCGGCTGCACCCCGGCTCGCGCTACGCGCTGGGCCAGCAGCTGGCCGGCGAGGTCGCGCGGTACGTCGCTCCCGGGCCGCCCGCGGGGACCCACCCGGAGGCGTTCCTCGCGGCCGTGCTGGTGGCCCGCCGAGACCGCGAGTACGCCGCGTCCACGCGCGCGGCGCAGCGCTCCGCCGCGGAGGCCGTCACGCTGCACCGGCTGCCGCACGGGGTGCCGGACCCGGCCCGCTGAACCACGTCGTGGACGTCCTGGCGGCGGTCTCGGCCGCCCTCGTACGGTGACGGGCGCCGGGAGCAGCCGGCGAGGACACGACGAGGTGAGGCACGTGCAGGACCAGCTGGGAGCGGTGCTCGACCAGGTGCTGGCGCGGAACCCGGGGGAGCCCGAGTTCCACCAGGCGGTGCGGGAGGTGTTCGGCAGCCTCGGGCCCGTCCTGGAGCGGAATCCGCGGTACGTCGACGCGGCGGTGCTGGAGCGGCTGTGCGAGCCCGAGCGGCAGATCGTGTTCCGGGTGCCGTGGGTCGACGACGCCGGCCGCGTGCAGATCAACCGCGGGTTCCGGGTGCAGTTCTCCACCACGCTCGGCCCCTCGAAGGGCGGCCTGCGGTTCCACCCGTCGGTGAACCTCGGCATCGTGAAGTTCCTCGGCTTCGAGCAGATCTTCAAGAACTCGCTCACCGGCATGCCGATCGGCGGCGGCAAGGGCGGCTCGGACTTCGACCCGCGCGGCCGCTCGGACGGCGAGGTCATGCGGTTCTGCCAGTCGTTCATGACGGAGCTGGCCCGGCACATCGGCGAGTACGTGGACGTGCCCGCCGGGGACATCGGCGTCGGCGGCCGGGAGATCGGCTACCTGTTCGGCCAGTACAAGCGGATGACCGGCCGGTACGAGTCGGGGGTGCTCACGGGCAAGGGCGTGACCTGGGGCGGCTCGCTGGTCCGCACCGAGGCGACCGGGTACGGCGCCGTGCTGTTCGTGCAGGAGATGCTCCGCGCGGCCAACCGGTCGCTGGACGGCCAGCGCGTCGTCGTGTCCGGCTCCGGCAACGTCGCGCTGTACGCGATCGAGAAGGCGCAGCAGCTGGGCGCCGACGTCGTCGCGTGCTCGGACTCGCGCGGGTACGTCGTCGACGACAAGGGCCTGGACCTGCCGCTGCTGCAGCAGGTCAAGTCCGTCGAGCGCGGGTCGCTCGCCGACTACGCCGAGCGGCGCGGGGGCTCGGCGCGGTACGTGCCCGGGCGCCGGGTGTGGGAGGTCGGTGCGACGGTCGCGCTGCCGTGCGCCACCCAGAACGAGCTCGACGCCGACGACGCCCGCGCGCTGATCGGGTCGGGGCTGGTCGCGGTGGCCGAGGGGGCGAACATGCCGACGACGCCGGAGGCGGTGGCGGTGCTGCGCGAGGCCCGCGTGCTGTTCGGCCCGGGCAAGGCGGCGAACGCCGGCGGCGTGGCGACGTCCGCGCTGGAGATGCAGCAGAACGCGAGCCGGGACTCCTGGTCGTTCGACTACACCGAGCAGCGGCTCGCGACGATCATGCGGGACATCCACGACCGCTGCGCCACGACGGCGGACGAGTACGGCGCACCCGGCGACTACGTCCTGGGCGCCAACGTGGCGGGCTTCCTCAAGGTCGCCGACGCGATGCTGGCCCTCGGCGTCGTCTGACCGCTCGGCCGAAAACGCCGGGCGGGTGCTCGGACGGCGCGGTCTTCATCCCCGGCACGGGCTGCGATCGCGCTCGGAGCGGGTGTCCGTCCCGGCCGCAGTGACGGCGGTGGAACGCATTCGCGTTGATCGCGCGTCCGAGGTGGCCAGGACCGAACTGCGCCGGCAGTCCATCGAGCCTGTCAGCTCGTGTAGGTTCGGGCGAGTAGTGGGTGCGACGTGCTCGAGGTGGTGGGCCGCGTCCGATGCGTCCACGACGACGTCCCGAGTGGCGATGCCCGGCGGGGGGTCGAACGATTCCGTGAGCTGGGCGCCGCTCCGGCTGAGGACTTGGCGCGTCACCGCGCTGGTCGATCGCGCTCGCACCCGCAAGCACGCTGCGGGGAACTGATCAGAGACTCGACGGATGAGGTCGGCGCCGATCAGTCCGGTTCCGATCACGAGGATGTGTGTCACGGCGCGCCTTCCTGCACCGAGCTCTCGCCCGCGAAGGCGACGCGGATCACGCCCCCGTCGTCGCTGACCGCCTCGATCTCGTCCCCAGGCGCGATATCGATCACGGGGGCGAGTGCCCCGGTGAGGATCACATCGCCCGGTTGCAGGCGTCGGTCGACCGCGCCGAGCGAGTTGAGGAGCCAGCGCGCGGAACCCCACGGCCCGCCGTCGAGCTCCGTGGCCCCGCCCCGTGCCACCTCAGCGCCGGCGCGCCTGACCGTAACCGCCGTGCGGAGGAGCGCGGGTGCATCGACGGACGCGAGGGGAGGCCCGACGACCACCGTGCCGAGCGCGGCGTTGTCCGCGACGCTCTGTGCGACGGTTCCTTGCCACGAGCAGTACCTGGTGCGGAGGATCTCGAAGCACAGGAACCCGCCTCGGGGCACGAGCGTCCAACCCTCCCCGGAGCGTTCGACCCGCTCGACGACCAGTGCGATCTCGACTTCCAGCTTCGCACCGACGGCGGCGCTCGCGGGCAGCGTGGTCCCGGTCGGGACCAGGTCCTGGTCGAAGATGACGCCGCGGTCGGGAGTATCGATGCCGAACTGCCGTCGGACTGCTTCGGAGGTCAGGCCTACCTTGTAGCCCACCGGTACGGCTCCGCTGAGGATCCGTGCACATGTCGTCAGCCGTTGGACGTCGTACCCCGCGCTGAGGGGAAGGTCGGCCGGCGGCGGAGCATGAGCCGTGACGGCGGCGTCGTCCTTCGCCGTGCTGCGTAGCCTGCGGGCCAGTGGGGCGACGTGGCGCACCCGGGGTGAGAGCAGCCACTCGCGCACCTCGGCGGGCGGATGCCCTAGCCCGCTCGCGATGACCTCGAGAGCGCCAGATGGCGGTTGCGGCGTCGGGCCGGACGCGCCCAGAGTCTCAAGCGCCTGCACGCCGACCTCAAGAGCCCGAAGGCCGTTCTCCACCTTGAGCGGGATCTGAAGCCGTACCCCGTCAGCCACGTGCTCGAGACTGCCGAGGATGGTGAAGGCCGCCAAGAACCGCTCGTCTCTCGGTGTGAGGACGGCCCCGTACCCGTGGAGGAACGAGGCGCGTAGATCTGGTCGATCACGCCACACCGTCGCGAACAGCCAGGCGAAGTCCTCGAGGGCCAGGCCCACGTGGGACGCCTCGAAGTCGATCAGCCCGAGCTGGCTGTCGGGTTCGGACCACAACCAGTTGCGCGGCTGGAAGTCGCCGTGGGTGAGGGTGAGCCAGCGTGCCGATGCCGACGAGGCGAGCGTCTCGCGCGCGCGGGCTATGCCATGTCGCTGAGCGACCGTGAGAACCCGCCGGCTCAGTTCCTCACGGACGGTCGACAGGCAGAGCACCGACTCCAGGATCGGGTCGACCTCGTCGCCATGGTCGCGCGCCTGGTGCTGGCGGTGGACCGCTGCCAGCGTCGCCCCTGCCTGCCAGTGGATCTCCCGTTCGGTCGATCGATCGGGTGCCGGGCTCATCGTCCGTACCACGAGTCCAGGAACCACCGTCAGGACGAGGACGCGGAGCTCGGGGAAGCTTGCCAGGAGCGAGGGCGCGGCGACCCCGGCGGCGGGGACCGTCGACCGAAGGGCAGCTCGTTCGCGAGCGAAGGACTCCTCGCTCGGGCTGATCTTCACGTACGCCTCGTGCGTCGGCCAGCGTGCCAGCCACACCCGGGAACTCTGCCGTGGCCACGACGTATCGGCAACCACGACAAAATCGCCCAGTTCGGCCCGTAGTCGCTCGGTCACGACTGGGGGGAGCTCGGAGGTCTCTCTCTCAACCATGTTTCTCGTCCATCGAAGATCATTGCTGTACGAGTGCGGGCGCAGGCCGAAGGCTGCGGCCGAACTGAGCGAGATGTATCGCCCTCCGGCCAGCGGCAGTGTGCGGTTCGAATGTGAGCGAACCCGCGTCGGATGTGGCCGAGCGGGTCGGACGGCTAGCACCATTCCACACTTCCCCCGAGCACCACAACCCCCATGTCTCAGCCGATGTAGTGCGTTAAGGTCCGTAGAGCCGCCAAGGCGTTGTGATCGTTTGCGCCGATGTGAGGCGACTGCCCGTCGTGCGACACGAGCACCCGCTGTGCGCATACCGAGATCGCCATGACAGGGGGTGCTCGATGGTGAGGACTTCTGGGGGGACCGTCGTCGCGCTCGCGCGAGGGCGAGGACAGCCGGGCCCACGCTCCTCGTCGCTGCGTCTGTGACGAGCGTTCTCGCCCCCTCGACGGCGGTCGGATCGGTTCTCGTGGTCGGGTTGTTCGTCGACCGGGGGCCGCGGGCTCGTCATTCGGCATCGGTGCCGTCTCGGCAGCGTTGATCGCGCTGCTGGTGTCCCGCCGGCGTGCGCGCGTGCGTCGCGCACCCGATCATCGATCGGCCGGGGATGGATGCTGCAGCGGCGCTGGTGAGCGTCGAGGAGAGCGTGGTCGGCAACGCCTCCCCATCCGTTCAGCATGTCGTCCTCCTCGATCTCGCCGACTCCGACCACCAGGAGGTGGCTGAGGACGAGCGACGGCTGCAGGCGTTCGCGCTGGCAGCCCGATCGCTCGACGCGAGGCTGTTGCCTCACGCTCGACCCGTGGTCGTCGTGCGCCACCGGAGATGGTCGACCACCGACGACGCTGGATCGGGTGGGATCGGAAGAGAGGCAAGCTGCGCGACCTGGTGGCGGCACTGGCGGGCGAGCCGCTCCCTGCGTCGTGCCGGGTTCTACGCGGACCGTCGATCCATCCCGCACATGTGCTCGTGGTCGTCGACGAAGGGGGGTCCTCGAAGAGGGCGCCGTCCTTTACTCCCGGCGTCCCGGTGATACGGGGCTGAAGGTGGACGGACGTCAGAACCGGTTCGGTCGCTCGCAGTTCGTCGGGCAAGGCGCTATCCGGGTCGCGACGTACGTCGGACTTCTCCTGGACGCGATCCCGGCGGAAAAGGTGCTGAGTCATGACAAGCTCGAGGGGTTCTTCCTGCGAACCTGCCGAATACCTCAGAGGCTCATTCGCGATCGCGACGTCGACGACTTCCGGGGAATTCAACGACGCATGGAGCGGTGGCGCAGAGGTGACGTGCAACTGCTTCCGTGGGCGTTGGGCAGAGCTGGCCGAAGTCCACTTCCCTGGGTGGAGCGGTGGTGGATGTGGCGAGACGTCACAGCCGCCCTCACGCCTCTCTCGTCGGTGGTTCTGACCGTGCTCGTCACCGTTGCCCCCGTTCCGTGGGGAGGCCGTCTGGGGTTAGTCGCACTCGTCGCGACCATGGCGCAGCCAGACGTCCTCCGCCATCTGGCGCGGTGGCGTCCCCGCCGCATGAGACAAGCCGCACGCACCTGGTCGTCGAGCGCAGCAGCGGCTGCGGTCGGGCTCGGTGCCGTGACGACCGCCCTCGTGCGTATGGCGACGCGCCGCCATCTGCTGGAGTGGCAGCCCTCAAGCGCAGACAACCGCGCGTTCACCCGGGTGGACGCTCTGGTTCTGGCCGGGTGCTCCGGGGCCGGCGTGCTCGTCGCGCTGGGTGTCCGTGTCGGAACCCCGCTGCTCGTGGTTGTCGCGTCGATCTGGCTCGTCGCGCCTGCGGCGGCGTGGACCGTCGACATGTGGAAGGCACATCATCCGCCCGGTGCACCGGATCGCGCCCCACGCGTATGACGGGCCGACCCCCGGTCGCACGTGGAGCAGCGACAGGGAGTGCGGGCGGGCAGGGTGTCGTCCCATGGCGCCCAGGCCGGTCAGGCCCGGGCGCACTCCGCCGGCGTGCCCGCCGGGTCGTCGACCAGGCGGTGCAGGAGGCGGAGCAGGTCGTCCTGCTCGCCCGGGTCCAGGCGCGCGAGGAGCTCCTCCGCGTGCCGGCGGCGCTGCGCGTCCGCCTCGGCGAGCACCGCGCGGCCCTCGTCCGTGGCCGCCACGAGCGTGGCGCGCCGGTCGGTCGGGTCGGGCCGGCGCTCGACCAGGCCCGCCCGCTCCAGGTCGTCCACCAGCGAGGTGATCGACCGCGGCACGACGTCGAGCGCCGCGGCCAGCGCGGTCTGCCGCTGCGGCTCCGCGCGCGCGACGACGCGCAGCAGCCGGTGCCGCGACGGCGTGAGGTCGACGCGCTCGCGGACGTCCCGGCGCATCGCGTGCAGCGCGCGGCGCAGCAGCCAGAACAGCTCGTCTCCCGGGTTGCCGGGGGCCGGGTGGTGGTGCGCGGGGGCCGGGGTGACGGGCGTCATGCGCCCAGGATAGCGAGTTCCACACATAGAGAGGTAGCCTCTCTATCGGAATCGTCCTCAGGAGGCCCCATGTCCATGCACGGAGGAGGGGGCGGCGGCCCGGCGATGTACCGGTCGTTCCGCCTCGACCCGTCCGTCGCCCGGCGTCGCATCACCCGTGACGTGCTGCGGCGCATCCTCGCCTTCGCCCGCCCGTACCGCGGGCTGCTCACCGTCTTCCTCGTCGTCGTCGCGCTCGACGCCGCCATCGGCGCGGTCACCCCGCTCGTCTTCCGGCAGATCATCGACCACGGCATCGCGCAGGGTCGCACCGGGCTGGTGCTCGGGCTCGCCGGCGTCGTCGCCCTGCTCGCGATCGCGTCCGCCGGGCTCACGCTCGCGTCCCGGTGGTTCTCCGCCCGGATCGGCGAGGGCCTGATCCTGGACCTGCGCACCCAGGTGTTCGACCACGTGCAGCGGATGCCGCTGGCGTTCTTCTCCCGCACCCAGACCGGCGCGCTCGTGCAGCGGCTCAACGGCGACGTGCTCGGCGCCCAGCAGGCGTTCACGTCGACGCTGTCGAACGTCGTGTCGAACGTGCTGACCGTGGTGCTGGTCATCGCGGCGATGCTGTCGCTGTCCTGGCAGATCACGCTGCTGTCGCTGGTGCTGCTCCCGGCGTTCGTGCTGCCCGTGCGGGCGATGGGGCGGCGGCTCGCGGGCGTGACGCAGGAGTCGTACACCCTGAACGCGGCGATGGGCCAGACCATGACCGAGCGGTTCAACGTGGCCGGCGCCCAGCTGGTCAAGCTGTACGGGCGCCCCGAGGACGAGACCGCGGAGTTCGCGGCGCGTGCCTCGCGGGTGCGGGACATCGGCATCACCTCGGCGATGTACGCCGCGGTGTTCCGGGTCGGCCTGACGCTGATCGCCGCCGTCGCGGTCGCGATCGTGTACGGGCTGGGCGGCGTGCTCGCGATCCAGGGGTCCCTGACCGTGGGCGTCGTCGTCGCGCTGACCTCGTACCTGACCCGGCTCTACGGGCCGATCACCTCGCTGTCCAACGTCCAGGTCGACGTGATGACCACGCTGGTGTCGTTCGAGCGTGTCCTGGAGGTGCTGGACCTGGAGCCGACGGTCGCGGACGCGCCGGACGCCCGGCCGCTGCCCGCCGACCTCGCGCGGACGGCGAGCGTCGAGCTGGACGACGTGTCGTTCCGGTACCCGGCCGCGTCCGAGGTGTCGCTCGCCTCGCTGGAGTCGGTCGCCCGGCTGCAGACCGAGGTGCCCGGCACCACGCTGGAGCACGTGTCATTCACCGTGCCGCACGGCCACCTGGTCGCGCTGGTCGGACCGTCCGGCGCGGGCAAGACCACGGTCTCCGCGCTGGTGGCCCGGCTCTACGACGTCACGGCCGGCGCGGTCCGCGTCGCCGGGCAGGACGTCCGCGAGGTCACGCAGGAGAGCCTGCGGGACGCCATCGGCATCGTGTCCCAGGACGCGCACCTGTTCCACGACACCATCCGGGCCAACCTGCTGTACGCGCGGCCCGGGGCCACCGACGTCGAGCTGGAGCAGGCGCTGCGCCGCGCGCAGATCTGGGACCTGGTCTCCCGGCTGCCGGACGGCGTCGACACGGTCGTGGGGGACCGGGGCTACCGGCTCAGCGGCGGCGAGCGGCAGCGCCTCGCGATCGCCCGGCTGCTGCTGAAGGCGCCGCCGATCGTGGTCCTCGACGAGGCGACCGCGCACCTGGACTCCGAGTCGGAGGCCGCCGTGCAGCGGGCGCTCGCCGAGGCGCTGGAGGGCCGGACCGCGATCGTGATCGCGCACCGGCTGTCGACCATCCGGGAGGCGGACTCGATCGTGGTGCTGGACGAGGGGCGGGTCGCGGAGCAGGGCACGCACACCGAGCTGCTGGCCGCCGGCGGACTGTACGCGGAGCTGTACGAGACGCAGTACGCGTCGGCGGGGTGACGCCCGGGGCGCCGGCGGCGTGCCGGCGCCCCGTCAGATCAGCCCGAGGTGCCGCACCGCCTCGCGCTCCTCGGCCAGCTCCGCCACCGACGCGTCGATGCGCGCCCGGGAGAACGCGTCGACCTCCAGGTCGGGGACGATGTGCCACGCGCCGTCGACCGCGGTGACCGGGAACGAGCACACCAGCCCCTCCGGCACCCCGTACGACCCGTCGGACACCCGGCCGGCCGAGGTCCAGTCGCCGGCCGCGGTGCCGCCGCGCCGCAGCCGGCCGTGGTCGATGATCGCGCTGACGGTCGAGGCCACCGACGACCCGCCACGGGCCGCGATGATCGCCGCCCCGCGCTGGGCGACGGTGTCGATGAACTCGCCCTCCGCCCACGCCCGGTCGACCACCTCGAGCGCCGGGCGACCGTCCACCAGCGCGTGCCGGAGGTCGGGGTACTGGGTGCGGGAGTGGTTGCCCCACACCGTCACCCGGCGGATGTCCCGGGGGTTGGCGCCGGTGCGCAGCGCCAGCTGGGCGAGCGCCCGGTTGTGGTCCAGGCGGGTCAGCGCGGTGAACCGGTCGGCCGGCACGTCGGGGGCGTGCGCCGCGGCGATCATGGCGTTCGTGTTCGCCGGGTTCCCGATCACGAGCACCCGGATGTCGTCCGCCGCGACGTCGTTGATCGCCGCACCCTGCTCTCGGAAGATCCCGCCGTTGGCCTGCAGCAGGTCCGCCCGCTCCATCCCCGCGGTCCGCGGCTGCGCGCCGACGAGGACCGCGATGTCCGCGCCGTCGAACGCGGTGCGCGGGTCCGCCGTGACGTCCACGTCGACCAGCAGGGGCGAGGCGACGTCCTGCAGCTCCAGCGCGACGCCGTGCGCCGCCTGCAGCGCGTCGGGACGCTCGAGCATCCGCACGCGCACCGGTGTCTCCGGGCCGAGCAGCTCGCCGCTCGCGACGCGGAACATGAGGGAGTAGCCGATCTGGCCGGCGGCGCCGGACAGCGTGAGCGTGACGGCAGGACGAGGCACGGGGGGACTCCTGGTGGGTCGGCGTCGGGTCGGGGCGTCGGCGTCAGGAGCGTCTGCGGCGACGTTCGTCCCCGACGGTAGGTGGCGGGCGGGCCCGGTTCAAGGGCGCGGGACCCGGGGCCCCGGGGCCGGGCCGGCGGCTCAGGTCTCCGCGACGACCGCCGCGTGCTCCGCCGCGTCGTCCGCGGCGAACCGGACCAGCCGCTCGGCCTCGGCCAGCACCGCCCGGCGGTCGGCCCGGGTCCACCGCCGCAGCGGCGTGACGGCAAGCACCGCGCGCTCCCGGCGGCCCCGCGGCGAGCCCGCCGGGCGGGGGAGCCGTTCGCGCCGGACGGCCCAGGACCCTGCCACCACGTCGTCGACCAGCACGGTCCCCGGCGGCATGCCGTTGCGGCTGGCCAGCGCGGGGCGGACCTCCGGCGGGATCACCCGGCTCCGGTCGTCGTGCCCGAGCAGCAGGTTCTCGAAGTCCGGCAGCAGGCGGACCGGCGCGGGGGCGTCCTCCGGCGGGCGCGGGGCGTCCGGGACGTCGAGCAGCACGCGCGGGCGGCCCGACGGCGGGTCGACGTGCACCACCTCAACGAGCTCCGGACGGAGCCGGTCGACCACCGGGGCGAGCCGGGTCAGGCCGGACCACCGCTGCACGTCGGCGGTCGTCGCCGGGCCGTAGACGGCCAGGTACCGGCGGACGAGGGCGGCCGGCGCGGCCTCCCGGTCGTCCTCGGCGAGGTCCGCGTCGCCCGGGCCGCCGGCGGTGCCGAACCACGCCCACGCCGTCGTCCAGGTCGTGGCCATGCTCCGGCCCCACACCCCGCGCGGGGTGACCTGCACGAGCGGCAGCAGCCCGCGCGCGCCCATCGCGAGCGAGGCCGGGTCCAGGTCCGGCCAGGTCACCGCCAGCCGCGCCCCCAGGTCCCGCGCGCCGAGCGGCCCGTCGGCCAGGGCGTCCAGCGCGGCGGACCGCAGGTCGGCCAGGTCGACCTGGCGGAGCGTCGGTGCCGCGGACACGTTGGCGGTGAGGTGGCGGCGGAGCGTCGGGGCGAGCAGCGGCCACAGCGCGAGCGCGTCGTCGGCGGTGACCAGGTGCACGGTGTCGCGGAGCAGCGCCAGGCGGGCGACCCGGCGGTCCGTCATCGCGTCGGCCAGGTCCGCGTGCGCGAACCCGGCCACCCGCGCGTGCAGCGCCAGGTACGCCGAGGACGGGTTCTGCGACTGCAGGGCGACCAGGCGCCGCACGACCTCGACCGCGGACGCGTCGGTCCGCTCCAGGAGGTGCTGCCGGGCCAGCAGGGCGCGGCCGAGCCCGCGCGTGGTGGTGCTGCCGCCGCCCGCCAGGTCCCCGTCGCCCGTCACCCCGCAGACGCTACTGGCCGGCCCCGACACCGCGCCCCCGCCCCGCCGGGGTCGCCCCGGTCGTCGCGGTCGCGGGCCGGTTCAGACACCAGCGCCGGGGCGGGGGGCGGGTGGCGGTCCGGCGCGCCCCCGTGGTCACCCGGGATGTCGGCGGGCCGGCCGACAGCGCG
>NZ_JAKRMS010000075.1 GCF_022346185.1 Cellulomonas sp. ACRRI | reverse complement strand
CTGTCCGGCCACCGCCTGACCGGCACCGCCCGCACCCCGGCGCCGGGGTGCGGGCGGCGCCGGGGTGCGGGCGGTGCCGGTCAGGCGGTGGCCGGACAGCGGTCGAGCGCGTCGAGCGCCTGCTGCCGCGTCGTCGCCCCCGACAGCCGGCCGCGGACGACGCCGGCGCCGTCCAGCACGAGCACGGTCGGGGTGCGCAGCACGTCGAACCGGCGCACCAGGTCCAGGCGGTCCTCCGCGGCGACCTCGACGTGGGCGACGCCGCCCCGCTCGCCGGCCAGGGCGCCCAGCACCACGGCGGTGCTGCGGCACGGGGCGCACGCCTCGGACGACAGCTGCAGGAACGTGGCCTCGGCCCCGAGCGGCGCGCCCAGGTCGTCGGCGGTCAGCCGGCCGGCGGAGTCGGCGGCGCCGCGGACGGCGACGAACCGGCCGTTGCGGGAGCGCCAGAGCAGGCCGGCGGCGACGGCGACCGCGAGCACGCCGAGGACGAGCAGGACGCGCAGCCCCATGCCCACCCCCGGGTCGCGGCGCGGGTGCGCCCGGCGGGCGACCCGGTCGTCAGCCGACGATGACGCGGCCGACGACGTAGACCAGGATGCCGGTGACGGCGACGGGCAGGACAGCGACCGCCCACCCCGCGAGACGATGTTCCAGGGTCGGCAGCCGGTCGAACAGGGCGTCGCCCGCGGCCACCAGGACGCCGATCGCGGCGCCGAGGAGCCCGCCCGACAGCAGCCCGACGGTCGGCAGCGCCGCGCCGGCGACCAGGCCGCCCGCGACGGCGGCGCCGAGCGTGGCGCCGGCGCCGGCCCAGCCGCGCAGGGGCAGGGCGGTGACGGCGGACCCGACCGCCAGGGCGACCGCCCCGGTCACGACGACGGCGTCCCCGGCGGCGGTGCGCTCGGCGGCGAGCCAGCCGGCCGCGCAGACCGGCACCAGGGCGCCGGCGACGGTGCCGGCGACCGACTCCACCAGCCGCTCGCGGCCGTCCCGCCGCACGAGCTCCGCCACGAAGGCGGCGAGCACCGCACCCGCGAACACCGCGGGCACGTCGCCCAGCAGCGGCTCGGTCGCGGTCACGTGCACGACCACGACGGCCGCGAGGCCCGCCAGCCCGATCACGACCCCGCTGCCGACGGGCGCGGGCAGCCCCGCCACCCGGGGCCAGCCGACCGCGAGGACGGCGGTGAGGACGACCAGCAGCGCGGCCAGGACGACGCCGTCCCGGCCGGCCAGCGAGACGCCCCCGAGGACACCGGCGACAGCGACGAGCGTCGCCAGGACGGCCGTGGTCACGGCGCGGTTCGAGGCGGGCACGGGCGCCATCCTCGCATCCCCGGGCCCCGCCCCCGGCATCGGCCGGCGCGCGACCCGCGTCGGGGCCCGCCCCGGGGCGTCGCCCGCTTGTACCACCGTCGTGTGTCACGCACGCGCCGTCTGACGTGACATCCGAGGGGTACCGTGTCCCCCAATTCGGACCGGAGGGGGGTCGCTGCGTGGCCGACCTGCTGCTGCTCACGCCCGCGTCGGGGGGCTCGTCCCAGGTGCTCCCCGCGCTCGGCCTGCTGTCCCACCGCGTGCGGGTGCTGCCCGTGGAGCCCTCGGCCCTCGTGGACGCCCCGGACGCCGACATCGTCGTGCTCGACGCGCGCCGCGACCTGGTGACCGCGCGCACGACGTGCCGGCTGCTGCGCGCCACCGGCCTCACCGTGCCGCTGGTGCTGGTGCTGACCGAGGGCGGCCTCACGGTCGTCACCGCGGAGTGGGGCGCCGACGACATCGTGCTGGAGAACGCGACGCCCGCCGAGGTCGAGACCCGGTTCCGCCTCGTCATCGAGCGCGCCGCACGGTCCTCCTACGACGACCAGCCGCAGGAGATCTCCTCCGGCGAGCTCATGATCGACGCCGGCGGGTACACCGCCCGGCTCCGCGGCCGCCCGCTCGACCTCACCTACAAGGAGTTCGAGCTGCTCAAGTACCTGGTGCAGCACCCGGGCCGCGTGTTCACCCGGGCCCAGCTGCTCCAGGAGGTGTGGGGCTACGACTACTACGGCGGCACCCGCACGGTGGACGTCCACGTCCGGCGCCTGCGCGCGAAGCTCGGGCCCGAGCACGAGCAGCTGATCGGCACGGTGCGCAACGTCGGCTACCGGTTCGACCCGCCGAAGGACCGGCGCTCGGCCGACAGCAGCCCGACCTCGCCCGCCGAGGTCGCCGCAGACGCCTGACCGGCGTCCACCACCTACGGAGGGCCGCGGCCGTCGCCCGCGCCCAGCGGGCGCCGTCACGATGGCGGGATGACCCCGCTGACCTGGGTGCTGTCCGGCCTGTCCGCCGTCGTGCTCGTCGGTACCCTCGCCCGGCTGCGGCACCGCGCGCGTCCCGGGCGCCCGGCGCGCTGGCTGCTGGTCGCGACCACCGACCCCGCGGTCGGCGCGCGCACGGTCGAGGAGGCCGCCCGCGACCCCGACGCGGCCGCGGACGAGCTCGACGCCGGAACCGGCTCGCCCTGACGATCGTCGACCTCGCCGGTACGATCGTCCGCGGTGTGCCGGGAAGCCTGGTCGGCGTCCCCGTCGTCGACCCCACGGAGAGCCGCCCGTGCCCCACTCCCCCGCACCCGCCCGCCAGCCGCGCGAGCCGCAGGCCCCGCGCAGCCTGTTCGGCCCCCTGTCCCCGGGCGGCCTCGCGAACCTGCTCGACACGCTGCGCGCCGAGCGCACCGGCGGCCTGCTGCTGCTCGCGGGCGCCGTCGTCGCGCTGCTGTGGGCGAACTCGCCGTGGTCGGCGTCCTACACGGCGCTGTCGGACACGGTCGTCGGCCCGGCGGCCCTGCACCTCGACCTCAGCCTCGCGTCGTGGGCGACGGACGGGCTGCTCGCGATCTTCTTCTTCGTGGTCGGCGTGGAGCTCAAGCGGGAGGTCGTCGACGGCGAGCTGCGCCGCCCCCGGACCGCGCTGGTGCCCGTCGTCGCCGCCGTCGGCGGGATGGCCGTCCCGGCGCTGCTGTACCTGCTGGTCACCGCCTCGGCCGGCGACGGGGCGACCCGGGGCTGGGCGGTGCCGACCGCGACGGACATCGCGTTCGCCGTCGCCGTGCTCTCGGTGGTCGGCCGCAGCCTGCCGGCGTCGCTGCGGGCCTTCCTGCTGACGCTCGCGGTGGTCGACGACCTGCTCGGCATCGTCGTCATCGCCGTGGTCTACACCGACGGGCTGCACCTGGTGTGGCTCGCCGCCTCCCTCGTCGCGGTCGCGGCGTTCGCGCTGCTGGTCCGGGTCCGCCGCCCCGGCGTCGCCGGGCACGCCGCCCTCGTGGTGCTGGCCGTGACCGCGTGGGCGCTCATGCACGCGTCCGGGGTGCACGCGACCATCGCCGGGGTGCTGCTCGGCCTCACCGCGCCGGCGCTGGCCCGCCCGGGTGAGGCGTCGAGCGTCGCCGAGCGGCTCGAGCACCGCTGGCGCCCCGTGTCCGCGGGGTTCGCGGTCCCGGTGTTCGCGCTGTTCGCGGCCGGGGTGCCGCTGTCCGGCGGGGCGCTCGCCGACGCCGTCCGGGACCCGGTGGCGCAGGGCGTCGCGCTCGGCCTGGTGGTCGGCAAGCCGCTCGGCATCCTGGCGGCGACGTGGCTGGTCGCGCGGTTCACCCGCGCGGCCCTGGCCCCCGACCTGCACTGGCGGGACGTGGGGGCCGTGGGGCTGCTCGCCGGCATCGGGTTCACGGTCTCGCTGCTGATCGGCGAGCTCGCCTTCGGGGCCGGCAGCGCCCACGACGAGCACCTCAAGGTGGCGATCCTGCTGGCGTCGACGACCGCCGCGGTGCTCGGCGGCGCGGCCCTCGCGGCACGCGACCGGGCGCACCGGTCCCGCCGGACGGGGGCCGGGACGCGGTAGGTTCGGCGTCGATGACCGTCGACTCCGCCGCCCTCCTGCTCGACGGCCCGTGGCGGCACCACTTCGTGCCGGCCAACGGCTCCCGGTTCCACGTGGCCGTCGCGGGACCGGACGACCGGGACGCCCCGCTGGTGGTGCTGCTGCACGGGCTCCCCGAGCTGTGGTGGGCGTGGCGCCACCAGCTGCCCGCCCTCGCCGAGGACGGGCACCGCGTCGTCGCCATGGACCTGCGCGGCACCGGCGGCTCCGACAAGCCGCCGAGCGGCTACGACGTGCCGACGCTCACCCGCGACGTCGCCGGCGTCGTCCGCTCGCTGGGCTGCGACCGCGCCGTCGTGGTCGGGCACGGCGTCGGCGGGGGCGACGTGGCCTGGGCGATGCCGGCCTACCACCCCGGGCTCACCCGGGGCGTGGCCGTGCTGTCGTCGCCGCACCCGCTGACCCGCCGGGCCGACCCGCGGTCCGGGCTCCGCGCCCGGGCCACCCGCCGGATGGCCGAGATCCAGGCCCCGTACCTGACGGAGCGCGCGATGACCCGCGGCGACCTCGTCGCGCGGCTGCTGCGCGAGTGGGGCGGCCCGCGCTGGCCGGACCCCGCCGCGCTCGCCCTGTACCGCCGGGCGGCCCAGGTCCCGTTCGCCGCCCACTCCGCGCTCGAGCAGGTCCGCTGGCTGTACCGGTCGGGCGTGCGCGCGGACGGGCGCCGGCACGCGGTCGCGCTGCGGGACGCCGAGCCCGTGCCGACCCTGCAGGTGCACGGCGGGTCGGACGGCTGCTACACCGTCTCCCGGGCGATGGCCCACGGGTCGGTCGCGCGCCGGCTGGGGCCGCACTACCGGTTCGAGATGCTGTCCGGCGCCGGCCACTACCTCCCGGAGGAGGAGCCCGCGCGGGTCACCGCGCTGCTGCGCGACTGGCTCCACGAGCTCGCCTGACGCCGCCGCCGCTGCTCCGTCCTCCTCGGAACCGCACGCCCGGCGGGGGTCAGGCGCCCGGGTCCGCCGGCGCCGGGACGGGCGGGGCCCCGACGCGCACGAGCGCCGACGGGCAGTCCCGGGTGACCGGGCAGGTGGCGCAGTCCGGCCGCCGGGCGTGGCAGGTGCGCCGGCCGTGGAAGATCAGCCGGTGGCTGAGCAGCGTCCACTCCGCGCGCGGGATCAGCGCGGCGATGTCCTGCTCGACCTTGACGGGGTCCTCCTCGGTCGTCCAGCCCAGCCGCCGGGCGAGGCGGCCGACGTGGGTGTCGACGGTGATCCCGGGCACGCCGAACGCGTCGCCGAGCACGACGTTGGCCGTCTTGCGGCCGACGCCCGGCAGCGTGACCAGGTCGTCGAGCCGGGGCGGCACCTCGCCGTCGAACCGCTCGACGAGCGCGCGGCCCAGGCCCTGCAGCGAGCGGGCCTTGGCGCGGAAGAACCCGGTCGGCCGGATCAGCTCCTCGAGCTCCGCGGGGTCGGCCCCGGCGTAGGCCGCGGCGTCCGGGTAGCGGGCGAACAGGGCCGGGGTGACCTGGTTGACGCGCACGTCGGTGGTCTGGGCGGACAGCACCGTCGCGACCAGGAGCTCCAGCGGTGAGCGGAAGTCCAGCTCGCACCGGGCGTCGGGCCAGCGGACCGCGAGCGCGCGGTTCACCCGGCGCGCGCGGCGGACCAGCGCGACCGGCGGGCGGGCCGCGGTCGCCTGCTGCCGGTCACCGGCCGGGGCAGGACTCATGCCGCCAGCGTAGGTCCCCCCGGGGGACAACGGTTGCTCTGGGCGAGTGACCGGGACTTGATCACATGACCAACTTCTCAAGTCAGGCACACCTCACGTCGAAAGACGGGGGGACGCGACCTGTGGCCGTACGGGTCGTCCGAGAGAGTGGGCGGACCGCATGACCCTGGCCGGCACGGCTGACCAGCTCGTCGAGCTGCGCCGGCAGCGCGGTGCGCTGCGCCTCGAGCACCAGCACGTCGTCCGCTGGCGGCGCCTGGTCCGCGACCGCCTGGAGCTCGCCGTCGCCGCCGCCGCACCGCCCGAGGCCCCCGGCGGGTGCCCGGACGTGCGCAGCGTCCTCGGACCGGACGCGGCCGACGTGCCGCCGGCCGCGGAGCTCGCCGCGGCCGTGCGGGGCGCGCTCCCGATCGCCGAGGTGCACGAGCTGCCGCGGCTGCGCGACCTGGACATGCGCCTCGCGCGCTACGAGATGCGGCTGGAGGACGCCCTGCGGCGCCTCACCGACCGGTACATCGACCGGCTCGCCCGGGACGTCACCGAGGGGGGCGTCGACGCGCTCCGCCGTCCTGCCGGCGCCTGATGAGGCAGACTGAGGGGCGTCACATCCCGGCAAGAAGGTGAGGTTCCTCCCGTGGAGGACGACGTCGTGCTCACGGCGCCCCTGTTCGCGAACATGGACCCCGAGGCGTCCCGGACGCTGCTCGCGTCGATGGCGCCCGTGCACGTCGCCCGCGGCGAGGTGCTGTTCCACGAGGGCGAGCCGGGCGACCGGCTCTACGTGATCCGCTCCGGCAAGATCAAGCTCGGCCGCCGCTCCACCGACGGCCGGGAGAACCTGCTCGCGGTGCTCGGCCCCGGCGAGATGTTCGGCGAGCTGTCGCTGTTCGACCCGGGCCCCCGCACCGCCACCGCCACCGGCCTCGCCGACGCCGTGGTGCTCGAGCTCGGCCACCACGACCTGATCCCGTGGCTGGAGCAGAACCCCACCGTCGCCAAGCACCTGCTGGGCGCGCTCGGCCGCCGGCTGCGCCGCACCAACGACGCCCTGGCCGACCTGGTGTTCTCGGACGTCCCGGGCCGCGTCGCCAAGGCGCTGCTGGACCTGTCGCACCGCTTCGGGCAGCAGACCGACGAGGGCGTCCGCGTCGCGCACGACCTCACGCAGGAGGAGCTCGCGCAGCTCGTCGGCGCGAGCCGCGAGACCGTGAACAAGGCGCTCGCCGACTTCGCCGCCCGCGGCTGGGTCCGGCGCGAGGGCCGGGCGATCGTGCTGCTCGACGTCGACCGCCTGGAGCGCCGCGCGCGCTGACGCGCCGCACCGGCCGCACCGACGACGACGGCCCGCACCCTCGCCGGGGTGCGGGCCGTCGGTGCGTCGTGGCTCAGGCCCCCGGGGCGAGCTCGACGACGATCTCGACCTCGACCGGCGAGTCCAGCGGCAGCACCGCGACGCCGACGGCGGACCGCGCGTGCACGCCCGCCTCGCCGAACACCTCGTGCAGCAGCGTGCTGGCGCCGTTGATCACGCCGGGCTGGCCGGTGAACGCCGGGTCGCTCGCGACGAAGCCGACGACCTTGACCACCCGGACGACGCGGTCGAGGTCCCCGACCAGCGACGCGACGGCGGCGACCGCGTTCAGCGCGGCGGTGCGGGCGAGGTCCTGGGCCGTCTCCGGCGACACCTGCCCGGGGCCGGTGCCGACCTTGCCCGTGACGGGCAGCTCGCCGGCGACGAACGGCAGCTGGCCGGACGTGTGGACGTGGTCGCCCGTGCGGACGGCGGGGACGTAGGCGGCGACGGGCGCGGCGACCTGCGGCAGCTCGATGCCGAGCTCCGCGAGCCGCGCGACGACGGCGCCGGTCACTTCTCGCCCGTGGGGCGCTTGAGGTAGGCGACGAGCCCGGTCTCGGACTGCAGGACCTGGACGAGCTCCCAGCCGTCCTGACCCCACTGGTCGAGGATCGCCTTGGTCGCGTGGACGATGAGGGGGACGGTCGCGTACTCCCACGTAGTGGTGGCCATGGCGCCACCCTAGCCGTGCCCCGTGCGCCCCCGTCAGGCGCGCGTCACGTGCCGACCGCGGCGGCCTGCTCGGCCGGCTCCGAGCCGACGAGCTCGTCGTACCAGGACTCGACCTCGGGCCTCCGGCGCCGCAGCGCGCGCCGCTCCCGCTCGGTCATCCCGCCCCACACGCCGAAGTCGGCGCGCGAGTCGAGGGCGTCGGCGAGGCAGAGCAGCCGGACCGCGCACCCCCCGCACACGGCCCGGGCGTCGCGCTGCGCGGCGCCCTCCACGAACAGCGCGTCGGGCGCCACCCTCCCGGCGCCGCACTTCGCGTTCGCCGTCCAGTGCCCGTCGGGCCCTGCGATCGTCATCGAGTCGTCCCTACTGTCCCCTGCGAACGGGACAGCACCGCCCGCGGACCGTCGTGCGCGACGGTCCGGTGCGGCAGTCCCCCCTGCTGCGCCCGACCGTATCGGGTGGATTCGCCCCGTCGCATCCTCCGTTCGGGTTGTTGCACCCGGTCGGCCAGCGCGGGCTCGGGTGTGCAGGTACGGTGCAGGTCCCCACGGGCGCTGTGGACGACCGGCGGGCGTCGGGGCTGCTCCCGTACCCTGGCGGGCATGGCTCCCACCCCCACGCCGCGCGGGCGGCAGGTCACCGTCGTGCAGGCGCTGGCGCTGCTGCTCGCCTTCGTGCTGACCGCCGGCGTCGGCGGCCTGCTCACCGCCGGGCTCGTGCTGCCGACCGTCGCCGTCGCGAACACCGCGACCGACCTGAGCGTCGAGGCGTTCGAGGACCTGCCGTCCGAGCTCAAGCCGGGCCCGCTGTCCGAGAAGTCGGTGATGCTGGCCAACGACGGCACCACGGTCCTCGCGGAGTTCTTCTCGGAGAACCGGATCGTCGTGCCGCTGGAGCAGGTGTCGGTGCAGATGCAGAACGCGGTGGTGGCGACGGAGGACAAGCGCTTCTACCAGCACGGGGGGATCGACCCGGCCGGCATGGTGCGCGCGCTGGTGAAGAACCAGTTCAGCGACTCCACCCAGGGCGCCTCCACGCTGACCCAGCAGTACGTCAAGAACGTCCTGATCGAGACGGCGGTCCGCGAGGGCGACCTCGCCGCGGCGCAGGAGGCCCGCGAGGCGGACGGGCCCGAGGGCTACGCACGCAAGCTGCGCGAGGCCAAGCTCGCCATCGCCCTCGAGAAGACGATGACGAAGGACCAGATCCTCAACAACTACCTGAACATCGCCCAGTTCGGGGTCGCGACGTACGGCGTGGAGTCCGCCGCGCTGCGGTACTTCAGCAAGCACGCCGCCGACCTCACCTACCTCGAGGCCGCGACGATCGCCGGCATCACGCAGAGCCCGACCGCGTACGACCCGGTGCGGAACCCCGAGGCGTCCCAGGGGCGGCGCGACATCGTGCTGCGGCTGATGAACGAGCAGGGCTACATCACGCAGGAGGAGTACGCCGCCGGCGTCGCGACGCCGATCGCGGACACCCTGCACGTGAGCGAGGCCCAGAGCGGCTGCATGGCCGCCGGCAACGTGGTCCAGGGCTCCGGCTACTTCTGCGACTACGTCACCCAGGTCATCCGCAACGACCCGGCGTTCGGCGCGACCGCGGAGGAGCGCGAGGAGCGGCTGCTCCGCGGCGGCCTCACCATCACGACGACCCTCGACCCGCGGATCCAGACGATCGCGGACACCCAGGTCAAGGCGACCGTCCCGGTCGACGACCCGACCGGCGTCGGCTCGGCGATGTCGGTGGTCGAGCCGGGCACGGGCCAGATCAAGGCGATGGCCCAGAACCGGAACTTCAACAACACCGCGGACGCGAGCGGTCGGGACTCGTCGGTCAACTACAACACGTCGTACTCGTACGGCGGATCCGGCGGGTTCATGCCCGGGTCGACGTTCAAGCCGTTCACGCTGCTCGAGTGGCTCAAGCAGGGCCACAACCTCAACGAGAGCGTCAACGGCACCGCCCGCACGCTCAACACGAACCAGTTCACCGCGTGCGGGTCCCGCTACCCGAGCCAGACCTGGCCCGTGGGCAACGCCGAGGGCGGCGCGGGCATGATGAGCGTGATGGCCGCGACGCAGGGCTCGGTGAACCTCGCCTACCTGTCGATGGCGATGCAGCTCGACCTGTGCAACATCATGGAGGGCGCCAAGCAGCTGGGCGTGACCAGCTCGAACCAGGGCGCCGAGGGCCAGGCCATCGAGCCCAAGCCCTCCAACGTCCTCGGCTCGGGCGTGACCAGCCCGCTGGCGCTCGCCGGGGCCTACGCGGCGTTCGCCTCGGGCGGCGTCTACTGCACCCCGATCGCGATCACGAACGTGAAGGACGCCGACGGCGCGGACCTCCCGATCCCCGACGCCGGCTGCCACCAGGCCATCGACCCGAACGTCGCCGCCGGCATGAACGAGGCGATGAGCAACGTCTGGAACGGCACCGGCAAGTCGATCGGCCGGCCGTCGTTCTACACCGCCTCCGGCAAGACGGGCACGACCACCCGCAACGAGCACACCTGGTTCGCGGGCTACACGCCGCGGCTGGCGTCGATCGTGTGGGTCGGCTACCCGGACCGCAACGAGCCGATGCAGAACATCCGGATCAACGGGAAGTACGCCCGGTACGCGTACGGCGCGACCTACGCCGGCGTCACCTGGAAGAACTTCATGGACGAGGCGCTGAACGACGGCCAGGAGAACCCCGGCTTCGCGGCGCCGACGAGCGACCTCCGGTTCGGCCGCGCGGTCCCGATCCCCTCCGTGGTCGGCCAGGACCAGAACACGGCGATCGCCACGCTGCAGAACGCCGGCTTCTCCGCGACCGTCGGCGGCACGACCGCCTCCGACATCACGCCCGGCTCCGTCGTGAGCCAGAGCCCGTCGGGCAGCGCGCCGGCCGGCAGCTCCATCACGCTGACGCTCTCCAGCGGTCCGGGGGCGCCGGCGGGCGGCGACGGCGGGGGCGGGGGCGGCAACCCCGGGAACGGCGGCGGCAACCCCGGCGGCGGGAACAACGGCAACGGGAACAACGGCGGATGACCCACCCCGTCGCCCGTGCCCTGGGCGGCGCCGCGCTCGCCGGCGCCGCCGCGCTCGCCTGGGGCACGCTCGTGGAGTCCCGCTGGTACGCGCTGCGCGAGGTCACCGTCCCGGTGCTCCCGCACGGCCAGGACCCGCTGCGCGTCCTGCACCTGTCCGACCTGCACCTCACGCCGGGCCAGCACCGCAAGGTGGACTGGGTCCGCGACCTCGCGTCGCTCCGCCCCGACCTGGTGGTGGACACCGGCGACAACTGGGCGCACCTCGACGCCATGCCCGCGCTGCTGCGCGCGCTGGAGCCCCACCTGGCCACGCCGGGCGCGTTCGTCTGGGGGTCGAACGACTTCTTCGCGCCGTCGCCCAAGAACCCGGCGCGGTACCTGCTCCCCGACGCGCGCACCCAGCCGCCGCGCCCGCCCGTCGAGCTGCCGTGGCGCGAGCTCGGCAACCGGTTCCGGTCCGCGGGCTGGGTCGACCTGACGAACCGCCGGGACGAGGTGAAGGTCGCCGGCCGGCGGATCTCCCTGGTCGGCACGGACGACGCGCACCTCGACCGCGACCGGTTCCCCGCGGCCGGCGGGCCCGACGACGTCCGCCCGGCCCCGGTCGTGGACGAGGCCGGTGTCGCGCGGGCCGGGCACGGCGACGTCGACCTGCACCTCGGCGTCACGCACGCGCCCTACCGCCGCGTGCTGGACGCCATGCACGACGACGGCGCCGACCTCGTGCTCGCCGGGCACACCCACGGCGGCCAGCTCGCCGTGCCCGGCTACGGCGCGCTCGTGACCAACTGCGACCTGCCCCGGGACCGGGCCAAGGGCCTGCACGGCTGGCCGGGCCCGCGCCCGGACGCGCGCGGCGGTGCCGGCTCGACCTGGCTGCACGTGTGCGGCGGGCTGGGCACCTCCCCGTACGCCCCGGTGCGGTTCGCGTGCCGGCCGGAGGCGACGCTGCTGACGCTCGTCGCGGCCTGAGACGCGACGCTGCTCACACTTGAGGTCCGGGGCGGTCCCTCGATTCACGACCACGGTCCCGCGTCGGCTATGCTGGGCGGGCTTCACCGGGGTGTGGCGCAGCTTGGTAGCGCGCCTCGTTCGGGACGAGGAGGTCGTGGGTTCGAATCCCGCCACCCCGACCGGTGAGAGATGACGAAGGCCCGGACCGCTCGGTCCGGGCCTTCGTCGTCCACCGTGCGCGCCTCGGCCCGCCGCGGACCCTGCGTCGGGGCCGCCGCGCGGTGTCAGCAGCCGACGTGCTGGTCGCGGCGGCCGTCGGGTCGATCGCTCGAGTGGTCCCGCACCCCCGGCCGGTGCTGGCCCGGCCCCTGCCGCTCCGCCGCGGCCGGGCGTCGGGCCGCGGCGAGGGCCTCCGTGGCGATCCGGAACCGGTCCCGTCCGGCCTGCTTGGCCCGGTACAGCGCGATGTCCGCCGCCGCGAGCGCGGAGGCCGCCGGAGTGCCGGGCGTGAGGAGCGCGATGCCGGCGGAGAACGTCACGCCGGTGCCCTCCTCGGCCCACTCCGCGCGCAGGGCGCGCAGCGTGTTCATGGCCTGCACCGGCTCGGTGCGCGGCAGGATCAGCACGAACTCCTCGCCGCCGTACCGGGCCGCGTAGTCGCGCCGTCGCAGGTGCTCGGCGAGCACGTGCCCGAACCGCTCCAGCACCAGGTCGCCGGCGGCGTGGCCGCGGGTGTCGTTGACGCGCTTGAAGTGGTCGAGGTCGGCGATGACGACGCAGTCGCCCGGGACGGCACCGGCCAGGCGCTCGTCGAGGTCCCGGCGGTTGCCGAGCGAGGTGAGGACGTCGGTCCGCGCGTCCGTGCGCAGCCGGCGCCGGATGTCGCGCTGGTACGCCGTCGCCAGCGCGATCACCTGGGCCGTGCCCCACCAGGTGACGGCGTAGATCAGGAGCCGCACCACGGCGTTGCCGTTCAGCGTCGTCGCCATCGCGGTGTACGCGCCGAAGGCCGCGGGCAGCAGCGCGAGCGCCGCGCGGCCCGGGTGGAACAGGCCCGCGTACACGAAGCACAGCGGGATCAGCCCGACGAAGGCGCTGGCGATGCCGGTGGTCGTGAGGCCGACCGCGCCGAGCGCGAGCAGGAGCGCCAGCGGGAAGGCGAGGGTGCCCCAGCCGTCGGCGTGCCAGCGCACCCGCAGGCTCAGCGCCACGAGCCCGAGCATCGCGCCGGAGGTCCCCGCGAGCACCGCGAGGCCGCGCCCGTCCACGCCGAGGCTCAACGCGCCGATGATCACGACGGCGCCGCCGAACAGCAGCAGCACCCGCCCGGCCGCCGCGGCGTTGCCGCCGGCGCGCGCCCACGCCGGGACGTGCTCCAGCAGCCGCACGACGACGGGCGCCTCGTGGGACGCCCGCCCGTGCGCGCGGCGACCGGTCGCGACAGGTGGCATACCGGGACCATCGGCGGGCCGGGCGCGGCACTTCAGGGAAAGGTTGAGATCTGCACCAGTTCTCGACGTGATCCCCAGCACGCTCCCAGGGACGCGGCCCGGCGGCGACGGGAGCGGCGGCTCAGCGCCAGCGGAACAGCCGCGCCGACAGGGGCACGAGCACGACCGTCCACCCCGCCATGACCAGCAGCTCGCGGGTGGGCACCGCGGCACCGACCCAGCCGTCGAGCATGGCCTGCGAGCCCGCCCCGAGCGGCGTCCACGCGGCGATCTGCTGGACGGCCTCGGGCATGATCGGCAGCGGCAGCCACACCCCGGCGAAGAACAGCGAGACGAAGTACACCGTCATGCCGATGCCGGTCGCGGCCCCCGCGGTCGGCGCGCGGGCGGCGATGAGGGACCCCACGCCGAACGTCGACGTCGCCGCCAGCAGGAATGCGGCGAGCACCACCCCGGGCCGCTCCGGCGCGCTCACGTCCACCACGAGCATCCCCACGGCGAGCGCGAGCACCGCTGCCACGAGCAGCGCCGCGACGTTCACCAGGACCTGGGCGACCAGGAGCCGCGACGGCGGCAGCGGGGTCGTGGACAGCCGGCGCAGCACGCCGGTGCCGCGGTAGGTGGCGATCGCGATCGGGTACACCGACAGCGCCACGGTGCCGACCGCGAGCGTGAGCACGACCGGGGTGTACCCGGTGATGCCGTTGATCTGCGCGAGCAGCGGGTCCTCCTCGCTGTACGGCGTCGACCCCCACGGCATGGCGAGGCCGAGCACGGCGAGCAGCACGGCCGGGAACAGGACGGCGAAGAACACGTTCGAGGGCTCGCGCAGCGCGAGCCGCCCCTCGACGGCGGTGACCCGGGCGAGGACCCGGGGGCTGGTCGCGGACATGTCAGGCCTCCACGCGGTCGGTCGGGGACGGGGTGGTGGCGGGGCGGGCTCCGCCGTCGGGGACGCCGGACGCGTCGACCGCGTCGGTGGCACCGCGCGCCGCCGTCAGCCGCACGAACGCGTCCTCCAGGGTGCTGCGGTGCACCCGCAGCTCGTCCGGCCGCACCCCCGCGCCGGCGAGCGCGACCATGACGTCCTGCACGACGTTCCCGGTGCCGCGGACGAGCACGCCGCCGTCGGGCGTGACCTCGACCGAGCCGACGGACCCGAGCCCCCCGAGACCGGCCGGGTCGACGGGGGCGGACGGCCGGAAGGTGAGCGTCTGGTCGGCGCCGACGAGCGCGGCCACCTGGGCCGGCGTGCCCTCGGCCACCACGCGTCCGGCGTCCACCAGCACGACCCGGTCGCACAGCCGCTCCGCCTCCTCCATGAAGTGCGTGACCAGCACGATCGTCACGCCTCGGCGACGCACCCGCTCGATCACGTCCCAGGTGTCCCGGCGGGCCTGCGGGTCGAGGCCGGTGGTGAGCTCGTCCAGGACCGCGATCTCCGGGTTGCCGACCAGGGCCAGCGCGATCGACAGCCGCTGCTTCTGGCCGCCGGACAGCGACCGGAACTGGCTGCCCGCCTTGTCCGCGAGGCCGAGCTCGCGCAGGAGCTCGTCCGGGTCCGCGGGGTCGTCGTAGAAGCAGGCGTACTCCTCGACCGCCTCGCGGACCGTGATCCGCAGCGGCAGCGCCGACTCCTGCAGCTGCAGCCCGACCCGCTCGCGCAGGGCGGCGCGGTCGGCGGCGGGTCCGGCCGGGTCGAGGCCGAGGACGCGGACAGTGCCGCCGTCGGGCTCGCGCAGGCCGCCGATCATCTCGACCGTCGTGGTCTTGCCGGCGCCGTTGCGGCCCAGCACGCCGACGATCTCGCCGCGGCGGACGGTCAGGCTGACGTCGGCGACCGCGACGGTGCGGCCGTACCGCTTGTGCAGGTGCTCCGCGTGGATCACGGGCTCGTCTCCGGGCATGGCGGGATCTCCTCCTCGCGTGGTGCGGGTGGGGCGGATCGTGCCGGGGGGAGTGCGGCGCGCCGCGGGGCGCGTCGGGTGGGCCGGGGTCAGCCGCGGCGCGGGGCCACGGACCGGCGGACGGCGATCAGGTGGAAGGCGACGGCCAGGGCCGCCGCCAGGACGGCCGCGACCACGGCCACGGCGAGCGGGGTGAGCTCCGCGGCGCGGGCGGCTCCGAGCAGGTCGGCGAACGGGAGCCAGCCGGCGCCCGCGTCGACGAGCGCGATCACGACGAAGACCGGTCCCACGGTCAGCGGCAGGGTGAGGGTGCCCCACCAGCCGCCCGCGGCGCCGTAGACGGTGCCGACCAGCACGCCGCTCAGGTTCGCGACCACGAAGGTCGCCACGTAGGCCAGCAGGACCGTGCCGAACCCCTCGTCCGGCGCGAACCAGCCGTCCTGGAGCCGCCAGCCCCAGCCCATCGCGCCGTACCAGGCGCGCTCGACCTCGAGCAGCAGGGACATGACCAGCGCGAACGCCGTCCCGAGCACCACCGCGGCGAGCAGCGCGCCGCGCACGTACGCCCGCCGCGTCATCCCGCTCGCGACGTGCACCGTCGGGTAGGTCGCGGCCACGCCGATCAGCACCGAGAACGGGAACCAGATGCCGCTCTGCCGCGCGAACCAGACGATGGACACCTCGACCGCGCCGAACCGGTCGACGACGAACGGCACGGCGACGACGGCCACCAGGACGATGGCCCAGTAGACCAGGCCCATCTGCACGAACCAGGCCAGCAGGTCCCGGGCGGTCCGCAGCGCGGGCGACGACCGCCGGGGCGGACGGGCCGGGAACAGCGGGCGGCCGCGCGCGACGTCGGCGCTCATCGGACCCTCCCCATCTCGGCGGCCGCCTCGGCGGCGCCGTCCTCGGTCAGGTGGACGACCAGGTCCTGCAGCGGGACGGGGCCGAGCTGGAGCCCCGCGGCGCGGGCGTCGGCGGCCTCGCCGTCGGACAGCGTCGCCAGGACGGTGGCCTGCGCGGTGCCGCCGAGCTGCTGCCGGCCGAGCACCGTGCGCCCGACGACGAACCGCTCCACCTCGCGCGCCGGCCCGGTCACCGCGATGCCGCGGGCGGTGAGCACGTCGGCCTCCTGGGCGAGCAGCACGCGCCCGCGGTCCAGGACGACGACGTGCTCCAGCAGCCGCTCGACCTCGTCGATCAGGTGGCTGGACAGCACGATGGTCCGCGGGTGCGCGATGTAGTCGGCCAGCAGCGCGTCGTAGAACGCGTACCGGGACGGGGCGTCGAGGCCGAGGTGCACCTCGTCGAGGATCGTCAGGTCGGCGCGGGACGCGATGCCCTGCACGATGCCGAACGCCGACCGCTGCCCGCGGGACAGCCGCTGCGGCTTGGCGCCGGGGTCGAGCTCGAAGGTGTCCATCAGCCGCTCGGCGACCTCCCGGGAGAAGCCGGGCCGGCACTCCTCGGTGAACTGGAGGTTGGTCCGCAGCGACTCGGTGTCCAGCACGTCGCCGCACTCGCGGACCAGCAGGACCCGGGGCAGCAGGTCCGCGTTCTCCCACGGGTCCTCGCCGCCGACCAGCAGCCGGCCGCCGTCGGGGCGGCGGAACGCGGCGGCGACCGACGCGAGCGTCGTCTTGCCGGACCCGTTGCGGCCGAGCAGCCCGGTGATCGAGCCCGCGGGGATCGCCACGTCGACGGCGTCGAGGGCGGTCTTCCGGCCGTGCCGCACGGTGAGGCCCCGCGCCTCCAGGCCGAGCGGGCCGGTCACGACGCCGCCCCGTCCCGCTCGGCTCCGCCCGCGGCGTGGGCCCGCAGCCGGGCCACCACGTCCTCGATCGGGATGCCGAGGGCGAGCGCCCGGTCGGCGACGGTGTCCACGGACTCGGCGAAGAACGTCTCCCGGCCCTCGGCGCGCAGCCGGTCCGGGGCGCCCGGGGCGACGAACATCCCGACGCCGCGGCGCTTGTACAGGATGCCGTCGTCGACGAGCCGGGCGAACGCCTTGGCGGCCGTGGCCGGGTTGATGCGGAAGGTGGTGGCGTACTGCGTCGTGCTCATCACCTGCTCCTCGGGCCGGAGGTCGCCGCGGAGGACGTCCTGGCGGATCTGGTCGGCGATCTGCACGTAGATGGGGTCGCGGCCGTCGAACACGGTCGGCCTCCTCTCGCGCAGCGGTTCAGTGGTTCGTTACTCCACTAATGAACCATAGAGCGCCGCTTACTCACAAGGGCCGACGGGGAACTTCGAACACGAACCACTTGCTTCTGGTTCGAAGCATCGGTAGGGTCCTCGATGTCGCTTCGAATCCGAAGCACGGAATCGACCGAGGAGTCACCATGAAGGCAGTGCGGTTCCACCAGACCGGCGGCGCGGACGTCCTGCGCTACGAGGACGTCGCGCTGCCGGAGCCCGGCGCGGGCGAGGTGCGGGTCCGGGTCGCCGGCTCGGCCTACAACCCGGCGGACGGCGGGATGCGTGGCGGGTTCCTGCCCATCCCGATCACGCTCCCCCACACGCCGGGCTACGACGTGTCGGGCACGGTCGACGCGGTCGGCGAGGGCGTGACCAGCCCGGCTGCGGGCGACGCCGTCGTGGGGTTCCTGCCCATGGCCGCGGACGGGTCGGCGGCCGAGTACGTCGTCGCCCCCGCCGAGGCCCTGGTGCCGGCGCCCACCCGCCTCCCGCTCGCCGACGCCGCCGGCCTGCCGTCCGTCGCGCTCACCGCCTGGCAGGCGCTGTTCGAGGCCGGCGGGCTCGCGGCCGGGCAGCGGGTGCTGATCAACGGCGCCGGCGGCCCGGTGGGTGGCTACGCCGTCCAGCTCGCCCACCGCGCCGGCGCGCACGTCGTCGCGACCGCGAGCCCGCGCAGCGCCGAGGCCGTCCGGGCCGCGGGCGCGGACGAGGTCGTCGACCG
The DNA here is from genome assembly GCF_022346185.1 of Cellulomonas sp. ACRRI. Classification (GTDB taxonomy): domain Bacteria; phylum Actinomycetota; class Actinomycetes; order Actinomycetales; family Cellulomonadaceae; genus Cellulomonas. The sequence continues at coordinate 4,313 of NZ_JAKRMS010000075.1, read as the reverse complement.
CACGACCACCTCGCTGCTCGACGCCGTCACCGAGCCCGTCGACGTCCTGGTGAACCTGGCGCCGATCACGGCGGACGACTTCGCCGCCCTGGCCGGCCGGGTCCGCGACGGCGGCGTGGTCGTCTCCACCACCCCGCGGGTGCCGACCCCGGACGACCCGGCGCGCGGCGTCCGGGCCGTCACGGTCTACCTGCACCCCGACGCCGACGTGCTGCGGCAGCTGGTCGCCCTGGTCGACGCCGGCGACCTCCGCGTCGACATCGCCCGGCGGGTGCCGCTGGCGGACCTGCCGACGCTGCACGCCGAGGCCGACGCCGGGCGGGTGCACGGCAAGGTCGTGGTGGTCCCGCCGGCCGCCTGAGGCGACGCCCGGCACGACGGCGGAGGGCCCGCCACCGGCTCCCGGAGGAGCGGGCGGCGGGCCCTCGCGCGAGCGGTGCCGTCAGGCGGTCGCGGCGCCCAGGCGGGCGGCCAGCAGCTCCGCGATCTGCACGGCGTTCAGCGCCGCACCCTTGCGCAGGTTGTCGTTCGAGACGAACAGCGCGAGGCCGCGGCCGTCGGGTGCGCCCGGGTCCTGCCGGATCCGCCCGACCAGCGACGGGTCGGCCCCCGCGGCCTGCTGCGGGGTGGGCACGTCGGCGAGCTGCACGCCCGGCGCGTCCGCGAGCAGCTCGTACGCGCGCTCCGGCGTGATCGGCCGGTCGAACTCCGCGTTGATCGACAGCGAGTGCCCCGTGTACACCGGCACCCGGACGCAGGTGCCGGACACCAGCAGGTCGGGGATGCCCAGGATCTTGCGGGACTCGTTGCGGAGCTTCTGCTCCTCGTCCGTCTCCAGGCTGCCGTCGTCCACCAGGTTGCCCGCGAGCGGGATCACGTTGAACGCGATCGGCGCGACGTACTTCCGCGGCTCCGGGAAGGTCACCGCGGAGCCGTCGTGCACCAGCGCGAGGGTGTCCTGCTCGACCGCCTCGCGCACCTGGTCGTCCAGCTCGCGCGCCCCGGCCAGGCCCGAGCCCGACACCGCCTGGTACGTCGACACCACCAGCCGGCGCAGCCCGGCCTCCTCGTGCAGCACCCGGAGGACCGGCATCGCGGCCATCGTGGTGCAGTTCGGGTTCGCGACGATGCCCCGGGGGATCTCGTCCAGCGCACCGGGGTTCACCTCGGACACGACCAGCGGCACGTCCGGGTCCATCCGCCAGGCGGAGGAGTTGTCGACCACGGTCGCGCCCGCGGCGGCGAACCGGGGCGCCTGCGCCGTCGACGTGGCCCCGCCCGCGGAGAACAGGGCGATGTCCAGGCCCGTCGGGTCGGCCGTGGCGGCGTCCTCGACCGTGATCTCCTCGCCGCGCCACGGCAGCGTGGAGCCGGCCGACCGCGCGGACGCGAAGAACCGGATCTCCGCCACCGGGAAGTCGCGCTCCTCGAGCAGGCGGCGCATGACCGCGCCGACCTGGCCGGTCGCGCCGACGACGCCGACCCGCAGGCCCTGGCTGTGCTCGCTCATCGTCCGGTCCCTCCGTACACCACGGCCTGCTCGTCGGCGCTGTCCAGCTCGAACGCCGTGTGCACCGCGCGCACCGCGTCGTCGAGCTGGTCCGCCCGGGTCACCACGGAGATGCGGATCTCCGAGGTCGAGATCATCTCGATGTTGATGCCGGCCTCCGACAGCGCGGCGAACAGCCGGGCGGAGACACCGGGGTGCGACTTCATGCCCGCGCCGATCAGCGACAGCTTGCCGATCGTGTCGTCGTACTGCAGCGACGTGAAGCCGATGTCGGGCTGGTGCTCGGTCAGCGCGGCCGTCGCGGCGGCGCCGTCCGTGGCGGGCAGCGTGAAGGAGATGTCGGTGCGGCCGGTCGCGGCCACCGAGACGTTCTGCACGATCATGTCGAGGTTGACCCCCGCCCCGGCGACGACCTCGAAGATGCGCGCGGCCTTGCCGGGCACGTCCGGGACGTCGACGATCGTGATCTTGGCCTCGCTGCGGTCGTGCGCGACGCCGGCGATGATCGGCTGCTCCATCGGTGCTCCTTCTTCCGTCGCGGCATCCGTCACCAGGGTGCCCGTGTGGGTCGAGAACGACGAGCGCACGTGCACGGGGACGCCGTACCGCCGTGCGTACTCCACGCAGCGCAGCACGAGCACCTTGGCGCCGCTCGCCGCCATCTCGAGCATCTCGTCGTAGGTGATGCGGTCGATCTTGCGGGCCGACGGCACGATGCGCGGGTCCGCGGTGAACACGCCGTCCACGTCGGTGTAGATCTCGCAGACGTCGGCGTGCAGGGCGGCGGCGAGCGCGACGGCCGTGGTGTCCGAGCCGCCGCGGCCGAGGGTGGTCACGTCGTTCGTGTGCTGGGTGACGCCCTGGAACCCGGCGACGATCGCCACCGCGCCCGAGTCGACCGCCTGCTGGATGCGGCTCGGCGACACGTCGATGATCCGGGCCTTGCCGTGCACGGAGTCGGTGATCACGCCCGCCTGCTGGCCGGTGAAGGACTGCGCCTCGACGCCCAGGTTGCTGATCGCCATCGCCAGCAGCGACATCGAGATGCGCTCCCCGGCGGTCAGCAGGATGTCCATCTCCCGCTGCGGCGGCAGCGGCGTGACCTGCTGCGCCAGGTCGATCAGCTCGTCGGTCGTGTCGCCCATCGCCGAGACGACGACCACCACGTCGTCGCCCGCGCGCTTGGCCTCCGCGATCCGCTTCGCGACGCGCTTGATGCTGTCGGCGTCGGCGACCGAGGAACCGCCGTACTTCTGCACGATGAGGGCCACGGGAGGAGCTTCCTGCTGCGGGATCGCGGGCGCCGGGCGGCGACCCGCCGGGGTCGGCGGAAGTCTAGGCCGCGGCGCGCCACCCACCCGCGCGGCGCCCGCATCGCGGGACCGTCAGAGCAGCTCGGCGCCGAGCCGCACGATCAGCACCGCGACCACCACCAGGAACACCACCCGGACGAACCCGCTCCCCCGGGCGACCGCGGTGCGGGCCCCGAGGTACGAGCCGGCGATGTTCGCGGCGCCGACCAGCAGCCCGAGCCGCCACAGCGGCGCGCCCTGGGCGGCGAACACCACCAGCGCGCCGAGGTTGGTGGCGGCGTTGACGATCTTCGCCTGCGCCGACGCCTCCAGGAACGCGTACCCGAGCACGCCGACCAGCGCGATCACCAGGAACGAGCCCGTGCCCGGTCCGAGCAGCCCGTCGTAGAACCCGATGCCGACGCCCAGCGCGAGCGCGACCAGCAGGTGGGTGCGGCCCTGCCAGCGCAGCGCCGTGGCGCGGCCGACCTGCGGGCGGGCCACGGTGTAGACCGCGACCGCGACCAGGGCGACCAGGATCACCGGCAGGAACACGTCCTCGGGCAGCAGCGACGCCAGCGCCGCTCCCCCGCCCGCGCCGACGAGGGCCGCGAGCGCCATCGGCCCCGCGGTCGCGAGCCCCGGCTGCACCCGCCGGTAGTACGTCACCGCGCTCACCGAGGTGCCCATGATCCCGGCGAGCTTGTTGGTCGCGAGCGCCTGCACCGGGCTGATGCCGGGCACCAGCAGGAGCGCCGGCAGCTGCACCAGCCCGCCCCCGCCCACGACGGCGTCGACCCACCCCGCGACGAACCCGGCCAGCACGAGGAGCAGCACGGTGCCGACCGTGAGCTCCAGGCCCGAGACCGTCACGCGGCAGGGGCGGTGCCGGGCCCCCGGTGCGCCGCGACGACCGCCGCGCCCGCGTGCCGGAGGGTCGCCGCGACCGCGGCCGCGCGCTCGGCCCCGCCGACGTACCCGGCGACCATCGCGCCGTCACGCAGCACGACGAGCTCCTCCGCCGCGCCGACCGGGTCCAGGAGCCCCAGGTCCGCCAGCAGGTCCGCCGCCGTGCCGACCATCCACCGCCGGTGCTCGGCCACGACCGCGCGGACCGGGTGGTCCGGGTCGGCGTACTCGGCGGCGGCGTTGATGAACGGGCAGCCGCGGAACCCCGGCCGGCAGGACTCCGCGCCCAGGCCCTCGGCGTAGCCGCGGAGCACCGCGCCGGCGTCGTCGGGGTGGACCGCGCGGACGGCGTCCACGGCCGCGCGCTCGGCGGCGGCGACCGCCGACAGCCAGGCCACGACCAGGGCGTCCTTCGTCGGGAAGTGCCGGTAGAACGTCACCTTGCTGACCCCGGCCTCGGCGATCACGCGGTCCGCGCTCACCGCGCGGATGCCGTCGGCGTAGAACAGCCCGGGGGGGGGGGGGGGGGGGGGGGGGGGGGGGGGGGGGGGGGGGGGGGGGGGGGCCCCCCCCCCCCCCCCCCCCCCCCCCCCCCCGCGGCC
>NZ_JAKRMS010000074.1 GCF_022346185.1 Cellulomonas sp. ACRRI | reverse complement strand
GGCGATCCGGACCTCGCGGGCGACGCGTTGCTCGAGCTGCCGGCGGGAGCACTGGGCGGCGTCGGGCAGGACCGCGTCCTCCACGGCGTGCGCGGCCTCGTAGGGCAGGTCGATCAGCCCGGCGGCCAACACCTCGGCCTTGCCGGCGTCGATGTGCCCGACCTCCAGCGCCTGGCGGGTGGCGGCGAGCATCCCGTCGAGGGTCAGTGCCCGGTGCACGGCCTTGTTCGCGGTCATCAGCGACCACCCGAGGCGCATGGCGAGTTCGTCCCCGGCGACGCACCCCTGGGTGGGTGGGGCACCGGCCAGCGGTGACCACTGCGGGCTCATCTCCGGCCGGTTGGCCAGTTCGGCGACGGCGTCGAGCATCGCGGCGTGCTGGTGGGCCTCCATCCGCGCCCGCGCCGCGACCACCTCCACGAGGATCGCCGGGGCGAGAACCGTGAGGTCTAACTCGCGCAACCAGGCGTCCAGCACCGGCCCGGGTGGGCAGGCGGCGATCGCCTCGACCTCCCGTTGCTCGCCCGTCCTGGGCGACCCGCCGAACGCCACCACCGGGTCCGGGCCGTAGTCGGTCAGGCACGTCCCGTCAGGCCCGTAGACCGGCAGCACCGGGTCGGCGAGCGTGTCGCCTCCGGGGTGTTCCTGCAGGTCAGCCATGCAAGAACGCTACCGGCCACCACCGACACCACCCCGGACCACAGGCCCCAGCCTGGGGACCGTGCACGCGACCTGGCCTGTGGAGGAGTCGGTGCCCGCCGGCCGGGCGGGCGCCCGCCCGGTGCCGTCGTCCGCGTGGCCTGCAGCGCCCCGGCGGGCGCGCCCGCGGTCAGTCCGGGGCGGTGAGGAAGACGTCGGCCAGCTCCGGGTGGTGCGCGTGCACGAGGACGCCGAACACCACGAGGTCGAACAGCAGGTGCACGGCGACGACGTACGACAGGGACGTGCTGCGCGCGAAGATCCACCCCTGCACGAGGGCGAAGGGCGCGGTGAGCAGCGGCCCCCACTCGCGGTAGCCGAGCTCCCACAGGAACGACACGAAGACCACGGACTGCAGGACGTTCGCGGTCCACAGCCCGAGGTGCTGCCGCAAGAGCGCGAAGACGGTGCAGATGAAGAACAGCTCGTCCCAGATGCCCACCGCGTTGACGCCGACGAACAGGCGCGCGATGTCCTGGCCGCCGTCGAGGTCGGGCCAGTTCCGGTAGGCGCCGGAGCCGATGAAGTAGAAGGGCAGGACCAGGTACCCGATCACGACGACGGCGCCGAGGTAGATCCACTGCCAGCGGGCCCAGCGTCGCCCGGTGGCGACGGGGAACCGGATCGTCCGCTGCCGGAACAGGTACCGCGAGAGCACCCACGGGACGAGGACGGCGAGGGACAGGGCGACGGTGAACCGCGCCATGCCGGCGTCGGACAGGTCGGCCTTCAGCGAGATGGCGGAGACGATGGCCATGCCGGTGCCGATGAGGGCGAGGTCGCGGCCGAACGCGCGGTCGACGACGAGGCCGAGCGCGACGCCCGCGAGGAGGGGGACGTAGCCGAGGGGCCGGAGGTGCACGGCGAAGATCAGGACGGCGGCGCCGCAGACCAGCGCGGCCGCGAGCAACCTCGCCGGCGAGCCGATGTCCCACGGTCCGCGTCCGGCGGCCGCGGCGGCACCGGGCGCGGCGCTCGGCGGTGTCGCGGGCGTGGCCGCGGCGGAGGGGGTCACGTCGGCACCCTGTCACGGGCGGCCGGTCCCGGCCACGCGAGCGGTCCGGCTCAGCGCACGCGGACGGGCTCGCCGAGCTCGGCGGTGAGGACGGCGCGCAGCGCCCGGGCGTCGTCGGGCTCGGCGGCACGTCGGGGGAGGGGGAGGACGGACGTGCGCCGGCCCCGCGGCAGGGTGAGGAGGTACAGGTGCTCGGTCTCGAGGACACCCGTGAACGCGGACCACCGGAACGTCGAGGAGACGTCGCCGATCGTCAGGGTGACGCCGGAGCCGGGCGCGACCCGGGCGGTGTGCCGGACGTGCTGTCGGGGATCCCGCCGCCAGGCCAGGCGCGCCGCGAGACGGTGCACCGGGAGCAGGACGAGCGCCGCCGTGACGGCGACGACCGGCAGCCACGAGAGGACGGGCTGCCCCAGGGCCCAGACCCCGGCGGCGACACCCAGGCCGCCGACGAGGAGGGCCGCGGTCCGCCGTCCGCGGCGCAGCCGCATCAGCGCCCGGAGCGCCTCGGCGAGCTCGGCCCGCTCGGGGCGCCACTCCAGCGTCAGGGTCGGCGGGGCGGCGGCACCGGTCACGGGTCCTCCTCCTGCTCGGCGGCGGGCACCGCTCCTGCGCGAGTGTGCCCGTGGTCGGCGGCGCGGCGTGGTCGAACGATCCCGGATCACCCGGACGGCCTCGCCCGGACGGGCCGGGAGGTCGCCTCGCGAGCCGACTGCGCCGGGCCGACGTCAGGCCGCGACCGGCTCCACCGCCGGCCGCGCGGCCCGGAACCGCACGACGGTCAGGCAGAACGCCACCGGGATCGCCGCGCACAGCAGCAGCGCGGGCCGCAGCCCGGTGCCGCCGTCGCCGGGCAGCGCGGCGGCGACCGGCGCGAGCCACCCGTCGGCCGCCCCGGCAGCGGCGCCCGCGGCCCACGGGCCGAGGGTGCCCCCGGCGTCACCGGCGAGCGCGAGCAGGGCGAACATGGCCGCGCCGCCCATCGGGAACCGCGCGGCGGTGAGGGAGAAGGTGCCGGGCCAGAGCAGGGCGACGCACAGGCCGCACAGGGCGCAGGCGAGCAGGCTGACGGCGGGGACGGCGACGGTCGCGGCCACGACGTAGCAGACGCCGGCGCCGGCCGACGACACCATGAGCAGGACCCGCAGCGAGACCCGTCGCCCCCAGATGCCGTAGGCGAACCGCCCCGCGCCCATGAGCAGCGCGAACAGGCCCGGCCCGAGCAGGTCGCCGACCTGCTTGCTCACGCCGGTGCCCTGCTCGGCGAAGAACGACGACCACTGGGCCATGGTCAGCTCGGCGGCGCCGCCGGTCATCATGAGCACGAGCGCGGCGAGGAACAGCGGGGTGCCCAGCAGCGAGCGCAGCGGCGTCCGGTCCTCCTCGGCGACGGTGTCGGGCAGGGGCACGCGGAGGAACGCGACCAGGTTGACGAGCGGGACGACCGCCCACAGGACGGGCAGCACGGGCCAGAGCCGCTCGCCGAGGACGGCGAGCAGGGCGGTGGTGCCGACGACGACGGCGAGCTGTCCCCAGCAGTAGAACGAGTGCAGCAGGGCCATGCCGGCGGCCTTGGACTCGGTCGGCGTGGGCAGGTGCTCGACGACGGGGCTGACGAGGACCTCGAGCAGCCCGCCGCCGACGGCGTACACGACGACGGCCGCGCACAGCCCGGCGAACGGGTCCGGGGTGACGAGCGGCAGGACGGCGAGCAGGACGAGGCCGAGGGCGGCGAGCACGTGCGCGAGCACGAGCGGCACGCGGTAGCCCACCCGGTCGACGACGCGCATGACGGCGAGGTCGGTGAGCAGCTGGACGCCGAAGTTGAGGGCGGCGAGGGCGCCGAGCTGGGCGACCGGGATGTCGAGCCGCGTGTGGAAGACGACGAAGAGCAGCGGGGCCAGGTTGTTCACGATCGCCTGGACGACGTAGGCGGCGTAGCTGGCGCGCTTCGTCGCGGCGTAGGCGGGGGGCACGGGTGCGGGTCCTCCGGGAGCGGTGCGGTCGGCGACCGGTGCGGCGCCGCCCCGGCAGCCTACGGGCGCGCGGCTGGTCGGCACCGCCACGGCCGGCGCGACCGGGCGCCGGTCCCGACCACAGCGCCCGGTCGAGCAGGTGGGGCAACTCCTCACGAATGCCCTGGTGGTGGCCGATCGGGAGGACGGTCGGCATGCGCTTCCCCTGCGCGTCCGCCGGCATCGCCCTCCCGGAAGGACTCCCTGTGCTGCGACCGACCCGGATCCTGCTGCGCGACGGCGGGAGCCGCGCCCTGCTGCGCGCGGTCGACCTGCGCGGCCACACGGTCCGCATCGAAGGCACCGGGGGGAGCCTGCGCGTGGAGGACGCGACGACGGAGACGCTGCTGGTCGACGCGCCGATGGCCCGGCTGGAGCTGATCGACGGCGAGTCGATCCACTACGAGGGCGCCGGGCGGGTGCTCGACCAGCGGGAGCTGCGGCACCTGCGGATCACCCTGGAGTTCGCGGAGCCGGCGACGCGGTCGCTCCCGCGCGCCCCGCGCTGACCCGGGGCCCGTCCGGACCGCCCCCGGGCCCGGGGGATGATCTCCGGGTGATGCGTCTCGGGGTCGTCGGTGCGGGTGCCATGGTGGCGGAGTTCCTGGAGCGCGCGGCGCCGCGCGTCCCGGGCCTGGAGGTCGCGGGGCTGCTCGCGCGGCCGCGGTCGCTCGACCGCGCCCGGGAGCTCGCCGTGCGCACGGGCGTGCCGCTCGTGACGGACAGCCTGGACGAGCTCTGCGCCGCCGGGATCGACACCCTGTACGTCGCGGTGCCGAACGCCGCACACGTCGCCTACGCCCGCGAGGGCCTGGAGCGCGGCCTGCACGTCGTCGTCGAGAAGCCCATGACGAGCACCGTCGACGAGGCGGTGGCGCTGCGCCGGCTCGCCGAGGAGCGCGGTCGGTTCCTGTTCGAGGCGGTCACGACGATCCACCTGGCCGCGTTCGCCCGGGTGCGGGCGTGGCTGCCGCGCATCGGCGACGTGAAGCTGGTGCAGAGCCAGTACAGCCAGTACTCGCGGCGCTACGACGCGTTCCGGGCGGGGGAGGTGCCCCCGGCGTTCGACCCGGAGCAGTCGGGCGGCGCGCTGATGGACCTGGGGCTCTACAACCTGCACTTCGTGCTCGGCCTGTTCGGCGAGCCGGAGCAGGCCGCGTACACGGCCAACGTCGAGCGGGGCGTCGACACCAGCGGTGTGCTGGTCCTGCGCTACCCGGGGTTCGTCGCGACCTGCACGCAGGCGAAGGACTCCGCGGGGCCGCAGGGCGGGCTGATCCAGGGCACCGCCGGCCGGATCACGACGTCGTCGTCGCCGAACGTGGTCGGGGCGGTGACGCTCGAGCTGGCCGACGGGACGGTGGAGACGGTGGACGACGGCCTGGCGGGGGACCGGCTCGTGACGGAGTTCCGGGCGTTCGTCCGGGCCGTCGAGGAGGACGACCGGGCCGCGGCCTCCGGCTGGCTCGACCGCAGCGTCGCGGTCAGCCGGGTGCAGACGGCGGCGCGGCTGGCGGCGGGGATCCGGTTCCCGGCGGACGGCTGACCCGGCCGCCCGGCCCGGGGACGACGGAGGCCCGGTCCCCGAGGGGGCCGGGCCTGCGTGCTGGTGCCCTCGATAGGATTCGAACCTACGACCTTCTGCTCCGGAGGCAGACGCTCTATCCACTGAGCTACGAGGGCGGGGTACCGCGTCGCGCCACCCGCGATCGAGCGGCGCGGTGCACGAGACTACCAGGCTCTCAGTCCTCCCCGAGCAGCCCGGAGAGGTAGACGCTGGTCTCCGCCACCGCGCGCGCGTCGTCGCCGGCCGCGATGGCCTCGACGAGCCCGTCGTGGTTGTCGCCGTCCTGCAGGACCTGCGCGAAGTTGAACCGGATGTTGTCCGTGATCGCGTCGATCAGGTTCTCGTAGAGCGACAGCAGCACGGGGTTGCGCGCGGCGCGGGCGATCGCGCGGTGCAGCGCCAGGTCGGCGGCGACCATCCGGTCGAGGGCGCCCGACCGGTAGGCCTCGGCGCGCTGGTCGCGCAGGCCGGTGATGGTCGCGACGTCGGTGGTGGTGCGGCGGCGGGCGGCGAGGCGGGCGGCCTCGACCTCGAGGCTGCGCCGGACCTCGATGACGTCCCGCTGCCGGGCGTCGGCGATCTGGCGGCCCATGCTGACGGCGAGCTCGGAGGTGGACAGCACGTAGGTGCCCGAGCCCTGCCGACGCTCGACGAGGCCGGCGTGCACGAGCGACTGCACGGCCTCGCGGACGGTGTTGCGGCCGACGCCGAGCAGCTCGACCAGCGCGGGCTCCGGGGGGATGCGGGTGCCGACCGGCCAGTCGCCCGAGGTGATGCGCGCTCGGAGCTGCGCCACCGTCGCGTCGATGAGTCCGGTGCGTCGCGTCATGCGGGGTAGTCTCCCTGGTCAGTTGTGCCGCGATTCAACACGACCGGGGCACCCGTCCGCCAGCGCCCGCCGACGCGCGCAGTCTCCCGTGCAGAACCGAGGCCGCATGTCGTCCACCGCCCCGTCCGCCGGACCCGCCGCGCCCTGGCGCGGTCGCCGCGTGGTGCTGCTCGGGGTGGTGCTGGTCGCGCTGAACCTGCGGATCGCGGTCGCCTCCGTGTCGCCGATCCTCGACCTGGTGCGCGCGGACGTGGCGCTGTCGCCGACCGAGGCGGGCCTGCTCGGCACGATCCCGGTGGCGTCGTTCGCGGCGTTCGGCTCGCTCACGCCGGTGCTGGCGCGCCGGGTCGGGCTGGAGCCGCTGCTGGTCGCGGCGATGCTGCTGTCGGTCTCGGGCGAGGTCGTGCGGTCCACGTCGACGTCCGCGGCGGGGTTCCTCGGCTGGTCGGTGATCGCGCTCGCCGGCATGGGGATGGGCAACGTCCTGCTGCCGCCCGTCGTGAAGCGGTACTTCCCGGACCGGATCGGCGTGGTGACGTCGATCTACTCGGTGACGATGTCGTTCAGCACGGCGCTGCCGGCGCTGCTGGCGCTGCCGGTCGCCGAGCGGCTGGGCTGGCGGACGGCGCTGTCGGTGTGGGCGGTCGTCGGCGTGCTGGCGGCGGTGCCGTGGGTCGTGGTGATCGTCCGGTCCGCGGCGGCGCGGGCGCACCTGTCCGGCCTGCTGCGCCGGGCGCCGGCGACGACGCCCGCGCTGACGTCACGGCACCGGTCGGGCGGCCGGGTGTGGCGCAGCCCGCTCGCGTGGGGCATGGCGATCACGTTCGCGATGAACTCGCTCGACTCGTACGTGATGTTCGCCTGGCTGCCGCAGATCCTGGTCGACGGCGGGACGTCGCCGCACGCGGCCGGGGTGTGGCTGTCGGTGTTCGCGATCCTCGGCCTGCCGCCCGCGCTGATCGCGCCGATCGCCGCGTCCCGGATGCGGAACCCGATCGGGCTCGTGGTCGTGTTCGTGACCTGCTGGGCGGTGTCGTACGTCGGGCTGCTCGTGGCGCCGGGCGGGCCGGTGTGGCTGTGGGTGCTGCTCGGCGGGATCGGGCCGGGCGCGTTCCCGGTGCTGCTGGCGCTGATCAACCTGCGCACCCGCACCTCGGCGGGGGCGGCGTCGCTGTCCGGGTTCACGCAGGGGGTCGGGTACGCGATCGCGGGGACCGGGCCGCTGCTGGTCGGCGCGCTGTACGACGCCACGGGGACGTGGACGGTCGCGCTGCTGTTCCTGCTGGGGACGCTGGTCGTGTTGCTGGGCGCGGCGACCGTGGCGTGCCGGCCGGTCATGCTGGAGGACACCTGGGGCCCGCGGGCGGCGGCGGCCTGACGCGCGGTGCGGGGCAGCCCCGGCGCGTCGCTACGCTTGTCCGGTGACCCCCGCTGAGCTCTCCGAGTCCCTGCGCGCCGCCCTCGCGGGTGCCGTCGCCGACGGGACCTTCGCCCTGGACGCCGCCGACCTGCCCGCCACCGTGCACGTGGAGCGACCCCGCCAGCGGGAGCACGGCGACTGGGCGACCAACGTGGCGCTGCAGCTGGCGAAGAAGGCGGGCACGAACCCGCGCGCCTTCGCCGACGAGCTCGCGCGCCGCCTCGCGGACGCGCCGGGTGTGGCGAAGGTCGACGTCGCCGGCCCCGGCTTCCTCAACATCACGCTCGACGCGGCCGCCGCGGGCGAGCTCGCGCGCTCCGTCGTCGACGCCGGCGCCGCCTACGGCCGCAACGCGACGCTGGCCGGCGAGTCGATCAACCTCGAGTTCGTCTCCGCGAACCCGACGGGCCCGATCCACATCGGCGGCGTGCGCTGGGCCGCCGTCGGCGACAGCCTGGCCCGCGTGCTCGAGGCGTCCGGCGCCCGGGTCGGCCGGGAGTACTACTTCAACGACCACGGCGCGCAGATCGACCGGTTCGCCCGCTCGCTGCTCGCCCGCGCGAAGGGCGAGGAGGCGCCGGAGGACGGCTACGGCGGCCAGTACATCGCCGACATCGCCGACGCCGTGATCGCCCAGGCGCTCGCCGCCGGGGAGCCCGACCCCCGCACGCTGCCCGACGCCGAGGCGCAGGAGGCGTTCCGCGCGCGGGGCGTCGACCTCATGTTCGGCGAGATCAAGCAGTCGCTGCACGAGTTCGGCGTCGACTTCGACGTCTACTTCCACGAGGACACGCTGCACGAGACCGGCGCGGTCGACCGCGCCGTGGCCCGGCTGCGCGAGAACGGGCACATCTTCGAGGCGGACGGCGCCACCTGGCTGCGCACCACGGACTTCGGCGACGACAAGGACCGGGTGATCATCAAGTCCGACGGGGACGCCGCGTACATCGCGGGCGACCTGGCGTACTACCTGGACAAGCGCGAGCGCGGCTTCGACCGCGTCATCATCATGCTCGGTGCGGACCACCACGGGTACATCGGCCGGATGATGGCGATGTGCGCCGCGTTCGGCGACACCCCGGGGGTCAACCTCGAGATCCTCATCGGGCAGATGGTCAACCTGGTGAAGGACGGCCAGCCGGTGCGGATGAGCAAGCGCGCCGGCACGGTCGTCACGCTCGAGGACCTGGTCGAGGCCGTCGGCGTGGACGCGGCGCGCTACTCGCTGGCGCGGTCGTCGGCCGACTCCTCGATCGACCTGGACCTCGACCTGCTCACGCGGGCGACGAACGAGAACCCGGTCTACTACGTGCAGTACGCGCACGCCCGCACCTGCTCGGTGGCCCGCAACGCCGCCGACGCCGGCGTGCGCCGCGAGGACGGCTTCGACGCGTCGCTGCTGGACCACGCGACCGAGTCGGTGCTGCTCGGCAAGATCGCCGAGCTGCCGCGGATCGTCGCGCAGGCCGCGGAGCTGCGCGAGCCGCACCGCGTCGCCCGGTACCTGGAGGAGCTCGCCGGGGCGTACCACAAGTGGTACGACCAGCGCCGCGTGCTGCCGTTCGGCGACGAGGACGTGTCCGACGTGCACCGCACCCGCCTGTGGCTGAACGACGCCACCCGCCAGGTGCTCGCGAACGGCCTGGCGATGCTGGGCGTGAGCGCGCCGGAGCGCATGTGACCGGCGGCCCGTCCGCCGCGCCGGCCCCGCTCGGCCTGCCCTGGCCCGCCTCCGCGGGCCGGGGCGCCGACGGGGCCGTGCGCGTCGCGGGGGTGGACCTGCGCGACCTCGCCGCCGAGCAGGGCACGCCGGCGTACGTGCTGGACGAGGCCGACTTCCGGGCGCGCGCCCGGGCGCTGCGGACCGCGTTCGAGTCCGCCTTCGCCGAGGTGGGCGCCGGCGTGGACGTGTACTACGCCGGCAAGGCGTTCCTGTCCGTCGCCGTCGCCCGCTGGGCGCACGAGGAGGGCCTGCGGGTCGACACCTCGACCGGCGGCGAGCTCGCCGTCGCGCTGCGGGCCGGCGTGCCGGGCGCGGACCTCGGCCTGCACGGGAACAACAAGTCCGACGCCGAGATCGCCCGGGCGCTCGACGCCGGGGTGGGGCGGATCATCGTCGACTCGCTCGGCGAGGTCGAGCGGGTGGCCGCGGCCGTCCGGGCGCGCGGGGCCGGCGCCGAGCCGGCGTCCGTGATGGTCCGGGTCACCACCGGCGTGCACGCAGGTGGCCACGAGTACATCTCCACCGCGCACGAGGACCAGAAGTTCGGCCTGTCGGTCGCGACGCCCGCCGACGGCGGCGACAGCCCGGCACGCACGGCGCTGCAGCTCGTGCTGCGCCACCCCGAGCTGCGGCTGCTCGGCATCCACTCGCACATCGGCTCCCAGATCCTCGACCCGGCGGGGTTCGCGGTCGCGGCGCAGTCGGTGCTCGGGCTGCGGGCCGACCTGGCCGCGCGCACCGGGTACCTGGTGCCGGAGGTCGACCTCGGCGGGGGGTTCGGCATCGCCTACCTGCCCGGCGAGGTGCCGCTCGACGTCGACCGGATCGCGAAGGAGATCGCCGCGGCGGTCGACGCGACCTGCGCCGCGCTCGGCACGCCGCTGCCGCGGCTGTCGTTCGAGCCGGGCCGGGCGATCGTCGGACCGACGACGCTGACCCTGTACACGGTGGGCACCGTCAAGCCGGTGTCGCTCGACGAGGGCCGGTCGCGGCTGTACGTCTCCGTCGACGGCGGGATGAGCGACAACATCCGGCCCGCCCTGTACGGCGCGCACTACCACGCGGCCGTCGTGTCCCGGGAGGGTGCCGCCGAGACGGTGCTCGCGCGCGTGGTCGGCAAGCACTGCGAGAGCGGTGACATCGTCGTGCACGAGGTGCAGCTGCCGGCCGACGTGGCGGCGGGCGACCTGCTCGCGGTCGCCGCGACGGGGGCCTACGGGCGGTCGATGGCCTCGAACTACAACCACGTGCCGCGGCCGCCCGTGGTCGCCGTGCGCGACGGGGCGACGCGGGTGCTGGTGCGGCGCGAGACCGAGGACGACCTGCTGGCGCTCGACCTGGGCTGAGCCGTGCCCGCAGTCCCCGCCGTGCCCGCCCTGCCCGCAGTCCCCGCGGGCAGCGCTGGGTAGGTGGCCGGGCGTCGGTTGATGTCGCGGGCCGCCACGCCCACGGTGTGGATACCCGGCCGCCCGCCGAGGGCGCGCCCCTATCCTGTGGTCCGGTCGGGCGCCGCTGCGCCGGACCCCACCCCAGCAGGCCCGGAGCAGACCGGGCGTGATCGGAAGGTGCACGCGGTGACCGCACGCGACGAGTCCGTCAGCCCCACCTCGCCCGCCACGGGCGCGACCGCCCGCCCCGCGGTGCGCGTCGCGCTGCTCGGCTGCGGGGTCGTCGGCACGGAGGTCGTCCGGCTGCTCACGACGCAGGCGTCCGACCTCGCCGCGCGGGTCGGGGCGCCGCTGGAGCTCGTCGGGGTGGCCGTGCGCGACGTCGAGGCGCCCCGCGACCCGGTGGTCGACCGGGCGCTGCTCACCGCGGACGCCGAGGGCCTGGTCGCGAAGGCCGACGTCGTCGTCGAGGTCGTCGGCGGCATCGAGCCGGCGCGCGGGCTGCTCCTCCGCGCGATCGAGCACGGCGCGGCGGTGGTCACGGCCAACAAGGCCCTGCTGGCCGAGGACGGCCCGACGCTCTACCAGGCCGCCGACGCCGCGGGTGTCGACCTGTACTTCGAGGCCGCCGTCGCCGGCGCGATCCCGCTGGTGCGCCCCGTGCGCGAGTCGCTCACGGGCGACCGGGTGCACCGCGTGCTCGGCATCGTGAACGGCACGACCAACTACGTGCTGGACCGCATGGCGACCGAGGGCCTCGACCTGGCGGACGCCGTGGCCGAGGCGCAGGCGCTGGGCTACGCCGAGGCCGACCCGACCGCCGACGTCGAGGGCTTCGACGCCGCCGCGAAGGCCGCGATCCTCGCGTCGCTCGCGTTCCACACCCGGGTGTCGATCGACGACGTCGACCGCCAGGGGATCATGCAGGTGACCGCGGACGACGTGGCGTGGGCCGCGCGCACCGGCCACGTCATCAAGCTGCTGGCGATCGCGGACCGCCGGGCGACCGCGGACGGCGCCGAGGGCGTGCAGGTGCGGGTGCACCCGGCGCTGGTGCCGCTGAGCCACCCGCTGGCGGGCGTGCGCGGCGCCTTCAACGCGGTGTTCGTCGAGGCCGAGGCCGCCGGCGAGCTCATGTTCTACGGCCGCGGCGCGGGCGGCGCCCCGACGGCGAGCGCCGTGCTCGGCGACGTCGTGTCGGCCGCCCGGCACCGGGTGCACGGCGGGCGCGGGCCGGCCGAGTCCTGGTACGCGGCCCTGCCGGTGCTGCCCGCCGAGTCGGCGCGCACGCGGTACCAGGTGCGGCTCGACGTCGACGACCGGCCGGGCGTGCTCGCGCACGTCTCGGCGGTCCTCGCCGAGCACGGCGTGTCGATCGAGGCCGTGCGGCAGTCACCCGCCGACGCCGCGCCCGCCGACGCGACCGGCGCCGGCGACGACGCACCCGGTGTCGCCCGCCTGGTCATCACCACGCACGAGGCGCCGGAGGCCGCGCTCGCGGCGACGGTCGCCGCGATCCGCGACCTCGGCTCCGTCCGCGAGGTCGTCTCCGTCCTGCGAGTCGAGGGAGCCTGATGGCCCACCAGTGGCGCGGCGTGATCCGCGAGTACGCCGACCGCCTGCCCGCGCACGTCCAGCAGCGCGTGGTCACCCTCGGCGAGGGCGGCACGCCGCTCGTCGAGGCGCCCGCGCTGTCGCGGCTGACCGGCGCCGAGGTGTTCGTCAAGGTCGAGGGGATGAACCCGACCGGCTCGTTCAAGGACCGCGGCATGACGACGGCGATGTCCGCCGCCGCCGGGCGCGGCGCCAGGGCCGTCGTCTGCGCGTCCACCGGCAACACCTCCGCCTCGGCCGCCGCGTACGCCACGGCCGCGGGCATGGTGTGCGCCGTCCTGGTGCCGGACGGCAAGATCGCGATGGGCAAGCTCAGCCAGGCGGTCGCGCACGGCGCCACGCTCCTCCAGGTCGACGGCAACTTCGACGACTGCCTGGTCGCCGCGCGCAAGCTCGCCGAGGCGTACCCGGTCGAGCTGGTGAACTCGGTGAACCCGGACCGCATCGAGGGCCAGAAGACCGGTGCGTTCGAGATCGTCGACGCCCTCGGCGACGCCCCCGACATCCACGCGCTGCCCGTCGGCAACGCCGGCAACATCACCGCGTACTGGAAGGGCTTCCGCGAGTACGCGGGCCTGGACGCCGGCTCCGACCTGGACCCGGTCGCCACGCACACCCCGGCGATGTGGGGCTTCCAGGCGGCCGGTGCGGCCCCGATCGTGCACGGCTACCCGATCACCGAGCCCGAGACGATCGCGACGGCGATCCGGATCGGCAACCCGGCGTCCTGGACGCAGGCCGAGGCCGCGCGCGACCTGTCGGGCGGGCTGATCGAGGCCGTGACGGACGACGAGATCCTGCACGCGCACCGCGTGCTGTCCGCGGAGGTCGGCGTGTTCGTCGAGCCGGCGTCCGCCGCCGGCGTCGCGGGGATCCTGCGCCTCGCCCAGGAGGGTCGCGTGCCCGCCGGGGCCCGCGTCGTCGTGACCGTCACCGGCCACGGCCTGAAGGACCCGCAGTGGGCGCTCCGCACGGCCGACGGCACGGAGGTCGAGACCACCCGGGTCCGCCCGGACGTGGTCGAGATCGCCACCGCGCTCGGCCTCGGCTGAGACCCGCCGTGCGACTGGGAGCCGACCGGGCGCGGGTGCGCGTCCCGGCGACGAGCGCGAACCTCGGCCCGGGCTTCGACGCCCTGGGCCTCGCGCTGGCGCTGCACGACGAGGTCGAGGTGCGCGCGCTCGGTGCGGCCGACGTGGTCGTGGACGTCGTGGGGGAGGGTGCGCAGGAGGTGCCGTCCGGCGACGACCACCTGGTCGTCCGCGCCCTGCGGCACGCGCTCGACCACGTCGGTGCGCCGCAGACCGGGCTGCACCTGACCTGCCGGAACCGGATCCCGCACGGGCGGGGCCTCGGGTCGTCGGCGGGGGCGGTGGTCGCGGGGCTGCTCGCGGCGCGGGCGCTGGTCGCCGAGCCGGAGTCGCTGGACGACGACGTGGTGCTGCGGCTGGCGACGGAGCTGGAGGGCCACCCGGACAACGCGGCGCCCGCGCTGCTGGGCGGCGCGACGGTGGCGTGGTCGGAGGGCGACGACGCCGTGCGCGCGGCACGGCTGGCCGTGCACCCGGACGTCGCGCCGGTCGCGGTGGTGCCGTCGAGCCGGCTGTCGACCTCGCACGCGCGCGGCGTGCTGCCGGCGCAGGTGCCGCACGGCGACTCCGCGTTCCAGGCGGGTCGCGCGGCGCTGCTGGTCGAGGCGCTCGGCCGCCGCCCGGACCTGCTGCAGCCGGCGACGGAGGACCGGCTGCACCAGGGCTACCGGCGCCCCGTGATGGCGGAGAGCCTGGCCCTCGTCGACGCGCTCCGCGCGCGGGACGTGGCGGCCGTCGTGTCGGGCGCGGGGCCGACCGTGCTCGTGCTCGCCCGCGCGGCCGGGGAGCCCGGCGCGGACGGCGGCCGGCCCACCGACGCGGACGCCGCGCTGCAGCAGGTCTTCGGCGGGGTGATGGGGGGCTGGCGGATCGTGCCGCTGGCGATCGACACCGACGGTGCCCAGGCCCGGAGACTGCCCTGATCGACGCGCCCCGGTGCTATGCTGGCGCCGTTCCCCGGGTCTCGTCCTGACATCCGCTCAGCCATTTTCCGGTGCAGCGTCGCTCAGGAGACGAGCCCGGGAGCGATCCAGCCCACGCGAGTCGACGCGATCGGCGTGACCCGTGCGGCTTCACCGACGCGCCGGACCCGACTGAGGGCCGGACGCGGACCGCGCGCCCCGACCGTGGGCGGCGGTCCCCGACGAGGGGGAAGGGTCCTTCGTGACAGACACCATCGAGCCGGCCGTGAGCAGCGCCTCCGGCGGCTCCGCCCGTGGTGGCGCCGTCTCCGCCATGCGCATGCCGGAGCTGCAGGCCCTGGCCGCCGAGCTCGGCGTGACCGGGACCTCCCGGATGCGCAAGAGCGACCTGGTGGACGCCATCCAGGCCAAGCGCGCCGGCGGCGGCGAGCGCCCCGCGGGCCGCACGCGCCGCGCGGCGACGCGGGACGCGGGCCGGGCCGACGCCGCGCCGGCCGCCGAGCCCACCGCGCCGGTCGCCGGCGCGGCCGCGAGCACCGCCCCGGCCGAGCATGCCGCGACCCCGGACGCCGACGCCGCGCCCCGCGGGCAGCGTCGCCGGTCCGTGCGCGCCGAGGCCGCCGCGCCCGAGGCGTCCGCCCCGGCCGCCGACGCGCCGGCCGAGGGCCGCGGCCGCGTCGTCGACGTGCTGGCCGGCCTCGAGGCCGTCGAGCGCTCGCTCGACTCCCGGCACCAGGCGGACGACCGCGCGGCGCGCGCGGCGGACGCGGTCGGCACCGTCACCGGCGAGCGCCGCTCCCGTCGCGCGGGCCGCGGCGCCGGCGCGCCCACCGTCGACGTGACGCTGCCCGAGGGCCCGACGTCCGGCGGCGACCGCGGCGAGCGGGGCGACCGTCCGGAGCGCGGCGAGCGCCGCGACCAGCAGCCCGACGGCCAGCGCCAGCGCCAGCAGCAGGACCAGCAGCGCCAGCCCGGCCAGGCGTCCGAGCAGGGCGCGCAGGACCCGGGCCAGGACGACGACGAGCGCGGCGGCCGCCGCCGGCGCTCGCGCGACCGGTACCGCGACCGCGACGGCCGCAAGCGCGGCCGCGGTCAGCGCGGCGGCGTGGGCGACCTGCCGTACGAGGAGGTGGAGATCGCCGAGGACGACGTCCTCGTCCCGGTCGCCGGCATCCTCGACGTGCTGGACTCCTACGCCTTCGTCCGCACCAGCGGCTACCTGCCCGGCCCGAACGACGTGTACCTGCCGCTCGCGCAGGTCCGCAAGGCCGGCCTGCGCCGCGGCGACGCCATCACCGGCGCCGTGCGCGCGCCCCGCGAGGGCGAGCAGCAGGGCCAGGGCGGCGCGGGCCGGCCGAACAAGGCCAACGCGCTCGTGCGGCTCGACACGGTCAACGGGATGGCGCCGGAGCAGGCGCGCACCCGCCCCGAGTTCACCAAGCTGACCCCGCTGTACCCGCAGGACCGGCTGCGTCTCGAGAACGAGTCGAACCACCTCACGCCGCGGGTCATCGACATCGTCGCCCCGATCGGCAAGGGCCAGCGCGGCCTGATCGTCGCGCCCCCGAAGGCCGGCAAGACGATCATCATGCAGCAGATCGCCAACGCGATCACCGCGAACAACCCCGAGGTCCACCTCATGGTCGTGCTCGTCGACGAGCGCCCCGAGGAGGTCACGGACATGGAGCGGACCGTGAAGGGCGAGGTCATCGCCTCGACCTTCGACCGCCCCGCCTCGGACCACACCATGGTCGCGGAGCTCGCGATCGAGCGCGCCAAGCGCCTGGTCGAGCTCGGCCAGGACGTGGTGGTGCTGCTGGACTCGCTGACCCGCCTGTCCCGCGCGTACAACCTGGCGGCCCCGGCCTCCGGGCGCATCCTGTCCGGCGGCGTGGACGCCTCGGCGCTCTACCCGCCGAAGCGGTTCTTCGGCGCCGCGCGCAACATCGAGCACGGCGGCTCGCTGACGATCCTCGCCTCGGCGCTGGTGGAGACCGGCTCCAAGATGGACGAGGTCATCTTCGAGGAGTTCAAGGGCACCGGGAACATGGAGCTCCGGCTCTCCCGGTCGCTCGCGGACAAGCGGATCTTCCCGGCGGTGGACGTCAACGCGTCCGGCACCCGCCGCGAGGAGATCCTCATCGCCCCGGACGAGCTCAAGATCATCTGGAAGCTCCGGCGGGTCATGGGCGCGCTGGACCAGCAGCAGGCGATCGAGCTGCTGCTCGGCAAGCTCCGCGAGACCAAGAGCAACGTCGAGTTCCTGCTCCAGGTGCAGAAGACGACCCCGGCCCAGAACGGCCACGGCCACCACGACGAGGCGCAGACCCGCGCGATCGTCTGACGCACCCACCCACGACGGGGCGGCACCCTCCCGGGGTTGCCGCCCCGTCGTGCGTCCCGGCGGGAGCGCGCGCGAGGGCGAGGGTGCGCGCGGGTCAGCGCGGGGCGCGGGCGCCCGCGCGGCGGGCGGCGATGGCCGCCTCGTACCAGGCGAGGGTCGTGGCCGTGATCTCGCCGGCCTCGAACCGCTGCGCCGCGGCGCGCTGCGGGGCTCGGGCCGCCGCGCGTGCCGCCGGGTCGTCGACCCACCGGGCGAGGGTGCGGGCGAACGCCGCGGTGTCCCGGGGGTCGACGAGCTGGTCCTCCAGGCCCGCCATCGGCGTGCGGTAGCCGGGGTTGTCGCCGGCGAGCACGACGCCGCCGGCGTCGGCCAGGGCCTCGACCACGGACATGCCGAAGCTCTCGCCGCCGGTGGACGGCAGGACGACGACGTCCGCCCCGGCGAGGAGGGCGGCCTTGTCCTCCTCGGCGACGAAGCCGGGGAAGTCGACCCGGTCGGCGATCCCGGCGGCGCGGGCCCGCTCGCGCAGGTCCTCCAGGAGCGGACCCCGGCCGGCGAGGGTGAGCGTCCACGGGCGGGTGGCCGGCATCGCGGCGACGGCGGCGAGCAGCTCGCGCGGGCCCTTGCGCTCGACCAGCCGGCCGAGGAACACGATCCGCACGGGGCGGTCGGACTCGTCGGCCGCCGCTGCGTCGCGCGCCGGTGCCTCCGGCGCCGTCCCGCCGGACAGCTCCACGGGCCCGCCCATGACCGGCACGTCGTCCCGCCCGAAGCCCTCGCGCACCGACTCCCGTGCCGCCTCGGACAGCGCGCTGATCGCGTCGAACCGCCGCAGCCGCCGCCGTTCGAGCAGGCCGAGCGCCCGGATGCCCCACCGGGTCGGCCGGTCCTGCGGGTAGATGACGAACTGCCCGACGACGGCGGTGCGCGGCGGGGCCGCGGAGACGACGCGCCCGGCGAGCAGCGGGCTGTACGGCATGGTGACGTGCAGGACGTCGAACGGGACCTCGGCGAGCAGCCGGCGGACGTCCGCGCGCCGGGCGGGGAGCGGGCTGCGCAGCCGGTTGCCGTTGAACCGCACGGCGACGGTGCGCCCCAGCACGTGCAGGTGCGGCAGGTCGGTGCGCGCGGTCGTGGAGGTGAGGTAGTGCACCTCGTGGCCGAGGGCGGCGAGCCGGCGGCCGAGGGTCAGCACGATCTGCTGCACCCCGTCCGGCTTGTCGAGGCCGTCGTCGATCACCAGGCCGATGCGGAGCATGCGCGCCATCGTAGGGGCGCGGCTCAGGACGGCTCGTGCACCCCGTCGGCGACCAGGTGCGGACAGGGTCAGCGGGGCGCGTCGCGCGCTCATCGGCCCCGACGCCGGGTCGGCCCCGGCGGGCTCGCGCCCCGGGGAAGATTTCCGCCCCGCCCGCTGTTCTGGCAGACTGTCCCGTCGGTCTGCGGTTCACGTGCGCGGCTCGCGCGCACGACCCGGAGGCCCTACCCGAGGAGAACACCTGTGAAGAACGACATCCACCCCGAGTACGTGGTGACCCAGGTGACCTGCACCTGTGGCAACACGTTCACCACGCGCTCCACCGAGACCTCCGGCGAGATCCGCGCCGACGTCTGCAGCGCCTGCCACCCGTTCTACACGGGCAAGCAGAAGATCCTCGACACCGGTGGCCGCGTGGCCCGGTTCGAGGCGCGCTACGGCAAGCGCTCGGCGAACTAGCCGTCCTGACGCCGGTGCGCGGCGGTCCCCCGAGGACCGCCGGGCACCGGCGTCTTCGCATGTCAGGGGACGGGTCCGCCGCCCCCGCAGGCCGCCGGGCGACCGGCGACGCCACGCGCCGCGGCGCCCACCCCCCAGGAGAACCCGCGATGACCGACCCGTTCGCGGCCGCCCGCCCGCTGCTCGACGAGCACGCGCGGATCGAGCAGCAGCTCGCCGACCCGGCGGTGCACGCCGACCAGGCGCTGGCGCGCACCCTCGGCCGGCGGTACGCCGAGCTCGGCCGGGTCGCGCAGGCGCACGGCGCGTGGCGGGCGGCGGCGGAGGACCTCGCGGACGCCCGCGAGCTCGCGCAGGACGACGCCGCGTTCGCCGCCGAGCTGCCGGCGCTGGCCGAGGCCGAGGAGCAGGCGGCGGAGAAGCTGCGCCGGGTGCTGGTGCCGCGCGACCCGGACGACGCCCGCGACGTGATCCTGGAGATCAAGGCGGGGGAGGGCGGCGAGGAGTCGGCGCTGTTCGCCGGCGACCTGCTGCGGATGTACCTGCGGTACGCCGAGCGCCGGGGGTGGAAGGCCGAGACGCTCGAGTCGACCGAGTCCGACCTGGGCGGGTACAAGGACGTGCAGGTCGCGATCAAGGCGCGCGGCGCGGTCACCGACCCGGCCGACGGCGTCTGGGCGAGCCTGAAGTACGAGGGCGGCGTGCACCGCGTGCAGCGGGTGCCGGTCACCGAGTCGCAGGGCCGCATCCACACGTCGGCGGCCGGCGTGCTGGTCTTCCCCGAGGTGGAGGACGAGGGCGAGGTCGAGATCGACCCGAACGACCTGCGGATCGACGTGTACCGGTCGTCGGGGCCCGGCGGGCAGTCGGTGAACACGACCGACTCGGCGGTGCGGATCACCCACCTGCCGACGGGCATCGTGGTGTCGATGCAGAACGAGAAGTCGCAGCTGCAGAACCGCGAGCAGGCCATGCGCGTCCTGCGCGCCCGGCTGCTGGCGGCCCGCCAGGAGGAGGCGGCGGCCGCGGCGAGCGAGGCCCGGCGGTCGCAGGTGCGGACGGTGGACCGCTCGGAGCGGATCCGGACGTACAACTACCCGGAGAACCGGATCGCCGACCACCGCACCGGGTACAAGGCGTACAACCTGGACGCGGTGCTCGACGGCGACCTGGGCCCGGTCGTGCAGTCGGCGGTCGACGCCGACGAGGCCGCCCGGCTGGCCGCCGCGGGGGAGCGGTGACCGCCCCGGGCGCGCCCGGCGCCCCCGCGCAGGCCCCCGGCGCGCCCACCATGCGCGCCCTGGTCGAGGCCGCCACCCGCGTGCTGGCCGAGGCCGGCGTCGGGTCGCCCCGGCACGACGCGACCGCGCTCGCCGCGCACGCGCTCGGCCTGCCGCGGCTCGACCTCGTGCTGGCCCCGCCGGTGCCGGACGGATTCACCGAGGAGTTCGCCGGGCTGGTCGACCGGCGCCGGCGCCGGGAGCCCCTGCAGCACATCGTCGGGTCGACGGTGTTCCGCTACCTCACCCTGCGCGTCGAGCCCGGCGTGTTCGTGCCCCGGCCGGAGACGGAGACGGTCGCGCAGGTCGGGATCGACGAGGCCGCGCGCCTCGCCACCGAGGGCCGGGCCCCGGTCGTCGTGGACCTGTGCTGCGGCGCGGGCGGCATCGCCCTGTCGCTGGCGACCGAGGTCCCCGAGGCGCGGGTGGCCGCGGTGGACGCGTCCCCGGCCGCCGTGGCGCTGACCCGCGCGAACGGCGAGCGGGTCGGCGCGGCGGGGGTCCGGGTGGAGCTCGGCGACGTCCGCGATGCGGCGCTGCTGGCGGACCTCGACGGCGCGGTCGACGTCGTCGTGTCGAACCCGCCGTACATCCCGCCGGACGCGGTGCCCGTCGACCCGGAGGTCCGCGACCACGACCCCGACCTCGCGCTGTACGGCGGCGGCGTGGACGGCCTGGAGGTGCCGCGCGCGGTGCTGGCCGCCGCGGCCCGGCTGCTGGTGCCCGGCGGGCTGCTGGTGATGGAGCACGCCGAGGTGCAGGACGCCGCCGCCCGGGCGGCCGCGGAGGCGACCGGCGCGTTCGAGGCGGTCGCGTCCCGCCCGGACCTGACCGGCCGGCCCCGGATGCTCGTGGCCCGCCGCCGCGCCGGCACCCCCGCCGCCAGCGAGCCGCGTCCGGACGCCCAGCCGGGCGTGGGAGACTCGCAGCCGTGACTGCCGACGCCGTGCTGGACGCCACCGACCCCGCGACCTGGGGCCCCGCCCTCGACGCCGCCGTGCACACCGTCTCCCGCGGCGGCCTCGTCGTGCTGCCGACGGACACGGTGTACGGGATCGGCGCCGACGCCTTCACGCCTGCGGCGGTCGCCGCGCTGCTCGCCGCGAAGGGCCGCGGCCGCCAGATGCCGCCGCCGGTGCTGATGCCGGACGCGCGCACGATGGACGGCCTCGCGATGGGCGTGCCGGCCGCGGCGCGCGACCTCGCGGAGGCGTTCTGGCCGGGCGGGCTGACGATCATCCTGGTCGCGCAGCCGTCGCTCGCCTGGGACCTGGGCGAGACGCACGGCACGGTCGCGCTGCGGGTGCCCGACCACCCGGTCGCGCTCGCGCTGCTCGGCCGCACCGGCCCGATGGCGGTGTCCAGCGCGAACCGCACCGGCCAGCCGTCGGCGCTCGAGGTCGGCGAGGCCTACGAGCAGCTCGGCGACCGGGTGCAGACCTACCTGGACGGCGGCCGCACCCCGGGCCAGGTCGCCTCGACGATCGTGGACGCCACCGGCGACGAGCTGCGCGTCGTCCGGCAGGGCGCCATCTCCCTGGAGCGCCTCCGCGAGGTCGCCCCCGTCCAGGCGGGTGACGCCGGCCGGTGAGGGCGTACCTCCTGCTCCTGCTGATCGCCGCGGCGGCGACGTACGTGCTGACGCCGCTGGCGCGGTGGTGCGCGCTCCGCTGGGGCGCGATCACGGCCGTGCGGAGCAGGGACGTGCACTCCATCCCCACGCCGCGCCTCGGCGGGCTGGCGATGTGGGCCGGGATCATGGTCGGCCTGCTGATGGCGAGCCAGCTGCCGTTCCTCGGCGACGTCTTCGACCGGCCGGAGCCGATCATCGGCATCGCCGCCGCCGCCACGATCGTGTGCGCCCTGGGCGTGGCCGACGACATCTGGGACCTGGACTGGATGACGAAGCTGGTGGGCCAGGTGCTCGCCGCGTTCGTGATGGCGTCCATGGGCGTGCAGCTCTACCAGCTCCCGATCGACGGCGTGGTGCTCGGCTCGGACCGGATCTGGCTCGGGCTGACGGTGCTGGTGGTCGTCGTCGCGATGAACGCCGTCAACTTCGTCGACGGGCTGGACGGGCTCGCCGCCGGGCTGATCGCGATCGGCGGCGCCGGGTTCTTCCTGTACTCCTACCAGCTCACGCGCGAGGCGAGCCCGGGGGACTACTCGAACCTCGCGACCCTCGTCGTCGCGCTGCTGGTCGGGGCGTGCCTGGGCTTCCTGCCCCACAACTTCAACCCGGCGCGGATCTTCATGGGCGACTCCGGCTCCATGCTGATCGGCCTGGTCATCGCCGCGGCGGGCATCCAGGTGACCGGGCAGATCGACCCGGCGATCGCCTCCACCCGGCAGTCGTTCCCGGCGTTCCTGCCGATCCTGCTGCCGCTGGCGGTGCTGCTGCTGCCGCTGCTCGACATGGGGCTGGCCGTGATCCGCCGGGTGGGGTCCGGGAAGTCGCCGTTCCACCCGGACCGGATGCACCTGCACCACCGGATGCTGGCGCTGGGCCACTCGCACCGGCGCGCGGTGATCATCCTGTACGTGTGGACCTTCGTGTTCACCGGCGCCGCGGTCGCGCTGGTGTGGTTCTCCACCACGGCGGTGCTG
>NZ_JAKRMS010000073.1 GCF_022346185.1 Cellulomonas sp. ACRRI | reverse complement strand
CCGCCGTCGAGGTCCTCGCCCCCGGCCCGCTGACGCTGGTCCAGGACCGCGGCCGCCCGGGCCTGGCGGCGGTCGGCGTGGGCAGGTCCGGCGCGGCCGACGCCGGCGCGCTCCGCCTGGCCAACCGCCTCGTCGGCAACGCCCCCGGCGCCGCGGGCCTGGAGGTGCTGCTCGGGGGCCTGGTGCTCCGGTTCCCGGCCGGCGGGGTGGTCGCGCTCGCGGGCGCCGAGGTCCCGGCCGACGTCGACGGCGTCCCGGTCGCCGCGCACGCCGCCACGCGCGTCCCGCCCGGTGGGGTGCTGCGGACCGGCTCGGCGACCCATGGCCTGCGGCTCTACGTGGCGGTCCGCGGCGGGTTGGACGTGCCGCCGGTGCTCGGGTCGCGCTCGGCCGACCGCCTCGCCGGCCTGGGACCCGCAGCACTGGCCGCCGGGGACGTGCTGCCCGTCGGTGCCGAGGTCGTCGACGCCGCCCAGCCGTGGGCCGACCCGCCGCGCGACTGGCCGGGGATCGCGGTGCTGCGCGTGACGCCGGGGCCCCGCGCGGACTGGTTCGCGCCGGGCGCGTTCGACCGGCTGCTCGGGGTCCGGTACGCGGTCACCCCGGCGAGCGATCGTGTCGCGCTGCGCCTCGACGGCCCGGCGGTCGGGCGCGCGGACCGCGGGGAGCTGCCGTCCGAGCCGCTGGTGCCGGGCGCGGTGCAGGTGCCGCCCGACGGTCGCCCGGTGGTGTTCGGCGCGGACCACCCGGTGACCGGCGGCTACCCGGTGCTCGCGGTCGTCGAGCCGCGGTCGCGGGACCTCGCCGCGCAGCTCCGCCCGGGCGACGCGGTGGCGTTCGCCGCGGTCGACGGGCCCGCCACGACGCGCTGACCGCGCCCCGCCGCGGGTCCCGCGCGCACCGGCCGACCCCGACGGTGCCGCGGCCGGAGGCGGCCGGCGGACACGCGTGAGCACGCAACACGCCGGTCGGGGGCGCGCGGTCTGTTTGAATGCTCCCGGAAGACAGAGGGGAGCTCCTGTGGACGTCAGCGTGGCGAGCAGGACCGTCGAGGGCAGGACCGTCGTCGACGTGACCGGCGAGATCGACGTGTACACCGCGCCCGCGCTGCGCGAGAAGCTCACCGCCCTGGTCGACGCCGGGCACGTGGACCTGGTCGTGAACCTCACCGAGGTGCGGTTCATGGACTCCACGGGGCTGGGCCTCCTGGTGGGCGTGCTCAAGCGCGTCCGGGGGCTCGACGGGCGGCTGCAGCTCGTCATCGACTCCGAGCGGCTGCTCAAGGTGTTCCGCATCACCGCGCTCACCCAGGTGTTCACCATCCGGGAGACGGTGGACGAGGCGCTGGCCGCCGACCGCGAGGGCTGACCCTCACCCGGAGGGGTGGTCCACGGCGACGTCCCGGTGAACGCAGCGGGAAGTCTCGGCGCCTCCGCCGCCCCGCGCGCGGCGCGCCCCGCCCGCGGCGGCACCATACGGTCGTGCCGAACGACGTCGACCTCCTCGTCCGCACCTCCCGCGCCGTCGGCGGGGTGCACCGCTCCGTGGGCGAGATCGCCGTGCCGGTGGCGGTGGTGGACCGCGACCTGCCGATGAGCGAGGTCGAGGTGCTGTTCCGCTCGCCGCACCTGCCCTGCCTGGCGGTGGTCGACGAGCGGGACGGCAGCATCGGCATGGTGTCGCGCGCACGGTTCACCGACGCGCAGACCGGCCGGCTCGGCTACGGGCGGGCGGTGCTGGCGCGCCGCCCCGTCGGCGAGGTCGCGGACTGGTCGCCGCTGGTGGTCGACGAGCGCACCGGCATCGTCGAGTCGGCGACCCGGGCGATGGAGCGGTCCGGCGAGACCCGCTACGACGACGTGCTGGTCCGGTCCGGCACCTGGGGAGCAGTCGCGACGTCCGACCTGGTGCGGGCGCTGGTCGCCGCGCTGTCGGAGCGGTCGCTGCACGACCCGCTGACCCGGCTGCCGGGTCGCGAGCTGGTGCTGCACACGCTGCGGGAGTGGGCGCGGCTGCTGCCGGGGAGCGCGCGCCGGCTGCTGCTGCTCCAGGCCGACGTCGACGGGTTCGCGGCGGTGAACGCGCGGTTCGGGGGCGCGGCCGGGGATGCGCTGCTCCGGGTGCTCGCCGCGCGGCTCGCGGCCGGTGTCCCCGCCGGTGCGCTGGTCGGCCGCACCGGCAGCGACGAGCTGATGGCCGTGGTGCTGCTGCCGGGCGTGCCCGCGGCGGAGGCCGGCGACCAGGTCGCCCGGGTCGTGGAGGGTGTCGGCCGGGCCCTGCTGCCCCGGGCCCCCGACGAGCCGTCCGTCCGGCTGGCCTGGGTCGTCTCGGCGCCCGGGGCGGCGGACGGCGACGCGCTGGTGCAGGAGGCGCAGCGGCGGATGCTCGCCCGGAAGGCGGACCCGCTGCCGGCGGTCGCACCGCCCGGCTGACCCGACCCGGGCCGGCACGGCGCGGCCGGCGGGCCCCCTGCGCCCGCCGGCCCCGCCGTGGCCGCACCGTGCCGTGTCCGCGCGCCGGAGCGCCGGGACCGTCAGGACAGGTACTGCCCGACGAGCTGCACGACCTCGCCGCCCCGGACGTCCACCCAGAACCGCGACGCCCCGCCGACCGCGCCGTCGACCCGGGAGGTCGCCGAGCAGCCCGCGTCTCCCGGGCCGGTGAGCCCGGCGAGGTCCCGCGCGTGCTGCTCCACGACCCCGTCCGGGCGGACGCAGAACCCGGTGACGACCGCGTCCGGCGCGAGCGCCACGGTCCGCGACCGCTGGACGTCGTCGACCACCTCGAAGCCGGAGGGCGGGAGGTCCATCCCGTCCTCCAGCAGCTCCGGCGCGTGCTCCCGCGCCCAGGCGGTCGCGGCCGCGCCCCCGTAGAACACCGCGAGGTCGACGGTGATCGTGCGCTCGCCCGGGTCGACCGCGAGGACGCTGCCGAAGAAGTCGCCGTCCTCCAGCCCGTCGCCCGAGGCCGGCGCGTCGGACACCAGGCTCGCCCTCCCGTCCCACCGGGTGCGGTAGGGGTCGACGAGCGGACGCGTGCCCGCGGACGGCTCCTCGGTGGCCGGTGGGGTCACCGGGTCAGGTGCCACCGGCTGCTCGGGCGGGGTCGTCACCTCCGGGGTCGGCTCCGCAGTAGGCGCCGTCGGGCTGGGCGCCGGCACCGCGGGCAGCGGCTCGGGCGAGCGGAGGTCGGCCAGGGTCGCGCCGGTCAGGACCAGCGCACCCGCGGCCGCGAGCGCGGCCACCCCGGCGGCCCCGCGCCGCACGACGCGCCGCCGCCGGCGCAGACCGACCACGCGGTCCGGGTCGGCGGGCCGGCCCCGGTCCGCCGCGTCGTCCGCCATCTCGTCCAGCGCCCGGCTCAGGTCGAAGGTCACAGCGAGCTCCTCTCCTCGTCGCGCGCCGCGCGCCCGTGCACCGGTCCCAGCAGGCCCTCCAGGCGGTGCGTCCCGGTGGACAGGTAGCGCTTCACGGCGCCGACGCTCACGCCGAGCACGTCGGCGATCTCGGCCAGCGGGAGGTCGTCGTAGTACCTCAGCACCACGCACGCGCGCTCCCGGCGCGGCAGGGTCGCGAGCGCGGCTCGCACGTCGAGCTGGGCCGTGACCCGGTCGCCGGTGTCCGGCACCGGGAGCGTGCTCTCGTACCCCAGCCGGGGGACGGCGTCCCGCCACCGCCGGAGCCGGCGGTGGCGGTCGACGAACGTGGTCAGGACCGCGCGGCGGACGTACGCCTCCGCGGTGTCCAGGTCCACCCCGGACCGGGAACGCACCATCGTCTTGACCAGCGCGTCCTGCACCAGGTCCTCGGCGTCGCGCAGGTCCCCGGTCAGCAGGTACGCGTAGCCCACCAGGGCGCGTCCCCGCTCGCGGGCGAGCGCCGCGACCGCCTCGTCTCCGTGCTGCACGCTCGTCCTCCTGGTCGTGTCGATCGTCTCGTGAGGTGGACGAGCACCGGGTGCCGCAGGTTGTACCGGCCACCCGTTCGGCTCAGCGACGCGTCAGGGGACGACCAGCGTGAACGGGTCCGAGACCACGAACGTCCAGTCGCCCGTGGCGAGCCCCGGCGTCGTCGTCCCGTCCGGCAGGACGTAGGCGATCGGCGCGAGGAACGCGTGCACGAAGGCCTGGTACTCCCCGCTCGGCAGCTCGGGCAGACCCGGGTCCGTGCCCGAGCACGCCACGAGTCCCTCGGGACCGACCCGCTCCGCCGTCCGCGGGATGCCCGAGCCCAGCACGTTGGTCCCGACCGAGTCCCAGCTCGTGAAGCTGGTGCCGACGACGATGCCGTCCCGGACGAGCGTCAACCACCCCCAGCCACCCTCGCGGTAGACGAGCTTCCCGGGTCCGACGTACTCGAAGGTCGCGGGGACGGTGCTCAGGTCCGCGAGGGCGACCCGGGTGCCGGACGCGGGTGTCGTGAGCCGCAGCGACGTGTCGCTGGGGGTCGGTGCGGGCTGCCCGCAGGTCGGCCAGTCCACGAGCGGCACCGGGGTGAGCGCGTCACCGACGTGCGGCGTCGGCGCCATCGTCGTCGCGTCCTCGCCCTCGATGACGAGGGGGACCGGGTCCCCGAGCGCGATCCGGTGCTCGCCGAGCGCCGCGAGGACGTCGCTCTCCACGAGCCCGCCGTCGCTCGGGACCTCCTCGTCATCACCCAGGTCGACGACCTCGGCCCACGGCTGGAGCGTGTAGCTGCCCGCAGGCAGCGGCTCGCCGGCGACCACGTCGGGCTGGGACTCCGGGGCGCAGGTGACCGGGGCGAGCCAGTCCCGCGCGGAGGGGACGCCGCCGAGGTCACGGTGCGCCAGCTGCCACGCAGGCACCGACCCCGTGCCCGACGACGACACGCCGACGACGACCCCGTCCCGCACCACGGCGATCGTCGCCCCGGCGGTCGGCAGAGCGGCGATCGCAGGTGCCGAGGTGCCCATGTCGACCCACGTGTCGACCGCGACCTGCTGCCCTGTGGGCACCTGGCCGCTCGTGGTCTCCACGTGTGCGCCGAACCGGTCGTCGAGCGGGAGGGCCGTGGGGCTCGTGACGAGCGACCCGCAGGCTCCGAACGGGAGCGACGAGTCGCCCGAGGCCAGGACCGTCCCGCGCGCCGGCGTCTCGGACGGAGTCGGTGCCGGGGTGCTCGGCGTGGGTGCCGGCGCACTGGTCGTGGGGCTCGGCACCGGCACGGCGGGCTGCGGCTCCGGGGCGCGGCCGAACGCGACGCCCCCCAGCACGGCGGCGCCGAGGACCGCCAGCGTCGTGACGGACGCGCCGGCCGCACGCCGCTGCCGACCGCGGGCCGCGCGCCGGGTGATGTCCCCCGCGGCGAGCCCGGCCCCCCTGCGCATCCGCTCCGCCTGGTCGTCGGCCCCCCGCCGGGCGAGGTCGCCGAACGCGCCGTGCAGGTCGTGCTCGTTCATCGCCGGTCCTCCGTCGCCGTCCGCACCTCGACCGTCTCCGCGGCCGGGCGCACCTCCCCCATGAGCGCTCCCAGGCGCCTCGTGCCGTCCGACAGGTAGCGCTTCACCGCACCGTCCGAGATCCCGAGCCGGTCGGCGATGCCCGCGACGGTCAGGTCCTCGTAGAACCGCAGGACCACGCACGCCCGTTCGCGCGGCCCCAGGTGCCGCAGCGCGGACTCCAGGTCGGTCGCGGTCTCCGTCGCCGTGGCGGTGGGCGCCTCGGCCTCGGGCGTGGCGAGCAGGTGGGCCCGCCCCTGCCAGAGCCGCCGGCGCCGGTACTGGTCCAGGTAGGTCGTCAGCACGGCCTTCCGGACGTACGCCTCCAGCGACTCGATGTCGGCGCCGGCCCGCCACCGGGACCACGCCTTGGCGAGCGCGTCCTGCACCAGGTCCTGCGCGCTGTCGTGGTCACCGGTCAGCAGCCGGGCGTACCCGACCAGCGCCGGGCCGCGTGCGGCGACGAACTCCGTCACCTGTTCCTGCCACGCCACGTGGTCCCCCTCGTCGTCGGCCGCCCGCGCGGGGTGGCCGGGCGATCCTGTCGTGAGGTGGGACGAGGAGGTGGGCCCGGACGTTGGGGTCCAGGCGGCGTTCACCCGGTCGGCGCAGCCGGGCGTCCGCCTCCCCGACGCGTCGCGGTCAGGGGACGACGAGCGTGAACGGCTCCCCGACGAGCTCGTGCGCGGCGCCCTCCCAGCCACGTGGCAGGACGTCGGTGCCGTCCGGGGCGACGAGGCCCTCCGGGCTCACCACGGTCACGGGATACGCCGTGTAGGTCCCCGGCGGTACGGGGACGTCCATCTCCGCAGTCGCGCCGTCCGAGCACGACCGTCCGACGGACGTCGGTGCGACAGCGGTCACGGTGGTGCCGTGGTCGATGTCCTCCCGTCCGAATGTCACGACGGTCGTCGCGACGACCTCGCCGTCGCGGACGAGCCGCAGGTCGCTCGCGCGCCGGAGCGTGAGCCGCCCGGACCCGGCGTAGGTGGTCCGGATCTCGACGTCGTCGCCGGCCGTGACCGTGCCCGCCGGGCCGGCGACGGTGAGGACGCCCTCGCTCGCGTTCGGGGTGACCGCCTGGGTGCACGGGTCCGGGTAGCTGTAGGCGTCCGAGTACGAGCCGGCGCCCTCGAGGCTGGGCGGCCCGGTCGGCACCGGCGGGAGCGTCGCGGGGTCGACGTCGCGTGGCTCGATCCGGAGCGTGACCGGGTCGGACACGGCGGACCGGTGCTCGAGGGGGAGGTGCTCGGCGACGTCCTGCACGGTCCAGCCGCTGTCACCGACGAGCCCCATCAGCTCGTCGCGCGGGGTGGTCCAGGCCTTGGAGAGCGCGAAAACCTCGTAGTCGCCGGCGGGCAGCGCCGCGCCCGCCACGGCCCCGGGGGCGTCGCACACGGTCGGCGTGATGTGACTGACGAAGATCGCGCTCGACGGGTACTGCGGGTCGTCGTAGACGAAGTTCACGGTGTCCACCCGAGCGGCCGCGGGGTAGGTGTCGGCGACCGCGACGACGACCCCGTCGCGGGCGACGACGATCCGCGGGCCGGAGCCCGTGCCGACCACCCCGATGTCCCCGGAGGAGCCGAGCGTGGTCCGCACCTCGACCGTCGCGCCGCGGGGCACGGCCGCCGGTGCCGTCGTCAGCCGGAGCACGACCTCCGGGGCCGCGGGGGGGTCGGTCGGCGACGCCACGAGGGAACCGCAGGCGCCGAACGGCAGCGAGCCGTCGCCCGTCGGGAGCACAGTCCTGGGCGCCGTGGGGGCGTCCGTGGTCGGCGCGGGGGTGGGCCGTGGCGTCGGCACGGCGGTGCGGGTCGGCGGGCCGGCCGGCGCAGGCGACGGTCGGTCCCAGGTCGCCACCGCGACTCCTCCGGCGGCGGCGCCGAGGACCGCGCACGCCGTGATCGCGGACACCAGCGCGGCGCGGCGGACCCGCCCGCGTCGTGCGCGGGCCGTCATCCGGGAGATCGGCAGTCCGCCCCCGGCTCGGGCGCGGGCGTCCTGCTCGGCGGCGACGCCCTGCACGAGGTCGTCGAGCGCCCGGCGCAGCTCGTCGCTCATCGCCGGCCTCCGTTCGTGGTCGAGAGATCCTCGGTGTCGAGGTCGTCGGGCAGGCCGAGGAGGCCGCTGAGGCGGCGGGCCGCGTCGGAGAGGTACCGCTTGACGGCGCCGTCGGACAGGTCGAGCCGGCGGGCGATCTCGGGGATGGTCAGGTCGTCGTAGTGCCGGAGCACCGTGCAGGCGCGCTCCCGCGGCGAGAGCCGCTCCAGCGCGGCGGCGACCCGCGCGCGGTCGACGGCGGCGTGCTCGGGCGACGGCACCGGCACCGCGTCGATGAGCAGGTGGGCGTGGTCCCGCCAGGCCCGGTCCCGCCGGCACTGGTCCACCCAGCCGTTGAGGACGGCGCGACGCACATACGCCTCGAGCCAGGTGATGTCGGCGCCGGCGCGCCTGCGCGACCAGACGCGCACGACGGCCTCCTGCACGAGGTCCTCGGCCGCGGCGGTGTCGCCGGTCAGCAGGCGGGCGTAGCCCACGAGCGCGGGGCCGCGCTCGCGCGCGAACGCCGCCAGGTCGTCCTGCCAGGTCACGGGTCCTCCGCTGCTGCTGTCCGGGAGCAACGGCGGTCGCGGCTCCCGGGGCGAGTGTCGTGCGGTGGACGTGGCAGGCGGCGCGACCGTTGGGGTCTGGCTCTCGCGTCACCCGTTCGGCCCAGACCCCGGCCCGCTGCGGCGCGCCCGCACCCCTTCCCAACCGGACATATCTGGCTACAGTGGCGTCCTCTCGCGCGGCAACGGAGCAGCGCGAACCGAGGGGCGGCTCGGGCAGGGCCGTGCCCCGCGTCCGAGGGGGATGCATGGTCGAGCTCGGGTCCGAGAGCCTGGTGGTGGTCGGCGTCATCGCGGCCGTGGCGGTCGCCGCCCTCGTCGTGGCGGTGGTGCTGCGCCGGCAGGTCCTGGCCGCGGACGAGGGGTCCGTGTCGATGCGGGCCATCGCCGCGGCGGTGCAGGAGGGCGCCGCGGCGTACCTGTCGCGGCAGCTGCGCACGCTGGTGCTGTTCGCCGTGGTGGTGTTCGCGCTGCTGTTCCTGCTGCCGGGCGACGCGGGGGTGAAGATCGGCCGCTCGGTGTTCTTCCTGGTGGGCGCCGGGTTCTCCGCGTCGATCGGGTACCTGGGCATGTGGCTCGCGACCCGGGCGAACGTGCGGGTCGCCGCAGCGGCGTCGCTGCCCGGCGGGCGGGCGAACGGGGCGCGGATCGCGCTGCGGACCGGCGGCGTCGTCGGGATGTCGGTCGTCGGGCTGGGGCTGCTGGGCGCGGCGGTGGTCGTGCTGCTGTACCGGGGCGACGCGCCGGCGGTGCTGGAGGGCTTCGGCTTCGGGGCCGCGCTGCTGGCGATGTTCATGCGGGTCGGCGGCGGCATCTTCACCAAGGCGGCGGACGTGGGCGCCGACCTGGTCGGCAAGGTCGAGCAGCACATCCCCGAGGACGACCCGCGCAACGCCGCCACGATCGCGGACAACGTGGGGGACAACGTCGGCGACTGCGCGGGGATGGCGGCCGACCTGTTCGAGTCGTACGCCGTGACGCTGGTGGCGGCGCTGATCCTCGGCCGTGCGGCGTTCGGCGAGGAGGGGCTGGTGTTCCCGCTGATCGTGACGGCGATCGGTGCGGTGGTCGCGGCCCTCGGGGTCGTGGTGACCCGGGTGCGCGGCGACGAGAGCGGGCTGACGGCGATCAACCGCGGGTTCGCGGTGGCCGCGGTGGCGGGCGCGGTGCTCGCGGCGGTGGCGGCGTTCGTCTACCTGCCGTCCTCGTTCGCCGACCTGGCGGGGACGGCCGGGCTGGGCGACCACCCGGGCGACCCGCGGGCCGTGGCGGCCGGCGCGGTCGCGATCGGCGTCGTGCTGGCGGGCGTGATCCTCTGGCTGACGGGGTACTTCACCGGCACCACCTCGAAGCCCACGATCCACGTGGCGCGCACGTCGCAGACCGGCGCCGCCACGGTGGTGCTGTCCGGCATCGGCGTGGGGTTCGAGTCCGCCGTGTACACCGCGGGCACCATCGCGGCGGCGATCTGCGGGGTGTTCCTGCTGGCGGGCGGGTCGATCTCGCTGTCGCTGTTCCTGGTGGCGCTCGCGGGCTGCGGGCTGCTGACGACGGTGGGCGTGATCGTCGCGATGGACACGTTCGGCCCGGTGAGCGACAACGCCCAGGGCATCGCGGAGATGTCCGGCGACGTCACCGAGGAGGGGGCCCAGATCCTCACCGACCTCGACGCGGTCGGGAACACGACCAAGGCCGTCACCAAGGGCATCGCGATCGCGACGGCCGTGCTCGCCGCGACGGCGCTGTTCGGGTCGTACGCGGACGCGGTGGCCGGGGCGCTCGCGGACCTGCAGCTGACCCAGGTGCCCGGGGACATCGTGCTGGCGATGACGGACTACCAGGTGATCAGCCCGGTGACGCTGGTCGGCGTGATCCTGGGCGGGGCGACGGTGTTCCTGTTCTCCGGCCTGGCGATCGACGCCGTGACCCGGGCGGCGGGGGCGATCGTGTACGAGGTGCGGCGGCAGTTCCGCGAGCACCCCGGGATCATGACCGGCGCCGAGCGCCCGGAGTACGGCAAGGTCGTCGACATCTGCACCCGGGACTCGCTGCGGGAGCTCGCCACCCCCGGCCTGCTCGCCGCCTCCGCGCCCGTCGCGGTCGGGTTCGGGCTCGGCATCGGCCCGCTCGCCGGCTTCCTGGCCGGGGCGATCGGCGCGGGCGTGCTGATGGCGGTGTTCCTCGCGAACTCCGGCGGCGCCTGGGACAACGCCAAGAAGCTGGTCGAGGACGGCCGCTACGGCGGCAAGGGGTCCCCGGCGCACGACGCGGTGGTCATCGGCGACACCGTCGGCGACCCGTTCAAGGACACCGCCGGCCCGGCGATCAACCCGCTCATCAAGGTGATGAACCTGGTGGCGCTGCTGATCGCGCCGGCCGTGGTGGCCGTGAGCCTGGGCGAGGACGCGAACCACGCGCTGCGGCTGGCGATCGCGGTCGTGGCGGGGCTGATCGCGGCCACGGCGGTCGTGCTGTCGCGGCTGCGGGCGGCGCGGGTGGACGAGGAGGCCCGGCTGGAGCGCGAGGTGCCGCTGCGGGCGTGACCCGCCCGCCTCGACGCCCGGCGGGCGGTCCGGCAGGGTGGGGGCCATGACCTCGCGCCGCGCCGCCGCCGTCCGCCCGTCCCGCCGAGCCCTCCGCCGCACCGCGGCGGGCGCCGCGCTGCTCGCCCTCGCCGTCCCGCTCGCCGCCTGCTCGGGCGACGACGACCGGGTGCAGGCGTTCTGCTCCGCGGGCGAGGACGCGATGTCGGAGATCACCGCGGCCGGGTCGCTCAGCGACGACCCGCAGGCGTTCGCCGACGCGATCGGCACGGCGCGGGACCAGTTCGACGAGGTCGAGGCCCCGGACGAGATCGCCGACTCGTGGGAGGTGTTCACCTCGACGTTCGCCGACCTCGACGACGCCCTGTCCGACATCGACCCGTCCGACCAGGAGGCGTTCACGGCCGCGCTGCAGCAGTTCGCCGAGTCGGCCGACTCCGAGGACCTGTCCACCGCGAGCGACGAGCTGAGCACGTTCACCACCGAGAACTGCGAGTGACCGTGCGGCTGCACCTCGTCCGGCACGGCCAGACCCCGTCCAACCTGATCTCGGCGCTCGACACCGCCGCGCCCGGCGCCCCGCTGACCGAGGAGGGCGAGCGGCAGGCCCGCGCCGTCGGGCGGGCGCTGGCCGCCGACCCGGTCGACGCCGTGTACGCGTCGACGCTCGACCGGGCGCGCGCGACGGCCGCGGAGGTGGCGCGGCCGCACGGGCTCGACGTCCGGGTGCGGGAAGGCCTGCGCGAGGTGCTCGCCGGCGACCTGGAGATGCGCACGGACGAGGCGTCGGTGCACCGCTACCTGTCGACGATGGTGGCGTGGGCGTCGGGCGACCTCGACGCGGTGATGCCGGGCGGGGAGTCGGGCCGCGAGACCCTCGACCGGTTCGACGCCGTGGTGGACGAGATGCTGGGCACGGGCGCCGCGACGGTCGCGGCGGTGAGCCACGGCGCGATGATCCGGCTGTGGGCCATGACCCGCGCCGGGAACCTCGACGCCGCGACGGCCGGGCGGTGGTCGCTCGACAACACCGGCGTGGTGACGCTCGAGACCGGCGGGCCGACCGGGTGGTACGCGACCCGCTGGCAGGACGAGGTGGTGCCGCACGCCGCGCCCGCCGGGGGCGACGGGCCCGGCGGGGAGCCGCTGCCGGTCTGAGGCGCGGACGCGGGGCGGCCGCCTCGCCCTGGCGCGTCGGGGAGGATGGTCCGGTGGACGCCGCACCGACAGAGCCCCTGACCGCCGACCCCGCGCTCGTCGCCGCCCTGCGGGCCGACCTGGCCGCGTCCGGGTTCACCGTGCCCGGGGTCGAGGAGCTGCTGGGCCCGGTCGCGAGCGCCGCGCTGCACCGGGAGGAGCCGGTGCCCGCGCTGCTGGCCACCGCCGGCGACGAGCCGCGGGCGGCGCTGGTCCGCGCGTTCGTGCTCGGCGTGCCGGTGCCCGCGGCGCGCCTGGCCCGTGCGCTGCCCGCGCTCGGCGTGGCGGGGGCGGAGCGGCTCGGGCTGGTCGCCGCGGCGGGCGCCGGGGCGGAGGACGCCGTGCGCGCCCGGGTCGACCTGCGCCCGTACGAGGCCGAGGACGCGGCGGGGGCCGTCGACTGGTGGGTGGCCTCGGACCTCGGGGAGCTCGCGACCGGCGGCGCGCTGCGCACGGACCACGTGCTGGGCGTCGGCGGGGCGTCCACGACCCTCGCGCAGGTGACCGTCCGCGAGCCCAGCGCCCGCACGCTCGACCTCGGCACCGGCTGCGGCATCCAGGCGCTGCACGCGGCCCGGCACAGCGAGGTCGTCGTCGGCACGGACATCTCGGCGCGGGCGCTCGGGTTCGCGCGGTTCAACGCGGCGCTCGCCGGCCTGGCGCCCGGCGCGCTGGAGCTGCGGCTCGGCTCGATGCTGGAGCCCGTCGCCGGGGAGCGGTTCGACCTGGTGGTGAGCAACCCGCCGTTCGTCATCACCCCGCGCGCGGCGGCGGACGTGCCGACGTACGAGTACCGGGACGGCGGCCGCACCGGGGACGCGATCGTCTCCGACCTCATCACCTCGGTCGGCGACGTCCTGGCCCCCGGCGGGGTGGCCCAGCTGCTGGGCAACTGGGAGGTGCGGCGCGGCGAGTCCTGGGACGAGCGCGTCGGCGCCTGGCTGGACGCGTCCGGGCTGGACGGCT
The DNA here is from genome assembly GCF_022346185.1 of Cellulomonas sp. ACRRI. Lineage (GTDB taxonomy): Bacteria > Actinomycetota > Actinomycetes > Actinomycetales > Cellulomonadaceae > Cellulomonas. The sequence goes on along the minus strand of NZ_JAKRMS010000073.1, from coordinate 9,567 downwards.
GGGTGGTGCAGCGCGAGCTCCAGGACCCCGCCCAGTACGCGGAGACCTGGATCCGGGACGGCGGCACCACCCCCGACCGCGACCCCGCCGCGTGGCGCGCCCGGTACGCGGCCTGGCTCGCGGACTTCGCGTCCCGGGACGTCGAGGGCATCGGGTTCGGCATCGTCGTGCTGCGCCGGCCGGCCGCGGACCTGGCCGACGGCCCGCGGCTGCGGCGGCTCGAGGAGGTCACCGGCACCGTGCGCCAGCCGCTCGGCCCGGCCATCGGGGCGTCGCTCGCCGCGCACGACTGGCTCCTGCGCCGGGACGACGCGGCGCTCGCGGCCGAGCGGCTGCTGGTGCCCGCGGACGTCACCGAGGAGCGGTACCTGCGGCCCGGCGACGCCGACCCGCAGATCGTGCTGCTCCGGCAGGGCGGCGGGTTCGGGCGCACGGTGCAGGCGGGCACGGCGCTCGCGGGGCTGGTGGGTGCGTGCGACGGCGAGCTCACGGTCGGGCAGATCGTCGGGGCCCTCGCCGCGCTGCTGGGCGTGGACGCGGAGGCGGTCGCGGCCGACGTGCTGCCCGAGGTCCGCGGCCTGGTCCGCGACGGGCTCCTCCTCCCGGCCTGACTCCGGCACCCTCTCTGCCCGAGTGGAAGGTCTGGCCCGACACGCCGACGGTGTGTCCGGCCAGACCTTCCACTCGGCGGGCTGCCCGGGGCGACGGCCGCACAGGGTGGGCACAGTGTGGTGCTAGGGCGGCCCCAGCCGCGCTCCCTACGGTCCTGACCAGCCGGGACGGCCCCGCGGCACTGGTCCGCGGGCGCGATGCGTCCCCGACGGACCGAGGGAGAACATGCTGTCGCTGTGGAGGCGCACCCGACCGTGGGTGCGGGTGGTGGCCGTCGTGCTGCTGGCGGGCGTCGCCGGGACCGGGGTGTACTGGATCGGGTTCCGCGAGACGGCGCCGGCGCAGGCCGCGGCCCAGACGACCACGGCCGTGGCCGCGAGCCTGTCGACGATCCAGCAGTCCGTGTCGGCGTCCGGCACGCTGACGCCGACCGTCCAGGAGGACGTGTCGTTCGCGGTGAGCGGCACCGTCACCTCGGTCGACGTCGCGGCGGGCGACACCGTGACCGCGGGTCAGCAGCTCGCCACCGTCGACACGCTGCAGCTGAACGCCGCGCTGCTCCAGGCCAGGGCCGAGCTGGCGAGCGCGCGGGCCTCGCTGTCGAACGCCGAGGACGAGGCCGACGGCTCGGACTCCTCGGATGCGCAGGTCGCCGCGCTGTCCGCCCAGGTCGACGTCGCGCAAACCGCCGTCGACGCCGCGGAGGCCGACATGGCCGGCGCGACGCTGACCGCGCCGGTGTCGGGGCTCCTCACCACCGTGGACCTCGAGGTCGGGGACGTGGTCACCGGCTCGGGCTCGTCGTCGGGCACCGGCAGCACCGGCAGCACCGGCAGCACCGGCGCCGGCGGCACGACGGGCGGCAGCGGCGCGACGGGGTCGTCGTCCTCGACCACGTCGACCAGCACCGCGCAGTTCGTCATCGTCGGCACGGACGCGTGGCAGACCAGCGTCGGCGTGAGCGAGTCGGACGTGGCCCTGCTCTCCGTCGGGAACCAGGCGGAGCTCACGACCAGCAGCTCGACCGAGACCGTCTACGGGACCGTCACCGAGATCGGGCTGCTGTCCAGCAGCTCCGGCGGCGTCGCGTCCTACCCGGTGACCGTGGCGGTCACCGGCACCCCCGAGGGACTGCACGACGGCGAGTCGGTGGACGTCTCGATCATCTACGAGCGCCGCACCGACGTGCTGACCGTGCCCGCGTCGGCGGTGACCACCGAGGACGGCCGGTCCGTCGTCACGCAGGAGGGTGCGGACGGCGAGACGGTCACCACGGCGGTCACCGTCGGCGAGACGTCGGGCGACCTCGTCGAGATCACCGAGGGCCTGGCCGAGGGCGACGAGGTGCTGGTCACCACGTTCAGCCCGCGGGCGTCCGGCTCCGGCGACGGCTCGGGCGGCACCCAGCAGGGATTCCCGGGCGGCGGCGAGATGCCCGACTTCTCGTCCGGCGAGATGCCCGACTTCTCGCAGGGCGGCTTCCCGGGCGGCGGCGGCAATGGCTGAGCTCGTCCTGGACCGCCCGACGGAGGCCGACCCGGAGGGGACCGTCATCGAGCTCGTCGGCGCCCGGAAGACCTACCGGACGGGCAGCATCGAGTTCGAGGCCCTGCGGGGCGTCGACCTGGCGATCGGCGCCGGCGAGTACGTCGCGATCATGGGCCCGTCGGGCTCGGGCAAGTCGACGCTGATGAACATCGTCGGCTGCCTGGACGTCCTGACCGCCGGGGAGTACCGGCTGGCGGGGGAGGACGTCGGCGAGCTGGACGAGGTCGAGCTGGCCGACGTCCGGAACCGGCGGCTCGGGTTCGTGTTCCAGCAGTTCCACCTGCTGCCGTCGCTCACCGCGTGGCGGAACGTCGAGCTGCCCCTCGTCTACGGCCGGGTGCCGGCGGCCGAGCGCAAGGAGCGCGCGGTCGCCGCCCTGGAGCGGGTCGGCCTGGGCGAGAAGCTGGACAACCGCCCGGGCGAGCTCTCCGGCGGCCAGCAGCAGCGCGTCGCCGTCGCCCGCGCCCTGGTGGGCGAGCCCGCGCTGATCCTGGCGGACGAGCCCACCGGCAACCTCGACTCCCGGTCCACCGAGGACGTGCTCGCGCTGTTCGACGAGCTGCACGCCCACGGCCGCACCATCGTGCTCATCACCCACGAGCTCGAGGTCGCCGAGCACGCCCGGCGCATCGTGACAGTCCGGGACGGCCTCCTTCAGTCCGACGAGGTGAACCCGCGATGACCTGGTCCGAGACCCTGCGCACCGGCTGGGCCGCGGTGCGGGGGCACAAGCTGCGCTCGATGCTGACCGTGCTCGGCATCCTCATCGGCATCGCCGCGGTGATCCTCACCGTCGGGCTGGGCCTGGGCACGCAGAGGGACGTCAGCCAGCAGATCAGCGCGCTGGGGTCGAACCTGCTCATCGTCACGCCCGGGTCGTCGACCGACGCCGACGGCGTGCGCGGCGGGTTCGGCACCGGCGCGACGCTGACCCGGTCGGACGCCGACGCCCTGGCCTCCGAGGTGAACGCGCCGGACATCGGCGCCGTCGCCCCGGAGAAGGAGTCGTCGCTGTCCGTCGAGGCCAACGACACCAACTGGACCACGACCGTCGTCGGCACCACCGAGGACTGGCTCGACGTCCGGTCCCGCGCGGTCACCTCCGGCGAGTTCCTCACGGCGGACGACGACGCGGAGGGCGCGACCGTGGCTGTCATCGGCGCCACCACCGCCACCGAGCTGTTCGGCACCACGAACGTCGTCGGCCAGCAGCTCACGATCGCGGACACCGCGTTCACGATCGTCGGGGTCCTCGACACCGCGGGCTCCAGCACGGACACCGACCTGGACGACCTGGTCGTGATCCCGCTGACCACCGCCTCCGACACGGTGTCGGGGGGCTTCGACCGCAACTCGCTGACCACGATCTACGTGCAGGCGGCATCGGCGGACCAGCTCGGCGCGGCGTACCAGGAGGCGAACCAGCTCCTGCTCAACCTGCACGACATCACCGACGCCGACAGCGCGGACTTCAGCATCGACAGCCAGGACTCCCTGGTGAGCACCGCGACCTCGGTGTACCGGACGCTGACCGTGCTGCTCACCGGCATCGCGGCCCTGTCGCTGCTGGTCGGCGGCATCGGGGTCATGAACATCATGCTGGTCTCGGTCACCGAGCGGACCCGCGAGATCGGCCTGCGCAAGGCGCTCGGCGCCCCGCCGTGGGCCATCCGGCGGCAGTTCCTGGTCGAGGCCGGCGTGCTCGGCCTGGCCGGCGGCGTGCTCGGCGCGGCGCTCGGCGTCGTCGCCGCGAAGGTCCTGCCGGACCTGCTGGACACGTCGATCGTCATCTCGGGCGCCGCTGTCGGCGGCTCGGTCGCGATCGCGATGGCCATCGGCCTGGTGTTCGGGGTCTACCCCGCCACCCGGGCCGCGAAGCTCGCGCCCATCGACGCGCTGCGGTCGGAGTGAGGCCCGTGCGACCCGCGGCCCCCTTCGGTACCACCACCACGAGGAGAGACATGTCCCGCACCCGTACCCGCCTGCTGGCCGCCCCCGCCGCCGTGGCGGTCCTGGTCCTGCTCGCGGCCTGCTCGAGCGACACCGCCGACGCCGGGTCCACCGGCACCGCGGACGCCGGCGACGCCGCGCCGACCCAGGCGCCGTCCGGTCGGGGCGGCGGGGGGATGCCCGGCGGCGGCGGCACCTCGGGCGAGATCGCCGCCGTCACCGACGCCCTCCTGCAGGTGCAGGGCGACGACGGCCAGACGGCGGTCGCCTGGGACGCGACCACGACGATCACCCAGACCGTCACCGCCGCGCTGCCCGACGTCACCGTCGGGTCGTGCGTGGTCGCGTTCACCTCGGGCGACGAGGGCGCGGCGGCGACGTCCGTCGCGATCACCGCGGCGACCGACGACGGCTGCACGGGCGGCTTCGGCGGCGGCTCGGGCGGCGGGTTCCCGGCGGACGGCGAGATGCCCGGCGGGATGCCGACCGACCTGCCCGAGGGTGCCGAGATGCCCGACGGCGCGCCGACGGACATGCCGGGCGGCGGCTCCGGGGGCGGGTTCGGCGGCGCGACCGCCGGGCTGGTCACCGCGGTCGACGGCAGCACGATCACGGTCGAGTCCACCGGGGCGCCCGGGGCCGACGACGCGTCGACGACGACCGCGACCATCACCGTCGACGACGCGACCACCTTCACCAGCACGGTCGCGGCCGACGCCTCGGCCATCGCGGTGGGGCGGTGCGTCACGGCGCAGGGCGAGGCCGACAGCAGCGGCCAGGTCGCCGCGACGAGTCTCACGCTGTCCGACGCGACCGACGGCGGCTGCTCGACCGGGTCCGGCGGACGCGGCGGCTTCCCCGGCGCCGACGGCTCGACCGGGAGCGAGGGCGGCGATGCGTGACAGCCTGAAGCGGCGCGTGGGCCGCCGGCGGGCCGACGCGGCGCCCCTGACGCCGAAGGCCCTGGCCCGGCGGGCGACCCGCCGCCGGCGGCTCGTGCTCGGCGGGGTCGCCGCGGCGGCCGCGCTCAGCCTGGTCGGCGGGGGCGTGGCGATCGCCGTCACCAACGCGAAGGGCAGCGGCTACCGGACCGCCACCGCGGAGCTCGGCACCGTCGAGCAGACCATCGACGCGACCGGCACCGTCGCCTCGGCCAGCCGGTACGACCGGGCGTTCTCCGTCGCGGGCACCGTCGGCGCGGTCGACGTCGCCGTCGGCGACACCGTCACGGCGGGCCAGGTGCTCGCCACGCTCGACACCGCCTCGCTGGAGGACGCGGTCGAGGAGGCCGAGCAGGCGGTCGCCGACGCGCGGCAGCAGCTGGAGGACGACATCGACTCCCAGACCTCCGGCAGCAGCTCGAGCAGCAGCAGCTCGTCCGGCACCGGCTCGTCCACCTCGGGCGGGACGGGGTCGACGGGGTCCGGGTCGACCGGGACGGGCTCGACCGCCTCGGCCCCGGACGCCGCGGCGACGGGCGGGGACGCGCAGGCCGGCGGGCCGACGGGAGACGGCTCGGCCGGCGGCGGCGAGTCGACGGCGGACCCCGCCGTGACGCGGGCGATCGCCGCGGTGAAGGCCGCGCAGCAGGCGCTGCTCGCGCAGGACCAGACCGCGCAGGCGGCGCTGGCGGAGGCGTCCACCGCGACCACGGCCGCGCAGGAGGCGTGCCGGGCGGTGCTCGACGGCGACGGGTCCGGCGACGGCTCGACGGAGCAGCCGACCACCGAGCCGACCACCGAGCCGACGACGGAGCCGAGCGAGGAGCCGACGCAGGAGGCGCCGACCGAGGACGCCGCGACGGAGGACGCCACCGCGACCGGCGCCGCAGCGACCACGGGGGCGGTGATCACCGGCGCCGCGTCCACCACGAGCACGACCACCGACGACCTCACGTCGTGCCAGGACGCGATCACCGCCGTGCTCGCGGCGCAGACGACGGTGGACGAGGCGCAGACCAGCCTCATGGCCCTGGTGACCGATCTCGACACCGCGGTGACGGCGGCGCAGGACGCGCTGACCTCGGCCGCCTCGGGCTCGAGCGGCGGCACCGGCACGGCGCCGTCGACCGGGGGCACGACCGGCACGACCGGCACGACCGGGGGCACGACGGGCGGCACGACCGGCACCGACGGATCCGCGGCCGCCGACCAGAGCACCGCGCTGCCCAGCGGGTCGTCGTCCGGCACGGGCGCCGCGTCCTCGACCACGGGCTCGGCCCTCTCCGGCTCCGGCGCGTCGGGCGCCTCGGGGGCCGCGGGCGGCTCGACCGTCGCCACCGCCGCCGACCTCCTCGCCGACCAGGCCGCGATCGACCAGGCCGAGGCCGAGCTCGCGATCGCGCAGAGCAGGCTGGACCTGGTCGATCTCACCAGCCCGATCGCCGGGACCGTCGCGGCGGTGTCGATCGCGGCGGGCGACGAGGTCGAGGCGTCCTCGACGTCGGCGGTCATCACCGTCATCGGCGACGACGGGTACACCGTGTCCACCACGGTGCCGCTCAGCCAGGTCGACCTGGTCGAGGTCGGCCAGGAGGCCGCCCTCTCGGTGCGCACCGGCGACGAGGACCTGACCGGGACGGTCACGGGCATCGGCATGCTCAATGCGTCCACGACGTCGTCCGACCCGACGTACACCGTGGACATCGCCGTCGACCCGGAGGACGTCGCCCTCTACGACGGCTCCTCGGCCCAGGTGTCCATCGCGGTCGCCGCGTCCGAGCAGACGCTCACCGTGCCGTCGTCGGCGGTGCACCTGGACGGCTCGACCGCCACGGTGCAGGTGCTGAGCGGCGGGACGGTCGAGTCGGTCGAGGTCGAGCGCGGGGCAGTCGGCGCCGAGCTCACCGAGATCGTGTCCGGCCTGTCCGAGGGCGACCAGGTGGTGCTGGCGGACCTGAGCCAGTCGCTGGTCTCGGACGACTCGGAGTCCAGCAGCGGCCTCAGCGGCCTGGGCGGCAGCACCGACGACTCGTCGTCCGGCCAGGGCCGGATGACGTTCCCCGGCGGCTTCAGCGGCGACGTCGGCGGCGGCCAGCTCCCCGCCGGCGGCCCGCCCGGGAGCTGAGGCACCGGGCTCCCGACGGCGCCCGGCCGGTCCCCGCGTCCCCCTGCGCGGACCCGGCCGGGCGCCCTTCTGCCACCCTGGACCCGCCGGCGCCCGACCGAGGCCCGGCGGGGGAGGTCCGCATGCCGCTGCGCTCGGTGCTGCTGTTCGCGCTCGCCGCGCTCCTGGAGATCGGCGGCGCGTGGCTGGTCTGGCAGGGGGTGCGCGAGCACCGCGGCTGGGTGTGGATCGGCGCGGGGGTGATCGCGCTGGGCCTCTACGGCGTCGTCGCGACCCTGCAGCCGGACGCGAGCTTCGGACGGATCCTCGCGGCGTACGGCGGGGTGTTCGTCGCCGGCTCGCTGCTCTGGGGCGTGGTCGCCGACGGCGTCCGGCCCGACCGGTGGGACGTGCTCGGCGCCCTGCTCTGCCTCGCCGGCGTCGCCGTGATCATGTACGCGCCGCGGCCTGCCTGACCGCCACCGGGACTAGGCTCGCCGCCAGCCCCACCCGCACGACCACCACCGGAGGACACCCGATGACGCAGACCACGGCACGACCGCACGCGGCGGTCCTCGGCGGCGGCGTCATGGGCGAGGCCCTGGTCACGGCCCTGCTCGCCGCCGGCTGGACGGCTGACGACGTCGACGTCACCGAGCGCAGCGCCGCCCGCGCGATGGAGCTGTCCGGCCGGTACGGCGTCCGCGCCGCCGACCCGAACGCCAAGGCGGTCAAGGGTGCCGGTCTGGTGCTGGTCGCGGTCAAGCCGCAGGTCGTGCCCGAGGTGCTGGCGGAGATCGCCCCGACGCTCCGGCCCGGGACGCTCGTGGTCTCGGTCGCCGCCGGCGTGCCGGTCGCGGTGTACGAGGCGGCCCTGCCCGCGGGCACCCCGGTGGTCCGGGTCATGCCGAACACCCCGGCCCTCGTCGGCAAGGGCGCCAGCGCGATCGCCCCGGGCACGCACGCGACCGACGAGCACCTCGACCTCGCCGAGCGGGCGCTCGCCGCGACCGGGCTCGTCGTCCGCGTGGCGGAGAAGGACCTGGACGCGGTCACCGCGATCTCCGGGTCCGGGCCGGCGTACGCGTTCTACCTGATCGACGCGATGGCGGAGGCCGGCGTCCTGCTCGGTCTCACCCGGGACCTGGCGACCCGGCTGGCCGTCGCCACCGTCGAGGGCTCGGCCGCCCTGGCCGCGCAGACCGGCGACCACCCGGTCGTGCTGCGCGAGCGGGTGTCCTCGCCCGGCGGGACGACCGTGGCCGGCGTCGCGCAGCTCGACGCGCACGGGGTCCGCGCCGGCGTCGTGGCGGCGGCCCGCGCGGCGTACGACCGGTCGCGGGAGCTCCGCGCGGCGGCGGCCCCGGGCCCGGCGGCGGCCGAGGCGGACGCCCCGCGCGAGGACCGGTAGGGCCCGCCGTGACCGGCACGCCGGGTGCCCCGCCGCGGCGCCCGCCCGCGATGAGCGACGTGGCCGCGCTCGCCGGGGTGTCGCACCAGACCGTGTCCCGCGTCCTCAACGACCACCCGAGCGTCCGCCCCGAGACCCGCGAGCGGGTGCTGGCCGCGATCGCCGAGCTGGGCTACCGCCGCAACAGCGCGGCCCGCGCCCTGGTGACCCGCCGGTCCGGGGCGCTGGGCGTCGTCACCACGTCGTCGGTGCACCACGGCCCCACCAGCACGCTCATCGGCCTGGAGAGCGCCGCCCGCGAGGTCGGCTACTACGTGAGCGTCGCGGCCATCGACCGGTTCGACGCCGGCACGATGCGCGGCGCGCTCGACCACTTCCTGGACCAGGCCGTCGAGGGCATCGCGATCATCGCCCCGCAGGTCGACGTGGCCGAGGCGGTCGCGGCGTTCGACGTGCCGGTGCCGGTCGTCTCGGTGACGTCGGGGGAGCCCGTGCCGGGTCCGGCGCACGTCGTCGCGGTCGGTGTCGACCAGCGCGAGGGCGCGCGCGCCGCGACCCGGCACCTGGTCGAGCTCGGGCACCGCGAGGTCGTGCACCTGGCCGGGCCGCAGGACTGGTTCGACGCGCAGGAGCGGCTCGCGGGCTGGCGGGAGGCGTGCGCGGCGGCGGGGGTGTCCGCGCCGGAGCCGGTGGTGGTCGACTGGTCCGCCGAGTCCGGCTACCGCGAGGGCCTGCGGCTGGCCGACGCCGGTGCGCCGACCGCGGTCTTCGCCGCCAACGACCAGCTCGCCCTCGGCCTGCTGCGCGCGTTCTGGGAGCGTGGGCTGCGGGTGCCGCAGGACGTGTCGGTGGTGGGCTTCGACGACGAGGCCGGGGCGGCGTACTTCGTCCCGCCGCTGACGACGGTGCGCCAGGACTTCGCGGCCCTCGGCCGCAGCGCGATCCGGGCCCTGGTCGGCGCCCTGGCGGGCGACCCCCCGCCCCGCACCCTCCTCCCGGCC
>NZ_JAKRMS010000072.1 GCF_022346185.1 Cellulomonas sp. ACRRI | reverse complement strand
CTCCCGTCCCGTCCCGCCCCCGGAGGAGCCATGCGCACCCGCGTCGTCCTGCGCCGACCGCACGCGCCGGCGACCCCGGTGACGATCACCACCGACGCCACGGCCACCACGGGCGACCTCGCCGACGCGCTGGTCCGTGCGGATCCCGTCGGCGCCCCGCCCCCACCTCGCGTGCTCCGCATCCACCGGCCCGACGACGTCGAGCTCCGCACGCTCGATCCCGCGACCACCCTCAGCGAGTCGGGCTTCCGCGCGGGGTCGACCATCACCGTCGCCGCGGCGGACCACCGCGATGAGGGCGACGAGGCGCCCGCGGTCGTCCGCCTGGTCGTCGTCGCCGGCCCCGACTCCGGCCGCGAGCTCGACCTCCCCACGGGCACCGCCACGATCGGGCGCGGACCCGACTGCGACCTCAGGCTCACCGACCCCCAGGTCTCCCGCCTGCACGCGCGGCTGCTCGTCGGCGACGTCGTGGAGGTCGTCGACGCCGGCTCCGCCAACGGGGTGGTCATCGGCGACGGCGCCGTGACCCGCGGCGTCCTGCGTCCCGACGACATCCTCGTGCTCGGCGGCACCGAGCTCCAGGTCCTCGTGATCGACCCCGAGGCCCGCACCCACACCGCCGGGGCGTCGGGGGCGGTGATGGCCTACAACCGCTCGCCGCGGCTGGTCGCCCGCTACCCCGAGCGCACCGTCCCCGCGCCGGACGTGCCCACCCCGCCGACACCCTCGCGCTTCCCGGCGCTGATGCTCATCGGGCCGATGGTGATGGGCGCCGCGATGTACGCGTTCACCCGCAACCCGATGTCGCTCATGTTCGTGGCGCTCAGCCCGCTCATGATGGTGGCCAACTGGTGGAACGGCCGGAGCACGGGCAAGCGGAAGCTCGTCACCGAGACCGCCGCCTTCCACGACGGGCTCGACCTGCTGCGCGCGCAGGTCCGCGCGGACCACGAGTCCGAGCGGCAGGCGCGGCTCGCGGAGGCGCCGGCGACGCGGGAGACCGTGGGAGCCGCCCTCGGCCTCGCGCCCGTCCTGTGGTCGACCCGCCCCGGGGAGCCCGGGTTCCTCGCGGTGCGCGTCGGCACCGGCACCGCGCCGTCGCGCACCACGGTCGAGGAGCCGTCCCGCGGCTCCGCCGACGCCGGCCTGTGGCAGGAGCTCCAGGACGTGCTGGACGAGCTGCGGGACGTCGCCGGCGTCCCGCACACCGTCGACCTGACCGACCTCGGTGTGCTGGGCGTCGCCGGGGACCCCGAGCACGCGGTCCCCGTCGTCCGCGCGCTGCTCGCGCAGGTCGCGTGCCTGCACTCGCCGGCCGAGGTGGTGGTCGCGGGCCTCGCGTCACGGACGAGCGCGTCCCGCTGGGAGTGGCTGTCGTGGCTGCCGCACGTCGACTCGGCGCACTCCCCGCTCGGGGCGCACCTCGCGTCCAGCCCCGCCGCGTGCGCGACCGTCGTCACGCAGGTCGAGGAGCTCATCGCCCACCGCCTCGAGGGCTCCCGGCCCCGCGGTGGCACCGCGCTGCCCTGGGTCGTGCTGCTCGTCGAGGACGACGCCCCGGCCGAGCGCGGCCGGCTCGTCCGGATCGCCGAGGAGGGGCTCGCCGCCGGGGTCGTGGTCGTCTGGCGCGCCGACACCCAGCGCAGGCTGCCGGCCTCCTGCCGCGCCGTCCTGGTCGTCGACGAGCGTGGCGCCCGCACCGGCCGGACCGCCGACGGCCAGTGGTGGGACATCGCCCCCGAGACCCTCGACGCCGAGACCGCCACGGCCCTCGGGCGGCACCTGGCGGGCGTGACCGACGCCGGCGCCCTCACCCTGGACGAGTCCGACCTGCCCCGGTCCGCCGGCTACCTCGCGATCGTCGGACCGGAGGTCGCCGAGGACCCCGCCGCCGTCGTGGAGCGCTGGCACGAGACCGGGTCGATCCTCGACCGCACGGCTCCGCCCGCCCGGCGGTCGTCCGACGCGCACCTGCGCGGCGTGGTCGGGCAGGGCACCGACGGCGAGTTCGTCCTCGACCTCCGGTCCCAGGGACCGCACGCCCTGGTCGGCGGGACGACCGGCGCCGGCAAGTCCGAGTTCCTCCAGGCGTGGGTCCTCGGCATGGCCGCCGCGCACTCCCCCGACCGGGTCACCTTCCTGTTCGTCGACTACAAGGGCGGCGCCGCGTTCGCCGACTGCGTCGAGCTGCCGCACTGCGTCGGTCTGGTGACGGACCTCGCCGGCCACCTCGTCCGGCGTGCCCTGACCTCGCTGCGCGCCGAGCTCCGGCACCGCGAGCACCTGCTCGCCCAGGCCGGCGCCAAGGACCTGCTCTCGCTCGAGCGCACCGGCGACCCCCGCACCCCGCCGGCCCTCGTGATCGTCGTGGACGAGTTCGCCGCCCTCGTCCAGGAGATCCCCGAGTTCGTCGACGGCGTCGTCGACGTCGCCCAGCGCGGGCGCTCCCTCGGCCTGCACCTCGTCCTCGCGACCCAGCGCCCCGCCGGGGTCATCAAGGACAACCTGCGCGCCAACACCAACCTGCGCATCGCCCTGCGGATGGCCGACGAGGCCGACTCCAGCGACGTCCTCGGCTCCCCGATGGCGGCCCACTTCGACCCCCGGATCCCGGGGCGCGGCGCCGTGCGGACCGGGCCGGGGCGGCTCGCGATGTTCCAGACCGGCTACGTCGGCGGGCGGTCCGACAGCGCACCCCCGCCGGTGTCGGTGGGCATCGAGACGCTGGCGTTCGGGCCCGGGGAGGAGTGGACGGTGCCACCGCCGCCGGAGGCCCTGCTCGAGCGGCCCGCGGAGGGGCCGACCGACGCCGCGCGGGTCGTGGCGACGCTGCGGCGCGCCGCGGAGCAGGCCGGGGTCCCGGCGCCGCGGCGGCCGTGGCTGCCCTCGCTCCCTCACCTCATCCCCCTCGACGTCGAGGGGGAGTGCGCAGACGGAGAGCTCGCGCTGGGCGTGATCGACGTCCCGGACGAGCAGTCGCAACGCACGTTCACGTACCGACCCGACCGAGACGGGGCCTGCGTCGTCTTCGGCACATCGGGCGCAGGCAAGTCGACCTTCCTGCGGACGGTCGCGGTCGCCGCCGCCTCTGCCCGAGGACACGTGCGGATCTACGGGCTCGACGCCGCCGGTGGCGCACTGGGGATGCTGGAGGAGCTGCCACAGGTCGGCGGCGTCGTCTCGATCGCTGACGTCGAGCGGGTATCACGCCTGGTCTCGGATCTCGTGGCACTGCTCGACGCGCGCGCAGCCCGCTTCGCGGCGAGCCACGCGTCGTCGGTCGACGAGTACCGAGCGCTCTCCGGTGTCGACGAGCCTCGCGTCTACCTTCTGGTCGACGGCATCGGAGCGCTTCGCGAGGCGCTGGAGAGTGACAGTCAGACGATGCACGTGGTCGCGGGGGTCTCCCGGCTCGTCGCCGAAGGTCGACCGCTGGGAGTGCACGCCGTACTCGCGGCGGAACGGCCGGCGGCGATCCCGACCGCCATGTCGGCCTCGATGCCGTTCCGCCTCGTCCTGCGACAGAGCGACGAGAACATCAAGACGCAGCTCGGGCTAGCGCGCGATGTGCTGGGTGACGACGCTCCCGCCGGCCGCGGGGCTCTCGCCGGGACTGCCGATGAGGTGCAGATCGCGGTGCCGGCTGGGGCCGCGGATCTGGCTGTGCAGGCTGCCGAGGTGGCGAAGATCGCCGATCAGCTCCACCACGCCGGTGTCCCGACCGCGCCTGCCGTGCGCAGGCTGGAACCCGTGATCCCGGCGGCATCGATGCCTGCGGCAGTGGGGGACGACCCGGTTCTCGGGGTGGACGACGCGACGCTCGCTCCGCTCGGCTTCGACCGACGTGGCGTTCTCATGATCGCCGGAGCGTCAGGATCCGGGCGGACGACCGCGTTGGTGGCGCTCGGGCTCGCGCTCCACCGGCACCGACCGGATGCCCCCCTCTACTTCCTGGGACCGGCGCGGTCCGCGGCCGTCCGGGCTCCGTGGTGGCGGCGAGGCGCACATCGCGTCGACGACATGCGCGCTCTCCTGCTCGAGATCCAGGCGGACCTCGAGCAGCCCGCTGAGGACGGCGTTCCTCTGACGCTGGCGATCGAAGGGTTCGCTGATCTGGCGAGCACCGAGCTCGAGATGCCGCTGAGTGCTGCCATCCGTTCAGCGCGACGGAACGGGCACCTCGTCCTGGCGGAGGCGGAGATCACCTCGTGGTCATCGCTCAGCAGTCCGGTGCTGGAGGCGCGGAAGGCCAAGCGCGCCCTCCTCCTCCAACCCGCGCAGGACGACGGTCCCGGTCTCGTCGGGGTCTCCCTCCCGAGGACCCGGCCCACAGATCTCACCCCCGGGCGCGGGATGTTCGTCGCATCGGGCCGAGTCAGCCGCGTCCAGCTGCCGCTCCCCGACCTGGGATCGCTGGACGTCGAGCCCGGTGCCACATCGACAGGAGTTCTGACATGACCGAGCTGACCGTCAACCATTCTGCTGTGACCGCCGCGGGCGGTGGCATCCGCACGGCGGCACAGCTCATGCCCGGCCCCGGATGGGGACCGTCGTGCGCGTCGGGAAGCCCCGCGGTCGACGCCGCCCTCGCCTCGCTGTCGGTCACCGTCGGGGAGCAGCTGCTCGGTGCCGCCGCCGAGATGTTCCGACTCGGGCAGGGCGCCGTCAGCGCGGTCGACGTGTACCGAACGACCGACGCGGCGCTCTAGGAGGAGGTCGGGATGAACTGGACCAGCCAGGACCCGGGATCGGGCGACACCGGAGCGCTCCGCGCTCGCTCGGGGGCGATGAACACCATCGTCCTGACGCTCGACCACGCACGAACGACCTTCCGTGCGCATTACGAGCCTGTCACCACGCACGAGTGGAAGGGAGCCGCTGGGGACGCCTTCCGTGGATCGTGCGCAGCGCACCTGTCGCGCCTGAGCTCCTTCATCAACGCGCTCGCACCGTACAGCGCCGCACTGATGATCTACGCCAACGAGGTCGAGTCCATCGCCGAGGAGGCCCGGGCGCTGAAGCTCCGGACCGAGGCCGCGCAGGAGCAGCTCGCCGCAGCCCCCGCCTACGTCTCGCCCAACACGGCAGCCGCCACCAACGCTGCCAAGTCCTCGGGCCGCGCGTGCGTGCCGGACCCGCGCACAGCCGCGAAGTCCGCACTGGCCTCCATCACCCAGGAGCGAGCCGAGCTCGTTCGCAGACGCCAGGCGGCGGACAGCAAGGTCACAGCGGCCCTCGGAGGTGTCGCCATCGGCGACTGGGCGGCCGCCGGGTCGGCCCTCGCCCAGGCAGGAGTTCGCCGACCGGCCGACTTCGACGCCGATTCCATCCGTCGAGCGCTGCTGGACCTCTGCACGCTGACGCTGCAAGGCGACACGGCCTCGCTCCCCGGCCTGCTCGCACTCCTCGACACCTGGGCAGATGACCCCTCGATGATGCGGGACTTCCTCGAGGGCCTCGGGGGGTCAAGGCTGGTCCGGATGCTGATGGTGCTGGACCAAGCGCTGATCGACGGCCGCAGCGCCATCGCGGGCGATGTCCAGTCGGCACTACGCGACGCACTGTCGTCGGCATCGTCCATGTGGAGCGCCTCGGAGGCGGCCGACTACATCTCGGCGCTCATCGATTCCCCCGGCAGCACGCTCTCCGTGGCCTATCTCTTCGGCGATCCCGAGGTCGCGCCGATGAGCAGCACCCTCGTCCAGGCCGCAGCCGACGCGATCCTGGACTGGGAGCGCAAGAACGGCACCCTGTACACCCTCGTCCTCAACGTCGTGCCCGGGGTCGGCATGGCGCCTGACCTGGTCTACCGGATGCTCGGCGAGGGCCCCCGCGTCATCGACCCGGCCGACTCGATCTTCCGCCACCTCGCTCGCGACCCGCAGTCGACCCTCGACTGGCTGGCCGATCCGACGCGCGGCCACGACCGGATCATTCACTGGTACCAGGAGCGCAACTGGCACGACGGGGGCGGCTACGCCGGGCCGATGCTCGTCTGGGAAGCGCTTCAGACCGTCCCGGGGGGCCTTCTCGGACCCGACATGGACCCGGGTGTCGCGCGGAAGCTCGCGGAGGTCAACGCGGCCATCATCAAGGTCTGGGCGGATCCCGACTCACGGTTCTCCGGTGTCATGGACGACGAGGCCCTGCTCGCCCTGGCGGGAGTGATCGCTGCCCAGCTCCCCGTTTGGGCGGACTCGACCACGACTCTGGAGTCCAGCTCGACGGTCGCGACCCAGAGCACGGTCGTCCATTGGCTCGGCATGCAGGGCTGGACCACGCAGATCTCACGCGACGCTCTCTCGTTCCTGCTGGGCCAGGTACGGAGCAGCGACGCGGCCTCCGGGGCGCTGCTGGACGCGACGAAGGACCTCCAGGGCAGACTCGTCGCCTCGGTCGGTTCCACCGCGGACTTCACTCACAACGACGCCCTGGAGCGCATCGCCGGACTACTCGGGATGATCGACGGCGCTCAGCTCGGGAACGAGCTCGCGGTAGCGGCGATGCGCGACCGTACCGTCGAGCGAACGTTGGCGATCACCGGGCTGGGTGCGGGCGAGTTGGCCGGCAAGGGCGGGATCGCCGCGAGCCTGGTGCTGGCCGGAGCCGAGCACCTCGCCCTGGAGAGCTGGGCGAACCACTACGACACCGCGCTCGATGACCTCTGGCGGAACACGGGCCCGGCGAAGGATCGAGCCGACGAGGCCCGTGAAACACTGATGGGTCTCATCGACGGGTGGGTCCCGCCCGAGGTCGTCCACAAGGGTGGCCAGTCCGCCGACCAGTACCTCGACTCGATCATGGGGTGGTACGACGACAAGGTCCGCCGCCTGGACGAGGCGAAGACAGCATGACCGCCGCCCTGCGCAGAACCAGCCTGCTCAGCATCGCGGCCGCCGTCGGCATCGCCCTCGTGTCGGCGTGCTCGCCCTACGACGAGCCGGCGAGGTGGGAGCCCGACGAGGTCGTCGACGGCGTCCCGGCGATCGACTGGCCGCTCGGCGCACCGAACATGTCCGACGAGTGGGTGGCTGCCCTGTACAAGGCGGACGCGGCCCACATCGCGGCGCAGAACGCGCACGACTTCTCCAACCCCGCCCTCAAGCAGCTCGTGCAGGACGACCACCTGATGCTCCTCGCCCGGAGGGCTCGGAGCGTCGCCTACTCGCTGGGGAACGAAGGGGGCCGCAATGAGTATCAGTACGCACCCGGTCCCAACCTCATGAAAGTGATGAGCGTGGATTCTACGGGGGACGAGGCGACGGTGTTCACGTGCGAGTTCGCCCCTACGGTGTTGTTGAACTGGCACTGGTACTCGACCGAACCGATGACGCTCGATGACGTACTCACTCTGAAGAGCGGCAACCCCATGTGGCACCGCCTGGAGCGGGACGCCTCCGGCCGCATCCGGGTCACGGACGCCGGCGCCAGCTGGTCGTACGAGAACCCCGGTGCCTGCGATCTCTCCGGGGTGAGACCCGGGTTCTTCGATCCTGCACCTCCCTTCGGCCAGGACGTGTGGGGCGGCGACTTCGTGGGACCCGACGGAGTGCCGATCCCCGATCTGAAGGGGCGGATGCATGACGGGACCTGGATCAACGAGAAGACCGGTGAGGTCCGCATCGATCCCGAGACCGGTGAGCCGTGGATCTTCTGAGCGGCGAGATCCGCACGACGACGCTCGTGACTGACGACACCGTCGAGCACCCAGTGCCGAACGCGCAACGCGAAGATCACGGAGAGCGAGCGATGACAGCCCCCACCTACACGGCGTCCGCCGGTCCGTGGCACGCCGCCGGAAGGTCCTCGCGACCTCGCGACCTGCCTCGCCGCCGCTTCGGCGGTCGCTCTCGGTGCGTTGTGGAACACCTCGCGTGACACCCCGCGCGCCGGACGTCCCCGCCGGCACCACCGCTCCCGTGGGCGGGCTGGACCGAGCTCGACGACGTCGCCACCTCGACCACCCCCAGTACCTGAGAAGGAGCCCCCGATGACCCCCCTGCAGCACCCCGCCGAGCCGACGCCGCCGGCATCCGGTCCTCCGCCCGTACTCGCAGGACCACCGCCGACCGGAGGACCGCTGCCCTCGCCGCACGATCCGTACGCGGTCCCGCCGACGCCGCCCGGGACCCGTCCTCGGAACGTGCTGGCCCTGCTGGCCGTCGTCCTCGGCGCCTGCG
The DNA here is from genome assembly GCF_022346185.1 of Cellulomonas sp. ACRRI. Classification (GTDB taxonomy): domain Bacteria; phylum Actinomycetota; class Actinomycetes; order Actinomycetales; family Cellulomonadaceae; genus Cellulomonas. Next base: position 14,370 of record NZ_JAKRMS010000072.1, on the reverse strand, counting down.
GCGCCGCGCTGCCCGGCCTCGTCCTCGCGGTGCTCGGGCTGCGCGATGCCCGTCGCCTGGGCGGGGCCGGACGCGCGCAGGCGTGGACCGCCGTCGTGCTGTCCGTCGTGTGGGGCGTGGTCCTGGCCGTCACCGGGAGCCTGGCCCCCTGGTCGGTCGCGACGGAGCGCGGTGCGGGGGCCGGATCAGCCGGCCCGGCCACCACGGTGCCCGGAACCGACGCGCTCGACCCCGAGGGCGAGAGCCGACCCGGTGCGTGGCTGGGCGAGTTCGCGCCGGAGACCAGCTACCTCGACGACCTGGCCGAGCTCGCCGAGACGCTCGACATCGATCCGGGCACGTACGAGGGCAGCTACTGGCAGAGCTTCTACGAGGGGATGTGGCTCGCGTTCGACCTCGACGACGACGAGTACGCGGCGGCCGTCGCGGACTCCCTGGCGTGCGACGACGGTGACGACGCGGCGTGCGCCCGGGTCCGGGCGTACCTCCCGGGCATGTGAGGCCGTGGTCGCAGTCCCGCTCCCGGAGGCGCGCACAACGCCGGGCGAGATTCGACAGGGCCTGACGCGAACCGCGCTCCGCGCGAGTGCGGGCCGCCCGCCGACGATGGGACGGAGGTCCGTACTCACCCCACCCCGCGCACCGTCACCCACCGCGGCCCGGACCGCCGCGCCACGTCGGCCCGCCGCACCTCCGCCAGCTCCCGCGCCCGGGCCGCCACCCTTCGCCCGATCCGCGCGGCGCCGTCGTCGTCCCCCGCGAGGTACCGCACGACCACCCGCGCCTCCCCCGCGACCACGGCGACGTCCTGCGCCTCGACCTTCGTCAGCGCACGGGCGGCGTCCGCCGCGGCGGGCAGCAGGGCGGCGGGGTCGACGCCGGGGAGCAGCAGCCCGACGCCCAGGGTCACGCGGTACGACGGCACGGCCGCGAGCGTACCGGCGGCACACCGCGACGCCGGCGCCGGCGCCCGCCCGGCTCGCCGTCGCACCAGGCCCGCCGGGCCCGCCGACGCACCGGACGCCCGACACCCGCGCCCGCCCGGGCGCCTCACATCGTGACCGACCCGTCCTCCCCGATCGGCCACTCCGGGTTGTGCGCGACCTCCCACACGTACCCCTCCGGGTCGGCGAACGCCCCGGACGTCCCGCCCCACTCCGCGAGGGCCGCCGGCCGCACGACGGACCCGCCCGCCGCCGCGGCCGCCTCGAGCACGGGGGCGACCTCCTCGGCAGCCCGGACGTTGTACGCGAGCTCGAGCCCCGGCGCCCCGCGCCCCTCGACGCCGGTCCACAGCGCGAGCACCACCCCGCCCGCCTGGAAGAACGCCACCTCCCCGTCGGGCCGGCGTGGCGCGGGCCACCCCATCGCCTCGTAGAACGCGCACGCCCGGTCGAGGTCCGTGACGCCGAGCGTCACCACGCTGATCCGCGGTTCCATGCCCCTTGTCTACCGCGCCTCCCCGACATCCCCACCCGATCGGGGGGACAGCCCCCGGGTGCTCCCGGGCCGGGTCACGTAGCGTGGACGCATCCGAACGACGAGCGTCCCGCTCACGCCAGCGGCTGGGAAGTCGACCACCCCACGTTCGGAGCGCGCTTCGTGACACCCCCCGCACCCGCCGCCGCGACCGCGGCGCCCGCCCGGCCGAACCAGGCCGCGACGACCGGCTCCTACCAGGAGCTGTCCCGCCAGATCCGCGACGCCGGTCTGCTGAACCGCACGCCGGGCTTCTACGTCCTGCTGCTGATCGGCCTGGGGATCGCCCTGGCGGCGCTCGTCGCGGGCTCGGTGCTGCTGGGCCGGTCGTGGTTCCAGCTGCTGATCGCGGGCGGCCTCGGGATCGTGCTGACGCAGTTCGCGTTCGTCGCGCACGAGGCGTCGCACCGGCAGGTGCTGGCGTCGGGGCCGGCGAACGACCGGCTGGGGCGGATCCTGGCCAACGGCGTGGTCGGCATCAGCCACTCGTGGTGGATGACGAAGCACTCGCGGCACCACGCGAACCCGAACCACGTCGGCAAGGACCCGGACATCGCGCCGGACACGATCGTGTTCCTGCACTCGGACGCCGCGAAGCAGAGCCGGGTGATGGCCGCGCTGACCCGCGTGCAGGGCTGGGCGTTCTTCCCGCTGCTGACGCTGGAGGGCCTGAACCTGCATGTGACGGCGTTCCGCAGCCTGCTCGCGCAGGAGCGGTCCCGTGCCCGCACGCTGGAGCTGACCATGCTCGTCGTGCGGCTCAGCGTCTACACCGCGGCGGTGCTGTGGTTCCTGGGCCCGGCGATCGGGTTCGCCTTCCTCGGTGTGCAGCTCGCGGTGTTCGGCGTCTACATGGGCGCCTCGTTCGCCCCGAACCACAAGGGCATGGCGATGATCCCGGAGGGCAGCCGGCTGGACTTCCTGTCCAAGCAGGTGCTGACCTCCCGCAACATCACCGGCGGGCACGCGATGAGCACCCTGATGGGCGGGCTGAACTACCAGGTGGAGCACCACCTGTTCCCGAGCATGCCGCGGCCGCACCTGGCCCGCGCCCGCCTCCTGGTCCGGGAGCACTGCCTGCGCAACGGCGTGCCGTACACGGAGACCACCCTGCTGCGCTCGTACGCCATCGTGGTGCGGTACCTGAACGACGTGGGCCTCGCCGCCCGCAACCCGTTCGACTGCCCGATGGTGCAGCGCTTCCGCCAGGTCTGAGACAGCAGAACGCCGGCCGTCCCCCGAGGGGGGCGGCCGGCGTTCTGCTGCGTCAGCTCAGAGCGGGCGGATGTTCGCCGCCTGCGGGCCCTTCGGGCCCTCGGTGACGTCGAACTCGACCTGCTGGTTCTCCTCGAGGGAGCGGTAGCCGGAGGAGGCGATCGCGCTGTAGTGCGCGAACACGTCCGGGCCGCCCTCGGTGGGGGCGATGAAGCCGAAGCCCTTCTCGGCGTTGAACCACTTCACGGTGCCGGTGGTCATGATGTCTTCTCTCGTTCGAGGACCGGAACCGCGGACGCGGATCCTGGTGCCACGCCACGACGGGCGCGGACGGTGGTGGGTGCGCACGCGGCAGGCGGGCGCGGCGGGACGGCGGCGGGCCGCGGCGAGCGCGGCGACGGCCTGGTCCCAGGTCGGGGTCACGGCCACGGGGCGCGACAGGTGGTCGCTGACGTGGTGGCCGTCGACGTCGCGGGCGATCAGCCCGGCGTACTCGCCGCCGGCGGTGGCGGCCCAGAGGTTCTCGTCCGCCTGGCGCCACTGGACGGGCGCGGTGTCGGCGGGGCTGGTGGTGGTGCGGGTACTGAGGGTGATGATCTGACGACTGCTCTCACTCCGCACGACGTCGGCGGAGGGTGGGGGCGACGACCCCCGAGGGAGCCGTCCGGACTGCTGCAAGAGACCCGGGATCCACGAGGAATCCCGGGCCCCCAGCGTGAGCCGCCTAAGAGAATCGAACTCTTGACCTTCTCATTACGAGTGAGACGCTCTGCCGACTGAGCTAAGGCGGCGCGCGCCCACCGATCCGGCGGACGAGCACGGACACTGTACCTGGCGGACGGCGGGTCCTCCAAAGCGGGCGCCGCGAGGGCTCAGCAGCGGGTCCCGTCGGCGGGCACCGTGCCGTCGACGAGGTAGGCGTCGACGGCGTCCGCGATGCAGGCGTTGGACCGGCCGTAGGCGGTGTGGCCCTCGCCCTCGTAGGTCAGCAGGTGGCCGGAGTCGAGGGTCTCGGCGAGGCTCACCGCCCAGGCGTACGGGGTCGCCGGGTCGTTGGTGGTGCCGACGACGACGATCGGCGCGGCACCCGCGGCGGAGTAGTCGTCGAGGCCGCCGGCCTCGGGCACCGGCCACTGGTCGCAGATCACGCCGCCGTAGCCGAAGAAGTACCCGACGGTCGGCGCGACCTCCTCGATGGCGGCGGCCTGGGCGCGCATCTCGGCGACGTCGGTGGTGCCGCGGTCGTCGGCGCAGCCGATCGCCCAGAACGCGGCCGTGGAGTTGGACGCGTAGGTGCCGTCGGCGTTGCGGTCGTAGTACAGGTCGGCGAGCTGGAGCAGGATCGAGCCGTCGCCGGAGAGCGCGGCGTCCAGGCCCATCGTCAGGTAGCTCCAGGACCCCTCGTCGTAGAGGGGCAGCGCGATGCCGCTGAACGCGAGCGTGCCGGTGAGCGGGCGCGGGGTGCCGGTCGGCAGCGGCGACTTGCGGGCGCGGTCGAGCACCGAGCGCACCTGCGCGAGCCCGTCGTCCACCGAGCCGGTCAGCGGGCAGTCGGCGCCGGCCTGGCAGTCCGCCACGTACGCCCGCAGCGCGTTCTCGAAGCCCTCCGCCTGGCCCTCGGAGAGCTCCTGGGACGTCAGCGTGGGGTCGAGCGCCCCGTCGAGCACCAGGCGCCCCACCTGCTGCGGGAACAGCGCGGCGTAGGTGGCGCCGAGCTGGGTGCCGTAGGAGTAGCCGACGTAGTTCAGGGTGTCGTCGCCGAGGACGGCCCGCAGGACGTCCATGTCCTTCGCGGCGGACACGGTGTCCACGTGACCGAGGAGCGGGCCGGTGTTCTGCAGGCACGCCGCGCCGAACGCGCCGTACGCGTCCTCGGCCGCCTGGATGCCCTCGTCGGTGGTGAAGTCGAAGTCGGTCGAGACGATCTCGTCCATCTCCGGGCCGTCGACGCAGGTCACGGGGGTGGACGCGGCGACGCCCCGCGGGTCGAAGCCCACGAGGTCGTAGCGGTCGACGACCTCGTCCCCGAACCGCGGGATCGCGATGGAGGACAGCGCGTCGATGCCGGAGGAGCCGGGTCCGCCGGGGTTGATCAGGAGCGAGCCGAGCCGGTCGCCGGTGGCCTGGTGCCGGCTGACGGCGATCTCGACGGTCTCGCCGTCCGGGTCGGCGTAGTCGAGCGGGACCACGAGGGTGGCGCACTCCAGGTCGCCGCAGGGCTGCCAGTCGAGCTCCTGGGCGTAGATCGCGTCGAGGCCCCGGACGTCGGCGGCGGTCGGGGCGGTGGTCACCTCGGTCTGCTCGCGCGGCGCGGTGCAGCCCGCCAGGGCGAGCGCGGCGACGGCGGCCAGGGCGGCGGCGCGGGCGGGCCCGCGGCGGCGGGTCGCGGGCACGGGTCGGCTGAGGGCTCTCGGCGCGGGAGTCACGCCACCACGGTAACGGCCCGCCCGCGGCCCCGGCGCCGTGCGGGCCGCGCCCCGCCCCGCACGGGCTCAGGCCTGCGGGCGCAGCGCGATGAGCATCGCCTCGACCGCCAGCAGGGGCGCGACGTTCCCCTCCAGCCGGGTGCGGGCCTCCCCCACCGCGCCCATCCGGCGCACGGTCTGCTCGGGGGTCGAGGACTCGGCGATCGAGCGGGCGGCCTCCTCGTGCTCGGCGTTCACCAGGTCCACGCCCGCCCCGAGCTGGAGCACCAGCACGTCCCGGTAGAACGACAGCAGGTCCACCATCGCGCGGTCGAGCACGTCGCGCTGCGCGCGGGTGGCGCGGCGCTTCTGCTCGTCCTCGAGCTGCTTGACCTGCCCCCGCAGCGCCGGCGGGATCACCGTGAGCCCCTCGGCGCCGAGCGCGTGCAGCAGCGCCTGGCGCTCGGCGGCGTCCCGCTCCTCGGTCGCCGCCCTCGCGTCGGCCTGCGCGGTCTCGACCAGCTCGGCCGCGGCGAGCACCGCGTCCCCGACGCCGCGCAGCCGCGGCGCGATCCGCAGCACCGCGGACCGCCGGGCGCGGGCCTCGGGGTCCCGGGCGAGCCTGCGGGCGACGCCGACGTGCGACTGCGCCGCGCGGGCGGCGACCAGGGCGACGCCGGGGTCGATCCCGTCCCGGCGGACGAGCAGGTCGGCGACGGCCTCGACCGGCGGCACCCGGAGCGCGACCGAGCGGCTGCGGGACCGCAGGGTCACGAGCACGTCCTGCGGGCTGGGCGCGCACAGCAGCCAGACGGTGCGCGGCGGCGGCTCCTCGATGGCCTTGAGCAGCACGTTGCCGGAGGTCTCGTTGAGCCGGTCCGCGTCCTCGACCACGATGACCCGCCACCGGCCCTGGGACGGGGCGCGCTGGGCGAGCTCCACGAGCGGCCGGACGGTGTCGACGCGGATGACCACGCCCTCGGTCGACACGAACGTCACGTCGGGGTGGGTCCCGGCGAGGACGGTCGCGCACCCGGGGCTGCGCGGGTCCCCCGAGGGGTCCTGCAGGGCCGCGGCGAACGCGCGCGCGGCGTTGGACCGGCCGGAGCCGGGCGGGCCGGTGATCAGCCAGGCGTGGGTCATCCTCGACGGGTCGGCCGCCGCCTCGCGCAGCACGGCGACGGCCGGCTCCTGCCCGACGACGTCGTCCCAGACGGTGCTCATCGCGCACCGCCCGCGTCCGGCGCCCCGCCCGGCGCGTCCGACGCCACGCCCGCCGCACCGGCGGGCTCGACCCCGAGCAGCGCCGTCACCCGCGCGCGCACGTCGGCGGCGATCTCCGCGACCGGCCGCGCGGCGTCCAGCACGAGCCAGCGCCCCGGGTCCGCCGCCGCGCGCGCCAGGAACGCCTCCCGGGTGCGGCGGTGGAAGTCGTCGCCCGCGCTCTCCAGGCGGTCCGGCTGGTCCGGGCGCGCGCGCAGCCGGCCGAGGCCCGCCGCGGGGTCGAGGTCGAGCAGCACGGTGAGCGCCGGCAGCAGCCCGCCGGTCGCCCACAGCGACAGGTCCTCGACCTCCTGGGCGCCGAGGTCGCGGCCGGTCCCCTGGTACGCCACCGACGAGTCGAGGTACCGGTCGGTCACGACGACCGACCCCGCCGCGAGCGCCGGGCGCACCAGGGAGGCGACGTGGTGCGCGCGGTCGGCGGCGTACAGCAGCGCCTCGGTGCGGGCGTCGACGTGCTCGCCGTGCAGCACCTCGCGGCGCAGCACCCGGCCTAGGTCGGTGCCGCCGGGCTCGCGGGTCAGCACGACGGTCAGCCCCAGCGAGACCAGCCACTCGCCGAGCAGGCGCGACTGGGTGGACTTGCCCGCGCCGTCCCCGCCCTCGAACGAGACGAACAGCCCGCCGAGCACGGTCGGGAGGGGCCGGGGCGCCGGCGGGTGGGGCTGCGTCACGCGCGCCAGGGTATCCACCCCCGCCGACACCCCCCGCACCGGGCGCCGGCGACGGGGTCGGGCCGGGTCACTCGCCCGGGTAGACGACCCCGACCTGCGCCCGGACCTCGTCCATCGTGCGCAGCACGCCGAGGGTGTCCGCCCAGGTCATCCGCGGGCTCTCCGTGGCGCCCTCGGCGACCCGGCGCGCGACCTCGGCCGCCTCGTACTGCAGCCCGCGCTCGACCGGCTGGTCGAACGTCCAGGTCCGGCCGTCGCGCCGGGTGACCCGGAACGACGTGGGCGCGTAGAACGAGCCGTCGATCGTGATCGTGCCCTCGGTGCCGCTGATCGCCGCGGTGGTGGGCGTCTTCGCCCACAGCGTCGTGGTGAGCGCCGCCTGGGTCCGGTCGCCGTAGCTCAGCACGATCGCGAGCTGGCCGTCGACCCCCGTCTCGGTGAGCGCCCCGACCGCCCGTACCTGGGTCGGCACGCCGAGGAAGTCCTGCGCGAACGCGACCGGGTACACGCCGAGGTCGAGCAGCGCCCCGCCCGCGAGCGCCGGGTCGTACAGCCGGTGGGACGGGTCGAACGGGAAGTACTGGCCGTGGTCGGCGTGCACGGCGACGACCTCCCCGATCTCGCCCGAGTCGATCACCTGGTGCACGGCGGCGACGTGCGGCAGGAACCGCGTCCACATCGCCTCCATGACGAAGACGCCGGCGGCCCGCGCGGCCGCGAACACCTCCTCCGCCTCGGCGGCGCTGCGGGTGAACGCCTTCTCCACGAGGACGTGCTTGCCGGCCGCGATCGCGAGGAGCGCGTGCTCCCGGTGCTCGGAGTGCGGGGTGGCGACGTACACGGCGTCGACCTGCGGGTCCTCGACCAGGTCGCGGTACCCCACGTGGGTCGTCGGGATGCCGTGGGCGGTGGCGAACCGCTCGGACCGGGTGCGGTCCCGGGAGCCGACGGCCACGAGCTGGGCGCGGGTGCTGCTCCGGACGGCGTCGGCGAAGGCGGCGGCGATGCCCCCCGCGCCGAGGATGCCCCAGCGGATCGACGGTGCGGTGCGCGGGTCCTCGGTGAGTGCCATGCCGCGACCCTACTGCGCGCCCCCGACCAGCGACCACGTGCCCTGGCGGCCCGGTGGGGGCGGTCCGTACGGTGGGAGCGTCGGCGGCCGCCGAGGACCGTGACCGACGGCCCGGCGCCGATGCGAACCCAGGAGGAGAACCCGTGTCCGCGAGCCAGGAGCACCCGCCCGTCCGCACCCTCATCAGCCCGTCCCGCTACGCCCAGGGCCCCGGCGCGATCGAGCGCCTCGGCGAGCTGGTGGCCCCGATCGGCAGGACCCCGCTGGTCGTCGCCGACGACACGGTGTGGTCGTTCGTCGGCGACGCCGTCACCCGGTCGTTCGAGGCCGCCGGGCTCCCGCTGACCCGCGACGGGTTCGGCGTGTACGCCACCGCCGCGGCGGTCGACTCGATCGCCGCGCGCGTCACGGAGCTCGGCGCCGACGTCGTGGTCGGCGTCGGCGGTGGCTCGGTGATCGACGCGGTCAAGGCGGCGGGTCACCTCGCGGGGGCGCGGTGGGTCTCGGTGCCGACGGTCGCCTCGACGGACGCCCCGTGCTCGGCGCTGTCCGTCATCTACGACGACGAGGGGGGCTTCGAGGAGTACCGGTTCTTCCCGCACAACCCGGACCTGGTGCTCGTGGACACCCGGCTGGTGGCGAACGCGCCGGTCAAGTTCCTCGTCGCGGGGGTCGGCGACGCGCTCGCGACCTGGATCGAGGCCCGCGCCGTGGCCCGCGGCGACGGGACGACGATGGCCGGCGGGCTGCCGACCGCGACGGGCACCGCGCTGGCCCGGCTGTCCTGGGACATCCTCTGGGAGCACGCGCTCCCGGCGATCGACGCGGTGCGCGACCACCTGGTGACCCCCTCGGTGGAGAAGGTGGTCGAGGCCAACACGCTGCTCTCGGGCCTCGGGTTCGAGTCCGGCGGGCTCGCCGCCGCGCACGCGATCCACAACGGGCTCACCGCCGCGCCGCAGACGCACGGCCTGACCCACGGGCAGAAGGTGAACATCGGCTCCGTCACCCAGCTGGTGCTCGAGGGCGCGCCGGTGGACGAGATCCGGGACTTCGTCGAGTTCACCACCCGGGTCGGCCTGCCGAACACGCTGACCGAGGTGGGGCTGGCGCCGGGCGACGTCGACGACCTGACCCGGGTGGCCGAGGCGGCGACGGCGGAGGGCGAGACGATCCACGCGATGCCCTTCACCGTCCGGGTGCCTGAGCTGGTGGACGCGCTGCGGTCGATCGAGGGCTTCTCCCGCCGGGTCCGGGCGGACGCGGGCCTGCCGGAGCCGGTGCCGCACCGGGCGCACTGACGGACCGCGGGGCACCCCGGACGACCCCGGGGTGCCCCGCCCGTCACGCCGCGAGGCAGAGCGCGTAGGTGATCGCCGGGGTCAGCAGCGCGACGCCGTAGATCCCGGCGCGGACCACCTCCGGCGGGTGCAGCCCCAGGTCGCGCAGCGCGTGCCAGGTCCGGTGGCAGCAGTGCCACAGCACCAGCCCGAGCGCGACGCAGACCGCGAGCCCGCCGAGCGGGTGGGTCACGAAACCGGCGACCCGCGCGTGCACCTCGGCGGGCTCGCCGAACACCCCGAACGGCACCAGCAGCCCGGCCGCCACGACCAGCACCGGCATCGTGACCACGGCGAGCATCCCGCCGCCGCCGAACAGGGCCCAGAACAGGGGCTCGTTCGTCCGTCCCTCCCAGCGGCGCATCACGACCTCCCGAGCCAGAGCAGGACGACGACGGCGAACGCCGCGAGCAGCAGGTAGTGCGCCAGCACCACCCAGCGCCGGTCCAGGTGCCGCCGGCCGCGGCGCACCCGGATGACGGCGGGGGTGGCCCGGAACCAGGTGATCGCGTGCACCACGGCCATCGCCAGGGCGACGACGGTCAGCGCGACGACGGCCGGCGACCGCTGCAGCTCGACCCACCGGGTGAACGCGTCGACCCCGCGGTGCGCGGACACCAGCCCGATCACGAGGTTCAGCACGAACAGCCCGACGACGACGCTGGACGCCTCGCGCAGCGCGTACGCCCGGTACGCGCCGGTGGCGAGGAACCAGGTCCGGCGGACGGGCGGGTGGTGCGGGCGACGGGCCGAGCGGGCCGCGGACGCCTCGGGGGCCATGTCCGCGACGGCCGGGACCGCGACGGCCGGGACCGCGACGGCCGGTACCCCGGCGGCAGCGTCCGCGGCGGCCCGCGGCGCCGGCTCCCCCGCGGTCACGACCGGCCCCCGCGCCGCGGCAGCAGGAACTCCGCCGCCCAGGCCGCCGCCGTCGCCGCCTTGGCCTGCTGGATCGCCGCCGCCGGGTCGACGCCCTTGGGGCAGGCCGTCGAGCACGCGCCGACGAACGTGCACGCCCACAGCCCGTCCTCGCGGTCGAGCGCGGGCAGCCGGTCGCCGTTCCCGTGGTCCCGGGAGTCCTTGTCGTACCGGACCGCCGCGGTGATCGCGGCCGGCCCCAGGAAGTCCGGCGCGAGCGCGACCTGCGGGCAGGCGGCGTAGCAGAGGAGGCAGTCGATGCACATGGCGTAGTCGTGGTACGCCAGCAGCTGCTCCGGCGTCTGCCGGTTCCCGGTCTCGCCGGGCGGGTCGTCCGGGTCCGGCGCCAGCCAGGGCCGTACCCGCTCGAGCGACGCCAGGAACGGCTCCAGGTCGACGACGAGGTCCCGCTCGACGGCGAGGTTCGCGAGCGGCTCCACGACCAGCGGGCCGGGGGCGTAGTCGCGCACGAAGTGCTCGCAGCCGAGGCGGGGCGTCCCGTTCAGCACGAACCCGCAGGACCCGCAGATCGCCATCCGGCAGGACCAGCGGAACGCGAGCGTCGGGTCCAGGTGGTCCTTGATCCAGGTCAGCGCGTCGAGCACCGAGGTGTCCTGGCCCCACGGCACCGCGTAGTCCACCAGGTGCGGCGCCTCGTCGACGTCCGGGCGGTAGCGCTGCACGCGCAGCGTGATCGTGCCGAGCACCTCGCCGCTCACCGGCCCGCCTCCTCGGTCGCCGCCGTGGGCGCCGCGCCGGCCGCGCCCGCGCCGGCCCCGCCCGCCCCGGCGCCGCCCGCGCCGGCCGCCCCGTAGGCCCGCGTGGCCGGCGGCGAGGTCGTGATCGTCACCGGCGTGTGCTCCAGCCGCGGCCCGTCGGGGGTCCACCACGCACGGGTGTGCGTGAGGAACCGCGCGTCGTCGCGCTCGCCGAACCCGTCGAGCCGCTGGTGGGACCCGCGGGACTCCTCGCGGGCGAGCGCCGAGGCGACCAGCCCCTCGGCGACGTCGAGCATCGCGCCGAGCTCCACCGCGGCGGCCCAGTCGGTGTTGTAGACCGGGCAGGTGTCGGCCACCCGGACGTCCGCGTACCGCTGCTTCAGGTCGCGCACGGTGGCGGCGGTGCGCTGCATGCCCGCGCGGGTGCGGAAGATGCCGACGCCGTCGTCCATCGCCCGGCCGAGCTCCTCGCGGATCGCGACCTGCGGCTCCGAGCCCCGGCCCATGAGCGACAGGTGCCGGGCCGCGGCGTCGGCGGCGTCCCGGCGCACCCGGGCGTCGGCCGGGGCGGGCTCCGCGAGCGCGAACAGGGCGGCCCGCTCCCCGGCGACGCGGCCCAGGACCACCAGCTCCGCGAGCGAGTTGGAGCCGAGCCGGTTGGCGCCGTGCAGTCCGGAGGACGCGCACTCCCCCACCGCGAACAGCCCGGGCAGCGGCGTCGCGGTGGTCACGTCCGTCTCGATGCCGCCCATGGAGTAGTGCACGCTCGGGCAGACCGGGATCGGCGCGGTGGCCGGGTCGGTGCCGAGGTACTGCTCGGTGAGCTCGCAGATCAGCGGCAGCCGCTCGCGCAGGTACGCCCGGCCCAGGTGCCGCAGGTCGAGGTGCACGGCGTCGCCCCGCGGGGTCGCGACGGTGCGCCCCGCCTGCTGCTCGTGCCAGAACGCCTGGGACAGCCGGTCCCGCGGGCCGAGCTCCATGTGCTTGTTCCTGGGCTCGCCGACGGGCGTCTCCGGGCCCAGGCCGTAGTCCTGGAGGTACCGGCGTCCCTCGGCGTTGAGCAGGACGCCGCCCTCGCCGCGGCAGCCCTCGGTGATGAGGATGCCGGAGCCGGGCAGACCGGTCGGGTGGTACTGGACGAACTCCAGGTCCCGCAGCGGCGCGCCGGCCCGGTAGGCCATCGCCATGCCGTCGCCGGTGACGATCGCGCCGTTGGTGTTCTGCGCGTACAGCCGCCCGGCGCCGCCGGTGGCCATGACCACCGCGCCCGCCTCGACCAGCACCGGGTACCCCTCGCGCTGGTCGTAGGCGAGCACGCCGGCGACCCGCCCGTCCCGGACGAGCAGCTCCAGGGCCAGGCACTCGTCCATCCGCGCGATCGACGGGTGCTGCAGCGAGGTCTGGAACAGCGTGTGCAGGACGTGGAACCCGGTCTTGTCGGCGGCGAACCAGGTGCGCGGCCGGCTCATCCCGCCGAACCGCCGCACCGCCACCGCGCCCTCGTCGGTGCGGCTCCACGGGCAGCCCCACCGCTCCAGGCGGTACATCTCGTGCGCCGCGTGCTCGACGAAGTACTGCACGACGTCCTGGTCGCAGAGCCAGTCGCCGCCGGACACGGTGTCCGCGAAGTGCTGCTCCAGGGAGTCGTCCGCGCCGACCACGCCCGCCGCCCCGCCCTCGGCGGCGACCGTGTGCGACCGCATCGGGTACACCTTGGACAGCACGGTGACGTCGAGCTCGGGGTGCGCCTCCGCGACCGCGATCGCCGCCCGCAGCCCGGCTCCCCCGCCGCCGACGACGGCGACGTCCGTCCGGACCGTCTGCATCAGGGCACCGCCGGGGCCGTCATCGCGAGCACGTCGAGCGCGGCGTCGAGCTGGTCGACCGTGAGCCGGCCCGCCTCGACGTGCCCGAGGCCGAGCACCGCCTCGCGGATCGTGAGGTCGTGCGCGACCGCGTGCTTGACCACCGCCGCGGCCGCCTCGTAGCCGATCAGCCGGTTGAGCGGCGTGACGACGGACGGCGACGACTCCGCGAGCTGCCGGCAGCGGTCCCGGTCGGCGACCAGGCCGGCCACGCACTTGTCCGCCAGGTGCGTCGCGGCGTTGGCGAGCAGCGCCACGGACTCCAGCAGGTTCCGTGCCATCACCGGGAGCATGACGTTGAGCTCGAAGGTGCCGGTGGTGCCGGCGAACGCCACCGCGGCGTCGTTCCCGATCACCTGCGCGGCCACCATGAGCACCGCCTCCGGGATCACCGGGTTCACCTTGCCGGGCATGATCGACGAGCCCGGCTGCAGGTCCGGCAGCGCGATCTCGGCGAGCCCGGTGCGCGGGCCCGAGCCCATCCACCGCAGGTCGTTGCCGATCTTCACCAGCGACACCGCGACCGTGCGCAGCGCGCCGGAGGTCTCGACCAGCGCGTCCTGGGCGCCCTGGGCCTCGAAGTGGTTCCGGGCCTCCGTGAGCGGCAGGGCGGTGTGGTCCGCGACGAGCGCGATGACCCGCTGCGGGAAGCCCGGCGGGGTGTTGATCCCGGTGCCCACCGCGGTCCCGCCCAGCGGCAGCTCCGCCAGCCGCGGCAGCGCCGCCTCCACCCGCTCGATCCCGAGCCGGACCTGCGCGGCGTACCCGCCGAGCTCCTGGCCGAGCGTCACGGGCGTGGCGTCCATCAGGTGCGTGCGGCCGGCCTTGACCACGTCGGCGTACTCGGCGGCCCGGGCCTCCAGCGTCGCGGCGAGGTGGTCGAGCGCGGGGAGCAGGTCCGTGAGCACGCCCTGGGCCGCAGCGACGTGGATCGACGCGGGGAAGACGTCGTTCGACGACTGCGACGCGTTCACGTGGTCGTTGGGGTGCACCGGCCGGCCGAGCCGCTCGGTGGCCAGGGTGGCCAGCACCTCGTTGACGTTCATGTTCGACGAGGTGCCGGAGCCGGTCTGGAACACGTCGACCGGGAACTGGTCGGCCCACCGGCCCGCCGCCACCTCCTCCGCCGCGCCCGCGATCGCGGCCGCGACGTCCTCGGGGAGCACGCCCAGCTCGGCGTTCACGAGCGCCGCGGCCCGCTTGATCTCCGCGAGGGCCGCGACGTGCCGGGGATGCAGCCGGGTGCCGGAGATCGCGAAGTTCTGCACGGCCCGCTGGGTCTGGGCCCGGTAGCGCGCGTCGGCGGGCACCAGGACGTCGCCCATCGTGTCGTGCTCGAGCCGGTAGCCGGCGGGGATCTCGGTCGGGGGGTGGCTCATCGCGGTCTCCTGGGGTCCGGGGC
>NZ_JAKRMS010000071.1 GCF_022346185.1 Cellulomonas sp. ACRRI | reverse complement strand
CTCCGGGGCCGGGGACACGGGGACCCCGCCACTGTAGGCACCCCGGCCGACACCCGGCGAGGCCGTCCGCGCGCCCCGCCCGGCACCGGGCGGCGACCGCGCGCCGGGTCGGGGATGATCGACGCATGACTTCCGAGCCCACCCAGCAGGAGTTCAGCACCGCCGGCGCGTACGTCACGAGCGGCGAGGAGTTCGTCCGGGACCAGAGCTACATCACGACGCGGATCACCGCCGACGGCCGGGACGGCTACCCGGTCGAGCCCGGCCGGTACCGGCTGGTGGTGTCGCGGGCGTGCCCGTGGGCGAACCGGGCGATCATCGTGCGCCGGCTGCTCGGGCTGGAGGACGCCATCTCGATGGGCGTCTGCGGCCCGACGCACGACGCCCGCTCCTGGACGTTCGACCTCGACCCGGGCGGCGTCGACCCGGTCCTGGGCATCCCGCGCATCCAGGACGCCTACTTCCGGCGGTTCCCGGACTACCCGAAGGGCATCACGGTCCCGGCGATCGTCGACGTGCCGTCGGGGGCGGTCGTGACGAACGACTACGCGCAGCTGACCCTCGACCTGTCGACCGAGTGGACGGCGCACCACCGCGCGGGGGCGCCCGACCTGTACCCCGAGCACCTGCGGGACGAGATCGACCAGGTGGCCCGGAAGGTGTTCACCGACGTGAACAACGGCGTGTACCGGTGCGGGTTCGCCGGCTCGCAGGAGGCCTACGAGCGCGCGTACCACCGGCTGTTCTCCCGGCTGGACTGGCTGTCCGAGCGGCTGGCCGGGCAGCGGTACCTGGTCGGCGACACGATCACCGAGGCCGACGTCCGGCTGTTCACCACGCTGGTCCGGTTCGACGCCGTGTACCACGGGCACTTCAAGTGCAACCGGGACAAGCTGACCGAGATGCCGGTGCTCTGGGCCTACGCGCGGGACCTGTTCCAGACCCCGGGGTTCGGCGACACGATCGACTTCGACCACATCAAGCGGCACTACTACGTGGTGCACGAGGACATCAACCCGACGCAGATCGTCCCCGCCGGCCCGGACCTGCGCGGCTGGCTGACCGAGCACGGCCGCGAGGCGCTGGGCGGCCGCCCGTTCGGCGACGGCACCCCGCCCGCCCCGGTCCGCCCGGACGAGCGCGTCGACCCGTCCCACACCGCGGAGGCGATGGCGGGCTGACGCCGCCGCGGCGCGCCAGGTCGAGGGTCTCCCGCTCCGGACCCGCCGGAAGCCCTCGACCTCGACGCAGACGCTCGACCTCGGGCGAGCGCCCGGCCCGCGCTACGCCGCGACCGGGCGGACCCGGACCACGTTGCGCCAGGGGTCGTCGAACGTGACCGTCGCGCCGTCGTCGCGCACCGCCACGCCGTGGGACGTCAGGCGCTCGCGGAGGGCGCCGACGTCGTCCGGCCCGGGGACGACCAGCGTGACCTCCCCCAGGCCGAGGCTGCTGGCCCGGGGGCCGGCGCCGGCGGAGTTCCAGGTGTTCATCGCCATGTGGTGGTGGTAGCCGCCGGCCGACACGAACAGCGCGCCGTGCCACTCGGCCATCACGTCGAACCCGAGCGCGTCGACGTAGAACGCCCGCGCCCCGGCGACGTCGCCGACCTGCAGGTGCACGTGCCCGACGACCGGCTTCCCGGCCGGGGCGGCCAGCGCGGCGTCCGTGACGTGGCCCTGGATGAACGCGTTGGGGTCGAGCCGCAGCGAGTCCATCAGCACCCGCCCCTGCTCGTCGTAGCCCCACAGGTCCCGCGCGCGGTCCCAGTACAGCTCGACGCCGTTGCCCTCCGGGTCGGTGAGGTAGAACGCCTCGGACACGAGGTGGTCCGCGCTGCCGACGAAGGTGTGCGGCGCGCGGGCGGCCACCGACGCGAGCGTCGCGGCCAGCGCCTCCTGGGTGTCGAACAGGATCGCGGTGTGGAACAGGCCGGCCTGGCCGCGGCTGGTCGGCGGCAGGTCCGGGGTGTGCCGCAGGACCATCAGCGGCTGCGTCCCCCGGCCGAGCACCACGACGTCGGGCCGGCCGACGCCCTCGATGCGCTCGTCCGGGCGCTCGACGACCTGCAGGCCGAGCACGTCGCGGTAGTACCGCAGCTGCAGGTCGAGGTCGCCGACCAGCAGGGTGACGGGCCCCATCGCGGTGTCGGCGGCGAGGCGGTCGAGGGCGGGGCGCGGGTCGGCGGTGGTCATGCGGAGAACAATAGTTGAGGCTTCAACGGTTGTCGAGACACACGTCGCCGCCGGGGCGCGCGGGAGCCCGCCGCGACCCGCGCGTCGAGGACGGACGAGAGGGCGGAACCCCGCAGGCGTCAGCCCCGGCGCTGCAGGTCGTTCCGGCCGAAGTCGGTCAGGAACCGCGGCCCGCGCTCGCGCAGCTCCGCCTCGTACTGCCCCGCCCAGCCCCGGTACGGCACCCGCGCCAGGCCGTCGTTGGCGAACCGGGCGTCGTCGGTCACCTCGGACTCGCAGAACGCCGGGATCTGCAGGTCGGTGACCGGGCCGGACCGCTCGCACTCGGCGATCACGAGCGGGGCGTTGGGGCCGCCGAAGACGTCCACCACCCAGCCGTCCGCGCCCCACCAGACGGAGTACCGGTTCTTCACGATCCGGTGCCCGCCGCGGCGGATCATCTCGGTGCCGACGACCACGTCGATCTCGCGCTCCGCCTCGTACCGGGTGCCGACGTTCATCGGGCCCTTGAGCGTGACCGCGCAGAACTCGAACCGGTCGCCGACCTGGTCGAGCACGTCCAGGGGGTCCGCGTCGGGCCCGAGCGGCAGCCGCACCCCCGACGCCTGCACCCGCAGGCGCAGCGCGTAGCCGTCCTGGGCCAGGAAGTACGACTGCACGATGAGCACCGGGTCGGGCTCGGACAGCAGCTCCATGGGCGGCGTCCGCACGAAGAACCGGCGCTCGAACTCGAAGTCGCCGTACCCGGTGTCGCTCACCACGCCCTCCTCGCGCCGGTCGGGTGCGGCGGTGCTCCGCCGCTGGTCCGCTGCGGGTCACGGTACGCGACGGGCTCCCGGCTCAGGCGGCGGCGCGCAGGTCCATCCCGAGCGTCCGGCCCCAGGCGTGCGCCTCGACCTGCCGGAACCCGACCCGGTCGTAGAACGCGATCGCCCCCGCGTTCTGCTCGGCCACCCCGAGGTGCAGCCCCGGCACGCCGCGCTCGCGCAGCGCGCCGGCGAGCGTCTCGATGAGGGTCCGCCCCAGCCCGCGGCCCTGGGCGCGCGGCAGCAGGTCGATGTGCAGGTGCGCGGGGTACCGGTCGGTGACCGCCGGGTCGTACCGGGCGCCGTCGTGCACCGTGCCGAGCAGCTCGTGGTCCCGGTAGCCGGGGACCGCCGGGCGCCGCGGGTACCGCTCGCGCAGCGCCGGCCACCACGCCGCCTCCTGCCAGCGGGCGAACGCCTGGGAGTCGGCGGTGCCGACCACGTAGCCGGCCACGCCCTCGTCGTCGGTGACCACCCAGGTCAGCGTCGGGTCGGCGACCGGGTACGGCGCCGCGTACACGTGCCCGAGCAGGTCGGGGTCCCGGTACACCGGGGTCGCGTCGGTCCCCGCGTCGCCCGTCAGCAGGCACACGCGGTACATCCCCGGCAGGTCGCACGTCGCGAACGGTCTCACCCGCATGGCCAGGGACCCTACCGCCCGGCCCGGCGCAGGGGCGTCTCACCCGCGACGTCGGTCATTCCCGGGCGCCCGCGTGCCGACACTCTCGGCATGGGCAGCTCCGGCGTGCGGGCGCCCCGGCTGTACGCCACCCGGGGCCACCTGGCCTGCGCCCTGGGCCTGATGGCGGTGCTGGTGCTGGGCGGCGGGCTGTGGCCGCTGAGCCCGCAGTCGCCCGTGGGCCTGTGGTTCGCCGCGTCGGGGCTGCTCGCGGCGCTGGCGGTCGGCGTCCAGGTGCTCCCCGCCCGCCGCTGGACCATGCCCGGCGCGCTGGCGGTGGCGCTGGCGGGGGCGGGGGTGCTGCTCGCGTCCTGCCGGACCGCCGAGGGGCTGGTCGTGCTGTCCATCGGCGTGATGACCGCGGCGCAGTACGCGGCGTACGCGTTCCGCGCGCGGGTCGCCGCGCCGCTCGTGGCCGGGGCGATCGTGGCCGTGACCGCCGGCATGGTGCTGGCACCGGTGCCGTTCCACGCGCTGACCTGGCTGGTGGTCGTGATCATGACCGTCGCGAGCACGTCGCTGCTCGGGCACGTGACCCACTGGCTGCGCCGGCACGCGACCACCGACGACCTCACGGGCGCGCTGAACCGCGCCGCGGTGCTCGAGCGGCTGGAGGGCCGGGTCCGGGACGCCCGCCGGACCCGGGCGCCGCTGGCGGTGGTGTCCGCGGACGTCGACGACTTCAAGGCGGTGAACGACACCCGGGGGCACCTCGCCGGCGACGACGTGCTGGTGGCGCTCGTCGCGTCCTGGCGCGGGCCGGCCGCGGGCCGCGCCGTCGTCGGCCGGGTCGGCGGCGACGAGTTCGTGGTCGTGCTGCCGGGCCACGACGCCGCGGCGGCGCAGCGGTGGGTCGCCGCGGCCCGCACCCGCTGCCCGACCCCGTGGAGCGCGGGGATCGCGGCCGCGCGGCCCGGGGACACCGCGCGCGATCTGCTCGCCCGCGCGGACGTGGCGCTGTACGAGGCCAAGCGGGACCGGCGGCGACCCGGTCCGGGCCCGCGCGGGGACCGGCCGCCGGGCGCCCACCCCGACCCGCTCCCCCACCAGGGCCGCTGACCTTCCGCCGGCCCCGCACCCGGTCGCATACTGCACCGGGCGACCGTCCGAGGCACGGACCGAGCGGGGAGGCGCATGGGGGCGGGGACCGGCACGCCGGAGGTGACCGTGGTGGTGTGCACCCGCGACGGCGCGGGGCGGCTGCCGCCGACCCTGGACCACCTCCGGGCGGCCCTCGACGAGGCCTCGCGGGCCGGGCTGCCGGCGGAGCTCGTCGTCGTGGACAACGGCTCGACCGACGGCACGCCCGCCGTGCTCGCCGCCGCCGCCGGGCGCGACCCCCGGCTGCGCGTCGTGTCCGAGCCGCACCCCGGCATCGCCCGCGCGCGCAACGCGGGCGTCGCCGCGGCCGGGGCGCCGGTCCTGCTGTTCACCGACGACGACGTGCACGTGCCACCGCACTGGGTCCGGCGGATGGCCGAGCCGCTGCGCCGCGGCGAGGCGGACCTGGTGGCCGGGGCGGTCGCGCTGGCGCCCCACCTGCACCGCGACTGGCTCAGCCCCGCGCTCGCCGCGGCCTACTTCGCCGTCGTGCCCGAACCGCCCGCGGTCGGCCGCGAGTTCGCCGCCGCCAGCATCGGTGCCACCCGGGCGGTGCTGGACGCCGTGCCGTTCGACGAGTCGCTGGGCACCGCCCGCTACCCCGGGGCGGAGGACACCGTGTTCCGGCTGGACGTGCTCGCCGCGGGCTTCCGGCAGGCCGCGGTCGCCGGCGCCACCGTCGAGCACCACCCCGACCCCGGCCGGCTCGACCCGGCGCGGCTCGCGCGGCAGGCGACCGGACGCGGGCGCGGCGAGGCGTACCTCGCGCACCACCTGCTGGGGAAGCGGCCGCCCGCGGCGGAGTCGGCGGCCAAGCTGGCGGCGACCTGGGCGCTGCTGGCCGCGCGGGGACTGCGCGGGTCGCTCGGGGGCGTGGCCGGGCGTGGCCGCTCGCGCGACGCGTCGGGCCCGGCGCCGGGCGCACGTGCCGCGGTCGACGAGGAGGCGCTGCGCCTGCGCCGGCGCGCGGCGTTCCACCGCGAGCTGCTGGCCCTGCGCCGCGCTCCGGGCCGTCCCGGCGGTCGCTGACCGGCCCGGAGCCCGGATCCCGGATCCCGGATCCCGGATCCCGCCGGATCGTCGCGCGACCACCCGATCGATCGGCAGGCGGCGCGACGATCGGGCGGGGAGGCGGGCGCTCAGACCGCGAAGCGGGCGGCCACGTCCGGGGCCAGCGCGTGCGCGACCCGCGCCACCATCTCCTCGGACATCGCCGGCATCGCGTCCACCGGGAACCACCGGGCGTCGGTGTTCTCGCCGTCGCCGGGGCCGGGCTCGCCCGACACCCAGCGGAACCGGAACGTCAGGTCGAGGTACTGCGAGCGGTCGCCGTTCGCGTACTGCATCGGCGGCAGCGTGTGCACCCACGCGAGCCGCTCGGCCACCGCGACGACCTCGGTCTCCTCGAGCACCTCGCGGGCGCCCGCGACGGCCGGCTCCTCCCCCGGGTCGATGATCCCGGTGACCGGCGTCCAGGCCCCGTTGTCGGCACGCCGCACCAGCAGCACCTCGTCGCGGCCGTCGGCGCCGGGCCGCACCACGACGGCGCTCACCCCCGACAGCCAGAGCAGGTCGTGCCCGATGCGGGCGCGGAGGTCGAGGACGAAGTCGGGGGTCGGCACGCCCCCGATGCTAGGCCGTCGGACGCCGCCACCTGGGTGGACGTGCGGTCCCACCAGGCGGGCACGCCGAACCCGGTGCTAGCGTCCGGCGCCGATGGTCACCACCCTGCGCGCCGCGCTGTCCCTCGTCATGCTCGCCGGCTTCTACGTCGTCGCGGTCGGGCTCGCCGTCCTCCTCGGCTGGCTGAGCGTGCTGGCGTTCACCAGCGACCACGCCCGGGGCGCCGGCTACCTGGCGCTGTTCGCGATCGTCCTCGTCGTCGGGATCGTCTCCGCGCTGTGGAAGGTCGCGCGCGCGAAGGCCGCCCCGCCGCACGGCGTCGAGGTGCCGCCGCGGTCCGCGCCGGAGCTGTGGACCGTCGTCCGGGAGCTCGCGGCCGCCGCGCACACCCGCGCCCCCGACGAGATCCGCCTGGTCCCCGACGTCAACGCCGCCGTGTCCGAGGAGGCCCGGCTGCTGGGCCTGGTCGGCGGCCGGCGGCGGCTGTACCTGGGCGTCCCGCTCCTGCAGGCGCTGGACGTCGCGATGCTCCGCTCGGTGCTGTCCCACGAGCTCGGCCACTACTCGCGGAACCACACCCGGCTCGGCCCGCTGGCCTACCGCGGCCGCGCGATGGTCCTCGCGACCGTCCAGGCCACGTCGGGCTCGGTCGTCGGCTGGCTGCTCGCGGGGTACGCCCGGCTCTACCTGCTGGTGTCCGCGGCGGTCAGCCGCCGCCAGGAGCTGGAGGCGGACGAGATCAGCGTGGCCGTCGCGGGCCGGGAGGTCGCCCAGCAGTCCCTGCGCGAGGTCGAGGTCGTGTCGGCCGCGTGGCAGCACTACACCGGCGTGTACGTCGCGCCCGCGTTCGAGGTCGGCCTCGCCCCCACCGCCCCGGCGTTCTTCGGCGGCTTCGACGCCCTGCTGCGCGCCCGGGCGGACGAGCTCGCCGACCTGCGCCGGCAGGCCCCCGACGCCACGCAGTCCCGCTGGGACAGCCACCCGTCGCACGCCGCCCGGATCGCCGCGATGGACCGGGTGCCCGACGTGCACCGGGCGCGGGACACCCGGCGCGCGACCCTCCTGATCCCCGGCTTCCCGGACGCCGCCGCGATGGTGGCCGAGGGCTCGCTCCGGTTCGAGGACCGGTCCCGGCTCGACTGGCCGGCGCTCGGCGAGGTGGCCACGACGCGGAACCGGCAGCGCACCGCGGACGCCGTCTACCGCGCGGCGGCGCGGCTCGCGGGACTGCCGCGGGCGACGCTCGCGACCGTGCTCGGCCTGGTGGCGCAGGGCCGGGGGCCGGAGCTCGCGCTCGAGCTGGGCCTGGCGGCGGTCCCCGCGGAGGCGGGACCGGCTCGGCCGGGTGCGGCGCCGTCCGCGACCCCGCAGCCCGGGTCGCCGCTCCCCGACGAGCCCGCCCCGGTCGAGGACGCCGGCACCCTCGTCGACGCGCTCCAGGTCGTCGTGTGCTCCGCAGCCGTGCAGGCGGGCATCGGCCGCTGGGAGCAGCCCTGGGTCGGCGGGCCCCGCCTGGTCGACCTGGCCGGCGTGCCGATCGACCCGCGCCCGCTGGCCGTGCTCGCCGCCGACCCGCGCACCGTCGCGGACGCGCGGCACCACCTCGCGGCGCTCCGGGTCGACGTGGACCGCGCGGGCCAGGCCTCGGCACAGGCCGACGCCCTCGGGGCCTCGCTGCTGGGCGGCGTCGCGTCGGTGGGGGTCGACGGCGTCCGGCACGACGTGCTCGTGCTGGACGAGGGCCTGGTGCTGGTCCCGGCGCCGCGGCGCGGCTCGGGGCGCAAGCGGCTGCTCGCGCTCGTCGAGGGCGCCCCGGTCGGCGAGCTCGCCGCCCGGTTCCGCTACCTGCCGTTCGAGGAGGTCGCGACCACGAAGGTCCGGGGCAAGGTGCCGCTGCGCGCGACGCTGGTGCTCAAGCGCGGCGGCACGGTGCGGCTGAAGGGCCGGTACGGGGCGGAGAAGCTGGCGGACAACTCGGAGGCCGTGCTCGCGGCCGCGGTCCTGAGCCTGCGCCGCGCGGCCCCGGCCCCCGCCCGGGTCTGACCCCGGGCCCGGGCCCCGGGCCCGCCGCGGTCAGGCGCGCGGGACCTCGTCGCGCCAGGCGTGCTGCGGCTCGAACCCCAGCAGCGCCCGGGCGCCGTCGATCGCCAGCAGCGTCTCGTGCGTCCCGAGCTCCTTGCGCACGGGGACGCCCGGGAACTCCGCGGCGAGCAGGTCGGCCGACGGGGTGTCCATGATCGTGTCGGCCGCGGCGATGATGACGTTCTGCGAGCCGGCCGTCTCCACCTCGAGCGCCAGCCGGAACGCCGTCGCCGCGTCCCGCGCGTCGATGTAGCCCCACAGGTTCCACCGCCGCTTCGCGGGGTCGTCCTGGAACGACGGCACGGCGGCGTACGCCTCGCGCGGGAACACGTTCGACAGCCGGAGCCCGACGAACGGGATGCCGGACCACGCCGCGACCTGCGCGGCGAGGTCCTCGCTCAGCACCTTCGACAGCGCGTAGGTGGTCGTCGGGTGCGGGAAGTGGGCCTCGTCGACCGGGGCGTACCGCGGCGGCACGTCGAACGGCAGGCCGAGCGTCGTCTCGCTGGACGCCCACGCCACCTTGCGCAGCCCGAGGCGCTGCGCCGCGAGGAACACGTTCGCGTTGGCGGCCATGTTGCGGTTGAAGGTGTCGGGCGGCGACTCCATCCCCGGCTGCGGGATGTTGGCCAGGTGCACCACGGCGGAGCAGCCCGCGAGCGCCTCGACCGCCTGCCCGTAGTGGGTGAGCTCCGCGCGGAGCACGTCCACCCCCAGCCCGGCGCGCTCCCCGAAGGGGCCCTGGGCGTCGGACGCCTGCACCCGGTACCCGTGCGCGAGCAGGTCCTGCACCACCGCGCGGCCCACCTTGCCCAGCGCGCCGGTCACGGCGACGGTCTCGGTCATGCCGGAATCCTCGCCCGGCGGCGCCCGCCCGTCCACCGCGGGCACGCCCGCGACGGCGTCCCCGGGATCACCGGACCGGCAGGCCCGCCACCCCGGGCGCCGGGTCGGTCGCGAGCCGGGCGTGCGTCTCCACGTCGAACCACTCGGCGCCGTACCGGAGCTTCGCCCGTTCGACGCCCTCGGCCGGGTAGCCGGCCCGCGTCGCGACCCGGCACGACGCCGGGTTGTTCACCCGGTGCCCCAGCTCCAGCCGGAAGGTCCCGAGCTCGCGGACGGCCCACGAGGACGCGCCGACCAGCGCGGCGACCGCGAGCCCGCGACCCCGGTGCGTCGCCGCGAGCCAGTACGACACCCACGCCGTCGCGTGCACCTCGTCGACCGCGCCGATCCCGACGTTCCCCACGGCGAGCCCGTCCACCGCCACCGCGAGGGCGTACGACCGCGGCCCGTGCGGGGCCAGGTGCCGGCGGATGTGGGCGGCGGCCGCCGCGTCGGTCGACAGGTCGGCCCCGCCGGTCTGGCGGACCAGGTCCGCGTCGCCCGCCACGGCGGCGCGCAGCGCGGGCGCGTCGTCCACGGTCCACGGTCGCAGCACGGCCGGCGGGTCGGTCCCGGCACCGCCGCGGCCCGCGCGCCCGGGCGGGCCCCCGCCGTCCCCGCCCGGCCGCACCCCCGGCGTCACTCCCAGGGCCGGGCCGCGAGCGCCGCGAGGTCGACGGCCCGCCCGCCGGCCACGACCGCCGCGCGCGGCACCCGCCGCACCAGGGCGTCCATCGGGTTCTCCGCGTCCAGCAGCACCACGTCCGCTCGGGCCCCGGGCACCAGGTCGTGCACCTCGTCCGTGACGAACGCCGCCCCGTCGCGCGTGGCGAGCTCCACCACCCGGCGCAGGTCCTCGTCCCGGACCACGCCGCCCGCCCGCGCGTACTGCCACGCGATGCCGAGCAGGTCGCCGTCGCCGTACGGGCTCCACAGGTCGCGGATGCCGTCCGTGCCGAGGCCGAACCGGACCCCGGCGGCGTCCATCTCGGCGAGCGGGAGCTGCCGCATCCGCACCGGCGCCACCGTCGTCATCGTCACGCCGAGCGCGCCCATCCGGTCGAGCAGGTCGCGGCGCCGCGCCGGGTCGACGTCGACCACGGCGAACCCGTGCGCCACGTTGACCTTCCCGGGGGCGATGCCGTCGCGCTCGACCCGGTCCAGGATCAGGTTGATCTCGAACGCGCCGAGGTCGCCGGGCTCGTGCAGGTGGATGTCGAGCCCGCACCCGTGCTCCGCGGCGATCCGGAACAGCCCGTCGAGCTGGCCCACCGGGTCGCGGTCGATCAGCGCCGGGTCGAGGCCGCCGACGTGCTCCGCGCCGGCGCGGGCCGCCCGGTCCAGCAGCTCCAGCACGCCCGGGCGCCGCAGCACGCCGTCCTGCGGGAACGCCACGACGGTCAGCTCGATCGCCCCGTCCAGCGCCGCGGCCGCCTCGCGCACCGCCTCGATCCCGCGCAGGCCGAGCCCGAGGTCGACGTCCACGTGCGTGCGCACGCGGGTGGTGCCGGTCCGCAGGTACTCCCGGAGCACCCGCTCGGCGACGGGGGCGCTCGGGATGCCGAGCTCGTCGCGGCGGGCGCGCTCGTGGGCGATCCGCCCCTGGGTGCCGCCCTCGCCGCCGTAGGACTGCCAGGGCAGGCCCCACCAGCTCTTGTCCGCGTGCGCGTGGGTGTTGACCAGGCCGGGCAGCGCGAGCAGGCCGCGGCCCTCGACCACCTCGGCGCCGGGGGCGGGCGGGGTGGTGCCGGCCGGCCGCACCCAGGCGATCCGGTCCCCCGCGACCCCCACGTCGGCGGGGGCACCGCCCCACGGCCGCACGTCCCGGATCACCATCGTCGCGTCGTCGTCCACCACCCGGCCATCCTGCCAGGCCACGGCGCCGGGTCGCGGTCCGGGCCGGCCGGCGGCCCTGCGGTCGCGGACCCGGCCCGGCGGACCTACCGTGCCCGCATCGAGGCCGACCGGACCGCCCGCGGCCGGCGGTCGCAGCGCCGCCCCAGGACCGGGGCGGCACCGAGCCGAGGAGCATCCCCCCATGAGCACCTCCGACGACCCCCGCACCACCCCCGAGCGCCCGGGAGCGGGCGCGCACGTCGCGCCGAGCCCCGAGGGCGACCACGTCGCGACCGACCCCGCCGTCGCCGAGGCGCTCGCGCGCGACCGGCACGCCGTCGTCGCCCGCGAGAAGGACGAGTACGGCGGCATCAAGCCCGGCTCGGCGTTCTTCGGCTGGCTCACGGCGACCGGTACCGCCGTGCTGCTCACCGCGGTCGCCGCCGCCGCGGGTGCCGCGGTGGGCGTCGCGAACGACACCTCGGTCGGGGACGCCGCCGACCAGGCCGCCTCCGACCCCACGTCGATCGGGCTGGTCGGCGCGGTCGTCCTGGCGGTCGTCCTGTTCGTCGCGTACTACTGCGGCGGGTACGTCGCGGGGCGGATGGCCCGGTTCGACGGGGCGAAGCAGGGCCTGGCCGTCTGGCTGTGGGCCGTGCTGATCGCGGTCGTCGTCGCGGTCGCGGCGGTCGTCGCCGGGGACCAGTACGACGTGCTGGGCCGGCTGGACAGCTTCCCCCGGATCCCCGTCGCCGAGGGCGACCTCACCACCGGCGGCATCATCGCGCTGCTGGTGGTGGCCGTCGTGAGCCTGCTCGGCGCCGTCCTCGGCGGGCTCGCGGGCATGCGGTTCCACCGGAAGGTCGACCGGGCGGGCCTGGGCGGCTGACGGACGGCGGCCCGCCCCGGTGGTCGCCCTCCGGCCGCCGGACCAGGCCCTACGCTGCTGACCGTGCCCGACGACGCCACGCCCCCGCCCCCCGACGCCCTGCCCCTCGACGCCCTGCGCGCCCTCGTCGCGCCGGTCGGCGGCCTGGAGAGCGCCGAACGCCTCGACGGCGGCATGTTCGCGACCACCTACCGGGTCGCCCTGGCCGACGGACGGCGGGTCGTCGTGAAGACCGCGCCGGCGGACGCCCCCGGCCTGCTGACCCACGAGCGGGACCTGATCCGCACCGAGGCCGCGGTCTACGCGCTCGCCGGCGACCGGCCCGACCTCCTGATGCCCGCGCTCCTGCACACCGACTTCAGCCGCTCCGTCGTGGCCGGCGACGTCGTGGTCGCCGCGCACCTCGACGGCGTGCCGTGGGCGAAGGCGGGCTTCGGCTCCCCGGCCGAGGACGCCCGGGCCGCGCGCGCCCAGGCGGACCTCGGGGTGCTCCTGGGCCGGATCGGCACGGTCACCGGCGACGCGTTCGGCTACCCGCAGCAGCCCGCCCTGCAGGCGCCGACGTGGCGCGCGGCGTTCACCGCGATCGTCGAGGCCCTGCTCGCGGACGCGGGGCAGGGCGGCGTGCCGGGCATCCCGGCCGACCGGGTCCGCGCGGCCCTGGCGACGCACGCGGCGGCGCTCGACGAGGTGACGACCCCGCGGCTCGTGCACACGGACCTGTGGCCCGGGAACCTGTTCGTGGACCCCGCCACCGGCGCGCTCACCGGGGTGATCGACCCGGAGCGCGCGCTGTGGGGCGACCCGGTGCTGGACCTCGTCGGCGCCGACCCGATGTGGGACGGCATCCCGGCGTCCGTCGCCGGGGACCTCGACGTGACCTCGCCGGGGGCGGCCGCGCGGCTGCTGCTCGCGCGGATGTGGCTCGCGCTGGTGATGACGATCGAGGCGCCGCTGCGGGGCTACGCGGGCGAGTGGGTCGCCGGGTACGACGCGGCGAACCGCCGGTCGCTGGCGCGGGCGCTGGACGGCCTCGGGGTCTGACCGCGGGACGGCCGGGCCGTCCCGCGGTCGGTCCCCGGTCAGCCCTTCACGGCACCCGCCATCACGCCGGCGACCAGCTGCTTGCCCGCGACGACGAACACGACGAGCAGCGGCGCCGCGACCAGGAACACGCCGGACATGACCAGGCCGGTGTCCGAGGTGAACGCGCCCTTGAGCTGCGGCACCACGAGCGGCATGGTCAGCTGCGACCGCATCACCACCGACGGCCAGAAGAAGCTGTTCCACGACCCGACGAACGTGAACAGCGCGAGCGTCGCCGCGGCCGGGCGTGCGGCGGGCATCGCGATGGACCAGAACGTGCGGAACATCGACGCCCCGTCGACCCGGGCCGCCTCCACCAGCTCGAACGGCAGCGCCTCCTGCAGGTACTGCGTCATCCAGAAGACGCCGAACGCCGTCACCAGGGTGGGCACGGTGAGCGCCGCCAGGGAGTCGATCCAGCCGAAGTCGTTCATCATGATGAACATCGGGATCGTGCCGACCTGCGCGGGGATCGCCATGGTCGCGATGACCGTCACGTAGAGGGCCTGGCGGCCCCGGAACGTGAGCTTGGCGAAGCTGAACCCGGCGAGCGTCGAGAAGAACACCGTCGACGCGGTCACGGAGACGGCGACCAGGACCGAGTTGCCGAACGCCGCCCAGAAGTTGAACTGGGAGGCGGTCACGACCTCGCGGAAGTTCTCGAGGAGCACGAGCGTCGGGAACCAGGTGGGCAGGTTCCCCACCGCCCGGGCGATCTCCTGCGTGGTCGACGAGCCGTACATCGCCGAGGCGTAGAGCGGGAAGACGGACACCCCGACGACCACGACGAGCAGGCCGTAGGAGATCCACCCCGGCCGGCGGCCGGTGCTGTCGTGCTGCGGGACGGGCCGGCCGCGGCGGGCGCGCTTGTGCGCGTACCGGACGGCCCCCTTGCCGGCGGTGTTCTCGATGTACCCGGTGCTCACCGGTGCGCTCCTTCCTGGAGGTCCGCGTCGACGGCCGGCGCGTCGGCCGGTGCTGGGGGGAGGCCTGCGGCCACGGGGCCCGCCGACCCGGCGGCCACCGCCCGCGCCCGCGCCACGGCGGCGCGGTGCTGGGCCCGCGTCACCCGGGGGCCGCGGGACCGCGAGGACGAGATGGACCGGGTGAGCAGGAAGTTCACCAGCGAGAACACGACGATGATCACCGCGAAGATCCAGCCGACCGCCGCGGCCTGGCCGAGCCGGTCCTGCCAGTCCCCGAACCCGAGGTTGTAGAGGTACAGGACGACGGTGGTCCACTGGTTGTCGGCCCCGCCCTTGCCGCCGCCGGTCCCGCCGCCGTCGTAGAGCCGGACCTCGTCGAAGATCTGCAGCCCGCCGATGGTCATCGTCAGCGTGACGAAGATCATCGTGGGCCGGATGCTCGGCAGGGTGACGGAGAAGAACTGGCGGAGCCGACCCGCCCCGTCGACGGTGGACGCCTCGTAGAGCTCCCGGGGCACCGCCTGCATCGCGGCGAGGAAGATCAGCGCGTTGTAGCCGGTCCACCGGAACACCACCATCGAGCCGATGGCCATGTGGGACAGCAGCCGGTCCTGGAAGAACGGCGAGGCCGACCCGGTGAGCAGGCCCAGATCCTGGAGGTTCGGCACCAGCAGGCCGAACTGCCCGAAGACCTGCCCGAAGATCATCGCGGTCGCGACCGGCATGACGACGAACGGCACGAGCACGCTCATCCGCCAGAACGTCCGCACCCGCAGGTTCTGGTCCAGCACGGCCGCGATCAGCAGCGCGAGGACCAGCTGCGGGACCGCGCCCCACAGGAAGATCGAGAACGTGTTCTCCAGCGACCGCCAGAACAGCGGCTGCCGCAGGACCCAGGTGAAGTTGTCGAGGCCGACGAAGTCCCCCATGCCGGCGCGGCGGTGCCAGTCGTGCACGGCGACCACCACGTTGAACAGCAGCGGGAACGCGCCGAAGACCGCGAACAGCAGGAAGAACGGCGAGACGTACAGGTACGGCGACAGCTTGAGGTCCCACCGCGAGAGCCGCTGGCCCCACCCGACGCGACGCACGCCGGGCGGGACCGCCGATCCGGACGCCACCGCCTCAGTCCGCGGTCTCGAAGCCGAGGGCGTCGAACTCCGCGACCACCGACTCCCAGGCCTGTGCCGCGGTGGCGCTGTCCGACTCGACGAGCCGGATGCCGTCCGTGACCAGCGTCTGGATGCCGGCGAAGTTCTCGCCGCGGTAGCCGCCGGCCGCGGCGTCCCCGGCCGCGGCGGCGAGGTCGCCGTAGATCTGGCCGACGCGCTGGTCGCCGAAGAACGGGTTCTCGGCCTCGGCGATCTCGGGCGCCGACATGGCCTCCAGCTGGGACGGGAACTGGCCGGTCGTGTTGAACCAGTCGATCGCCGCGTCGGGCGAGGTCAGGTAGTCGGCGAGCTCGATCGCCCAGGCGGTGTTCGGACCGGTCGACGGCACCGCGAAGAACGAGCCGCCCCAGTTGCCGCCGCCCTCGGGGAACGTGCTGGCGATCCGCCAGCCGTCGACGCCGTCGGCGTTCTCCGCGATGATCCCGGTCATCCACGCCGGGGTGACGACGCTGGCCCACTGCTTGTTCTGGAACCCGGCGCCCCAGTCCGCGTGCCCGATGGCGATGCCCGCCGAGACGTCGTCCTCGGCGGCGTCCGCGAACATCATGAACAGGTCCTTCACCTCGGTGTTGTCCGCGAGGTCGTACGGCAGGCCCGACTCGGGGTCCTCGAACGCCGCCGGCAGCAGGTTGATCGCCGCCTGGAACGCGTTGGTCAGCGAGTCGACGAAGTAGTTGTCGCTCACCGCGACGTACTCCCGGCCCGCGTCGAGGAACGACTGCCAGGTCGCGTCGTCCCCGCCGATGAGCTCGCCGAACGACTCCGGGTCGGTGGCCAGCCCGCTGCCCGCCAGCATGTCCTGGTTGAACGCGATGGCCAGCGGGCCGATGTCCGTGCCGTAGCCGGTGACCACGCCGTCGACGGAGCCCTGCGCGACCTTCCAGTCGACCCAGCGGTCCGGGATCTCCGGCAGCTCGGCCCAGTCCTCGGGCACGGCCATCATCTCGGTCCACCAGTCGAGCTCGACCAGGTGGACGTCGGACAGCCCGGCGCCGTCCGACGACAGGCCGTTGCGCAGCACCGTCTGCGCCGACGCGCCGTCGGGGAACCGGTTGACGACGACCTCGATGCCGGTCTCCTCCTCGAAGGAGTCGAGCAGCTCCTGCGGGAAGTCCATCCACGCGGCGACGGTGAGCTTGTCGGGCTTGTTGTCCTCCCCGGCCTCCTCGGACGCCCCGCCACCACCGCCGCCGCACGCGGCGAGGGCGAGGGCGGAGACGGCGGCGAAGGCGACAGCGCCGGCGGACTTCGCGGTGATCCTCATGGTGAGGTCCTCTCGGTTTCTCCCGCGTCAGCGGGGGGTGGGGGCGGGGCTGATCGAGGCGACGGCCCAGGCCGGCAGCTCGAGGTCGATCGTCAGGACGCCGTCGTCGGCGACGGCGAGGGCGCGGCGGTCCAGGGCGTCGGCGACGGCGGCGAGCTCGGCGACGTCGCGGCGGCTGAGGTTGAGCGGCTCGCCGCGGCGGTGCCACTCCTCGGCGACGTTGCCGTGCTCCCAGTCGAGGATCTCGACGCGGTACCCGGCGCCGGGGCGCAGGCCGGAGACGGTGTGCGTGATCCGGCGGGCGGGCCCCTCGTCGCGGTGGCGGCGGGCGGCGGCGTAGCTGGTCGCGCTGCCGACCGACCGGTCGCCCATCGAGTCGGGGTAGTTGAAGAACACCCCGGCGACGCCGCCGTCCTCGGTGGCGGTCAGGACGCCGTGCTCGTGCTGCGCGAGGATGCTCCTCCCGAGCCGGTTGAGCATCGCCATCGCGTGGAAGGTCGGCTTGTGCAGGCCCTGCTCGTTGACGAAGCCGAAGCCGCCGTGGAACGGCCCGATGCCGCCGCCGCCCTCCTCGAAGACGTCGGTGAACGTCCAGTACGCGATGGAGTCCGCGAGGTCCTGGCACTGCAGGAACGCCCGGGTGATGTACGTCGCGGCGAACAGCGTGTCGTGCATGTGGTCCCGGCTGGACGGCGACGTCGACCACTCGGTGACGTGCACCTCGGCGTCCGGGAACGGACTGGCGGCCAGCAGCTCGCGCAGGTGCAGCAGGTCGTCCCGGGTGGCGTCGCGGTTCCGGCTGATGGACCGGCCCACGCCCTGGGTGTCGAACGCGAAGTCCGTCGGGTACAGGTGGGTGGACAGGAAGTCGAGCGGCAGGTCGCGCTCGGCGCAGAACGCGATGAGCTCGTTGATCCACACCGGCTTCCAGGGCAGCGCGTCCGGGTCGTCGGCCTCGGCGGTCGCGGCCTCGACCGACTTGTCGTGGTACTCGCCGTCGTAGCGGGCGTCCGCGACGAACACCGACGACGACGGCCCGCCGACGCGCAGCGCGGGGTCGATCGCCTTGAGGGCGCGGGCCGTGGCCTCGTACAGCGCGAAGTACTCGGACCGGGTGCCGGTCCAGAAGTGCGGGACCAGGTTGGGCTCGTTCCAGACCTCGAACGGCCACTGCCGGACCTCGTCCAGGCCGTAGCGGTCGATCCAGTGCCGGACGGTCGTCGTGACCAGCTCGACCCAGGCGCCCATGTCCGTCGGCGGGCTGCCGTGCGCCTTCCACCAGAACAGCGTCTCGGTGTCCCGCGCCAGCTCGCGGGGCATGAACCCGAGCTCCACGAACGGGCGGGCGCCCGCGTCGATGATCGCGTCGAACACCTTGTCGACGTACGCGTAGGTGTACACCGGCGTGGCCAGCCGCGTCGGCGGGCCGAACCCGCCGCCGTTCGAGGCGCGGTACACGAACATGTCGTCGTGGAACACCCCGTGGAACCGCACGTGGCGGGCGCCCAGGACGCGGACCGCCTCGCGGAACTGGTCCTGCCAGTCGACGCGGAGCGCCTCGTTGGCGCGGCCCGCCCCCAGGCACTCGCTCCAGACGTGCCGCAGCGGCAGGTCGGACGGCGGGCGGTGGTCGATCAGCAGGGTCGACGGCGGTGCCTCGACAGACACGCGGACCTCCTTCGGTCGGCGCGGGCGGCTCCGGTGCCACCCGCTGGCGTCGAAACGGTTTCGCAACCTGTATCGTGAGCCGACCGTAGGAGATGGACGGCCGTGCGCGCAACACCCCGGGGCGATTCCGCTGCCGGCCGTGACGGGACCGTTGTAGGATCGCGAAACGGTTTCGGGTCGAGGGAGAGCCATGACGAGTGCGGCCGGGCGGCGCGCCACCCTGTCCGACGTCGCGACGGCGGCGGGCGTGTCCAAGGCGACGGTGTCGAAGGCGCTCAACGGGCGCGACGACGTCTCGGACCAGACCCGCGAGCGCGTCCTCGCCGCGGTCGCGGCGATCGGCTACCGCCCCGCGCCCGGACCGGCCCACCCGCACGACCGCCGGGCGCTCGCCGTCGTGTTCGACCTGCCGGCCTCGCCGTACATCCTCGGCGTGTTCCAGGGCTCGCTCGCGGCCGCGACCGACGAGCGCGTGGACCTGCTGACGCGGCTGGCCCCCGACCGGGACGCCCGCACGCAGCCGGCGGCCGCCCGCGACTGGGTGGCCGACCTGCTCGCGGTCGGCGTCGTCGGCGTCGTCGGGCTCACGCTCTCCCGGCCGGGCGCCCTCATCCGCGCCGCGGCGGACGCCGCCCTGCCGTTCGTGATGGTCGACCCGGTCGGGACCCGGGACCGCGACCTCGTCAGCGTCGGGTCGGGCAACTGGGACGGCGCCCGCGCGGCGACCGAGCACCTCATCGGCCTCGGCCACCGCCGCATCGGGTGGATCGGCGGCCCCGAGGACTCCGACGCGGCCCGCGAGCGCCTCTCCGGCCACCGGGCCGCGCTCGACGCGGCCGGGCTCGCGCCGGACCCGGCCCTCGTCCGGTCGGACCAGTTCACCGTGGAGAACGGGACCCGGTACGCCCACGAGCTGCTCACGTCCGCGGACCCGCCGACGGCGATCATGGCCGCGGACGACGAGATCGCCGTCGGCGTGCTGGGCGCCGCGCACGCGCTGGGCGTGCCCGTGCCGGAGCGGCTCAGCGTCTCCGGGTTCGACGACACCCCGCAGGCGGCGTGGACGACACCGCCGCTCACGACCGTGCACCAGCACCTCGGCGACATGGGCCGGATGGCCGTGCAGACGGTGCTCGCGATGGCCGAGGGGCGGCACCCCGCGTCCCCGCGGGTCGAGCTGGCCACCTCGCTGACCGTCCGCGCCAGCACGGGCCCGGCGCCCGCCTGACCGGGGGCCGCCGGGCCGGGGCCGCCGCGCGGCCTCAGCGCGCGGGCGGCGCGGTGGACTCCCGCACGACCAGCGCCGTCGACAGCTGCACGTGGTGCGAGTCGACCCGCTCCCCCCGGGCCAGCTGCAGCAGGGTGCGCAGCGCGACGCGCCCCATCTCCACGACCGGCTGCCGCACCGTGGTCAGCGGCGGCGCCGCGGAGGCCGCCGACGAGCTGTCGTCGAACCCGACGACGGACAGGTCCTGCGGCACCCGCAGGCCGTGCCGCTGCGCGGACGCCAGGACGCCGAGCGCGATCGAGTCCGACGCGGCGAACACCGCGGTCGGGGGCTCGGGCAGCTCGAGGAGCTCGTCGCCGATCGCGAGGCCGGCCTCGAAGGTGTGCGCCCGGGACCGCACCAGGGCGTCGTCCACCTGCCCGTCGCCCGCGCGCACCATGCTCAGGTACCCCTGCAGCCGCTCGGCCGAGGGCAGGAACTCCGGTGCCCCGCCCGCGAACGCGATCCGGCGGTGGCCGAGCTCCAGCAGGTGCCGGGTGGCCTGGACGCCGCCGGAGAAGTTGGTCGACCCCACCGAGACCGTCGAGTCGTCCATCGGGTTCACGGGGTCGATGTGCACGGTGGGAACGCCGAGCGAACGCAGCAGGTCCCGCTGCGCGACGGTGGGCTGGGTCGTGACGAGGACGACCCCCGCGCGGTCGCCGGCGGCCTGGCGCCGGATCCACGCGGTCGACAGCGGCGCCGCGGGGCCCTCGGCGGGGCCGGCGTCGAGCACGTCGACGACGACCTCGATCCCCTGCTCCCGGGCCGAGGCGACCACGCCCTCGAGCACCCGCAGGGCGTAGACGTCGGCGAGCGTGCGGAACACCACGGCCACGCCGAGCGGGGCGACGCCCGCGCGCGGACCGGTCGTGGGCGCGTAGCCGAGCGACTCGATCGCCTCCTCGACGCGGCGCCGGGTGGCGCGCGAGATCCCGGGCCGCCCGTTCAGCACCTTCGACGCGGTGGCGGTGGACACGCCCGCGGCGCCGGCCACCTGCTCGAGGGTGGGTCTGCGGGGCCCCGTGGTCGTCATGCTCCCCACGGTAGCGAAACTCTTTCCGCCGCGGAAGCGGCAAGTGCCCCTTTCGTCCGGGCAGCGGCAGGCTCTAGGGTCGGCAGACCGACGCACCGGAGCGGAAAGTCTTTCGCGCGGTGCGCCCCTGCCCGCCCCGACCGAAGGACACCCCCGTTGACCACGCTCCACGTCGCCGTGACCGGCTCCGACCGTGCGGACGGGAGCCCCGGCTCCCCGTTCCGCACCGTCCAGCGCGCCGCGCGCTCCGCGCTCCCCGGCGACACCGTGCGCGTGCACGCGGGCACCTACCGCGAGTGGGTGCGCCCGCCGCGCGGCGGCGTCGCGGACGACCGCCGGGTCACGTTCGAGGCGGCCCCGGGCGAGCACGTGGTGATCACGGGCGCCGAGGTGGTCACCGGCTGGGTGCGCGAGCAGGGCGACGTGTGGCGGGCGGAGATCCCGCACACCCTGTTCGGGGAGTTCAACCCGTTCGACGAGCCGGTCGCCGGGGACTGGCTGCACACCCACCCCGGCGAGCCGCTCGCACACCGCGGCGCCGTCTACCTGGCCGGGCGGTCGCTGCGCGAGGTGCACGACCGCGGCGCCGTCGACCACCCCGAGCGCCGCACGCACGTCCGGTACCAGTGGACGGCGCTCGACACCCCGCTGGTCGACCCCGACCGCACCGTCCTGGTCTGGTACGCCGAGGTCGGCGAGGACGCCACGACCGTCTGGGCGAACTTCGGCGGCGCCGACCCGACGACCGAGGTGGTCGAGGTCAACGTCCGCCCGTCCGTGTTCACCCCGGAGCGCGCCCACGTCGACTACGTCACCGTGCGCGGGTTCGAGCTCGCGCAGGCCGCGACCCCGTGGGCCCCGCCCACCGCGGACCAGCTCGGGCTCGTCGGGCCGCGCTGGGCGAAGGGCTGGATCATCGAGGACAACCTGATCCGCGACTCGACGTGCGCCGGCGTCTCCCTCGGCAAGGACGCGGCCAGCGGCGA
Organism: Cellulomonas sp. ACRRI; assembly: GCF_022346185.1. Taxonomy (GTDB): domain Bacteria; phylum Actinomycetota; class Actinomycetes; order Actinomycetales; family Cellulomonadaceae; genus Cellulomonas. The sequence continues at coordinate 1,105 of NZ_JAKRMS010000071.1, read as the reverse complement.
CAACGAGTCGTCCGTCCTCGGCGACAAGCCGGGCTACCAGTACCAGCTCGAGGCGGTCTTCACCGCCCGGCACCAGGGCTGGGAGCGCGAGCGCGTCGGCTCGCACGTGGTGCGCCGCAACGAGATCCGCGACTGCGGGCAGAACGGCGTCGTCGGCCACCTCGGGTGCGCGTTCTCCACGATCGAGGACAACCACATCCACCACATCGGGACCGAGCACGCGTTCTCCGGGTACGAGATCGCCGGCATCAAGCTGCACGCCCCGATCGACGTGACGATCGCGCACAACCGCGTCCACGACACGACGCTCGGGATCTGGCTCGACTGGCAGGCCCAGGGCGCGCGCGTGACCCGGAACCTGCTCTACCGGAACATCCGGGACCTGTTCGTCGAGGTCGCGCACGGGCCCGCGGTCGTCGACCACAACGTGCTGGCCTCGCCCATCGCGATCGAGCTGCTCAGCCAGGGCACCGCGTTCCTGCACAACCTGGTGCTGGGCGTGCTGCGCGTGCAGCCGGTGCTGGACCGGGCGACGCCGTACCACGTGCCGCACTCCACGCAGGTCGCCGGGTACGCGTTCGTCTACGGCGGGGACGACCGGTACGCCGGCAACCTGTTCGTCGGCGCGCGCCACGGCGTGTACGCCGCGGACGCCCCGATGCTGCTGCCGGACTTCCCCCCGGAGTCGAACGGCACGCACGCCTACGACGGGGCGCCGGGGTCCTGGGCGGAGTACACCGAGCGCATCGGCGTCGGCACCGGCGCGGGCGACCACTCGCGGTTCCACCGGGAGCGGCAGCCGGCGTACGTCTGGTTGAACGCGTACGCCGACGGCGCCCGCCCGGCCGCCCACGAGACCGGCGCCCGCGTCGTCGACGGCCCCGCCGCCGTGCGCGTGGCCGACGAGGGCGCCGAGGTGCACCTGGAGCTCGACCTGCCCGCCGCGCTCACCGCACCCCTCGTCGACGTCGTGCACCCGGACCTCGGGCACGTGCGGATCGTCGGCGCGGCCTACGAGAACCCCGACGGCACCCCCGTCGTCGCGGACCTCGACCTGGTCGGGCACCGCAAGGAGCCCGGCACCCCCCACCCGCCGGGCCCCTTG
>NZ_JAKRMS010000070.1 GCF_022346185.1 Cellulomonas sp. ACRRI | reverse complement strand
CCGGCCCGGGCGTGCGGGCCGCGCGGGGCGTGGGGGGGCGCGGGGCGGGCGGGCGGGTGGCCCACGGGGCCCCGCCGCAACCGGGGCGGGGGGGGGGGCCCCCGCGGGCCGCGTCGTCCCGCGGCGGCGCGCCACCGTCGCGCTGTGCCGGTGCGGCGCGTCCGGCATCAAGCCGTTCTGCGACGGCTCGCACAAGGCGATCGGCTTCCGCACGGACGACGAGGTGCCGCGCCCGGACGAGCCGGTCCCCGCGCCCGGGCCCGGCGCGGCGCGCGGACGGGGCGCGTCGTGAGGATCTCCGTCCCGGCGCCCGGCGTCGCCCGCCTCGAGCACGCATACGTCAACTGCTACGTCCTCGCCGACGACCGCGGCGCCACCGTGGTCGACGCGGGCCTGCCTCGGATGTGGCGGATGCTGCCGCGGCTGCTCGCCGCCGTCGACCGCACGCCGGGCGACGTCCGCGCCGTCGTGCTCACCCACGCGCACTTCGACCACGTCGGGTTCGCCCGGCGGGCGATGCGGGACCTGCACGTCGACGTGTGGGTGCACCCGGCCGACGCCCGGCTCGCGGCGCACCCGTACCGGTACGCCCACGAGAACCCCCGCGCCGCCTACCCGATCCGGCACCCGCGGGCGCTGCCGATCCTCGGCGCGATGGTCGCCGCGGGGGCCGCGCGGGTCCGGGGCGTCACGGTCGTCCGGTCGCTGGTGCCCGGCACCCGGCTGAAGGTCCCCGGCCGGCCGGACGTCGTCGCGTGCCCCGGCCACACCGACGGGCACGTCGCCCTGCACCTGCCCGACCGCGGCGTGCTGCTCTCGGGCGACGCGCTCGTGACGCTCGACCCGTACACCGGTCGCACGGGCCCCCGCATCGTCGCCGGCGCCGCCACCGCGGACAGCGCGCTGAACCTCGCGTCGCTGGACGCGCTCGCGGCGACCGGCGCGCACCTGGTGCTGCCGGGGCACGGGGAGCCGTGGACCGGCGGCGCGGCGGAGGCCGTGCGGCGCGCCCGGGCGGCCGGACCGGCGTGATCCGGTGGCGCCCTCGCGCGCGGGCCGCCCGCCCGAGCCGGTGCGGCCGCGACGCATCCCGCCTACGGTCGAGGGCGTGACCTCGTCCTCCGCCGACCGACCCGACCGACCGGACCGACCCGACCGCGACGAGCGCGACGAGCGCGTCGGCCCGACCCGTCCCGCCCGGCACGGCGCCCGCCGCGGCCGCGGCCCGGGCGTGCCGGCACGCGGCCGGAGCGCCCGCGCGGCGCGCCCGGGCGCACCCGCGCAGCCCGGCGGCGGCGAGGTGGACGCCGTCGTCGTGGGGGCCGGCCCCAACGGCCTGGCCGCGGCGGTCACCCTGGCCCGCGCCGGCCTCGAGGTCGTCGTCCTGGAGGCCCAGGACACCGTGGGCGGCGGCACCCGCACGCTGGACCTGGGCCTGGCCCCCGGCGTCGCGCACGACATCTGCTCCGCGGTGCACCCGATGGCCTGGGCGTCGCCGTTCTTCCGGTCGCTGCGGCTGCACGAGCGCCTGGACCTGCTGACGCCCGCCGCGTCGTTCGCGCAGCCGCTGGACGGGGGCCGGGCGGCGATCGCCTACCGGGACCTGGACCGCACCGCCGACGGGCTCGGGGCCGACGGCGCCGCCTGGCGGGACACGTTCGGGCCGCTCGCGGAGCGCTGGCAGGACGTCGTCGCGCTGGCGCTCGGCGACCACCGCAGCGTCCCGGCCGGCGCGACCCCGCGGTCGGCGGTGACGGCGGCCCGGTTCGCGCTCGCGGTGCTGCGCAACGGGCAGTCCGTCGTGCCGTCGGCGCTGCGCACCGAGGAGGGCGCCGCGCTGCTCACCGGGGTCGCCGGGCACGCGATCACCCCGCTGCCGTCGCTCGCCGCCGCGGGCACGGCGGTGCTGCTGACGACGCTCGCGCACGTGGAGCACGGCTGGCCGGTGGTGCGCGGGGGGTCACAGGCGATCGCCGACGCGCTGCTCGCGGACCTGGTGCGGCTCGGCGGCCGCGTCGTCACCGGGCGCCCGGTCGCCCGGCGCGCCGACCTGCCGCCCGCACGGGCCTACCTGTTCGACACCGGGCCCCGCCTCGTGGCGCAGGTGTTCGGCGACGCGATGCCGCCGCACCTGGTGCGCGCGTACGCCGGCTTCCGGTACGGGAACGCCGCCGCCAAGGTCGACCTCGTCGTCGACGGGCCGATCCCGTGGGCGCACCCCGACGTCCACCGGGCGGGCACCGTGCACCTCGGCGGCACCCGGGACCAGGTCGTCGCCGCGGAGCGCGCCGTCGGCCGCGGCCGGCACGCCGAGCAGCCGCTGACGCTGCTGTCGGACCCGGCGTCCCTCGACCACGGGCGGGTGTCGGGCGGCCTGCGCCCGGTCTGGGCGTATGCGCACGTGCCCGCGGGGTCCGACGTCGACCCGACCGAGACCGTGATCCGCCAGGTCGAGCGGTTCGCGCCCGGGTTCCGGGACACGGTCGTCGCGTCGCACGGCATCCCCGCCGCGCGCCTGGCCGAGCACGACGCCAACCTGGTCGGCGGCGACATCTCGGGCGGCGCGATCTCGCTGGTCGGGATGTTCACCCGGCCGACCCCGCGGCTCGACCCGTTCGCCACCGGCGCGCCCGGGGTGTACCTGTGCTCGGCGTCGGCGCCCCCGGGGCCGGGCGTGCACGGCCTGTCCGGCTGGTACGCCGCCCGGCGCGCGCTGCGCCAGGTGTTCGGGCGGGCGGACCCCGCGGCCTGAGTCGGCGAGGCCGTCAGCCGATGACGCCGGCCTCCGCCAGCTGGTCCGCCAGCGCCCGCCCGTCCGGCGCGTGCACGGTCACCACCGACGACCGCTCCAGCTCGTCCACCGCGCGCCGGGTGGCGGGCGTCGGCCCGGGCAGGCCGTTCTGCGCCACCTGCTCGCCGACGGACAGCTCCCGCACGGCGATCGCCGCGACCCGCCCGGGGTTCTCCGCCGCGAACGTCTCGTAGACCTGCGGGTCGTGCTGGCCGTCGTCGCCGACGAGGATCCACTGCAGGCCGGGCAGCTCGTCGGCGAGCCGGCGCAGGGTCGCGGCCTTGTGCTCCCGCCCGGAGCGCATCAGCGCGGCGCCCGTCGGCCCCAGGTCCGTGAGCAGCAGCGACCCCTGCGGCAGCCCCACCCGGTGCAGGAACCGCGACAGGGCGCTGGCGGTGTTCCACGCGCCGGTCGACAGGTAGAACACCGGGGCGTCGGGGTGGCTCGCGGTGAGCCGCCCGTACAGCTCGGGCATGCCGGGGACCGGCTTGCGCCGCGCCTCCGACCGGACCAGGAAGTTCCACGCCGCGAGGTGGGGGCGCGGCACCATCGTCACGAGCACGGTGTCGTCGATGTCGCTCACGATGCCGTGCGTCGCCGCGGGGTCGACCACCTGCACCGGCGCGGGCACGTCGGCGTCCTCGCCGACGGACAGGTAGAGCGTCTGCCAGCCCGGCTCCAGCGGGACGTCCAGCCACGCGTCCAGGTAGCCGCCGCGGTCGGTGCGCGCCACCAGCAGGTCCGGCCCCTGGCCGGGCTGCGCCCGGACCCGCACCTCCGCGTCCGGCAGCTCGGCCGAGAGCAGGTTCCGCCAGCCACGGCGGGCGACGCTCCCCGGCGTCGGGGCGTCGGGCGCGGTGAGCAGGACCCGGGCGCGCACCCGTGACCGGTCGACGGTGCCGTACGACGGGTACGTGACCACGCGCGGGGTGTACCCGCGGCGGGACAGCAGGCGGACGACCGCGGAGGTGACCCGGTCCTCCGCACGGGCGGCGAGCGCGGCGAACGTCGACATGCCGGTCAGTATCGCGGCGGCGCGGCCGGCCCGCGCGGCGGGCGGGCACCCGTCACGTCGTCTCACCCGGCGCCGCCGGGCCGCCGGGGCCCCGGGCGCGGGGTTAGCGTCTCCCGGACCGCGCAAACCCGAGGAGCACCCCGTGACCAGCACCGACGACCCGGCCGCACCGGCCGGCTGGCACGCCTGGGCCGCGGCCCGCGACGCCGAGCTCGCCGACCCCTCCGGCTGGCTCAGCCTCACCGCCCTGCACTGGCTCACCGGGACGCCGACGGCCTACGGCGACCTGCCGGGCCTGTGGTGGGCCGACGACGCCGGCATCCACGTCGACCCCGGTGGGATCGCGGTCGACCCGGCGCTCACCCTCGACGGCGCCCCGCTCCGCGCGGCCGCCCTCGTGTGGACCCCTGCCGGCGGTGCCGTCGGGGACCTGCGCGCCGGGGACCGCCTGCTGGAGACCGTCGGCCGTGGCCCGCTGAACCACGGGGTCCGGGTCCGCGACCCGCACGCCCCCGCCGTGACCGCGTTCGCGGGTGTCCCCCGCTTCGCCCACGACGCCGCCTGGGTCCTGACCGCCCGCTTCGAGCCGGCCGCCGCGGGCACCGTCGAGGAGACGGGCTCGGTCGCGGCCCGGGTGCGGCACCACCGCGACGTCGCGGGGCACGTCCGGTTCACCCACGACGGCGACGAGCACGTGCTCCAGGTGGCCGGGGGCGGGCAGCCCGCGATCTGGTTCCGCGACGCCAGCAACGGCCGCGAGACGGCGGCGTTCCGGGTGCTCGGCGTCGACCCGCGGCCGGACGGCTCGGTGGTCCTCGACCTGAACCGCGCCGAGAACCCCCCGTGCGCCTTCAGCGACCACGGCACGTGCCCGCTGCCGCCCGCCGGCAACACGCTGCCCTTCGCGGTCCTGGCGGGCGAGCGCCGCCCCGCGGGCCGCTGACGACCGGCCCGCCGCGCCCGCCGGGCGCGTGCTGCTCCACCGAGCGGACGCGCTGTCGCGCGAGCTCCACGCCCGCAGGGCGATCGACACCACGTCGCCGGCGCGGCTCCGCGGTGCAGACGGACGCGCCCTGTCGGGCACGACCACCCCGTTCCAGCGCCGCAGCTGGACTCCCACCACGAAGCCATCGCGGCCCACCAAGGCCGGTAGCAGACGTCGCCACCCCACCCGATGCCGCCGGCCCCTGACCTGCCCCACACCGTCGCTGCGCGCCGGCATGCGCCACGTCACCGACCGTCGTCCCCGCGCGGGGCCCCTCGTCGACCCCTGCTACCTCACGCCTGCCGGTGAGGCCCCAACAGAGGGGCGCTCACCGGCCCGCCCAGGGCCGCCGAACAGACAGGAGCCCCACCATGCAGAACCCCACCGGCGACGGCTACACCATCGCCACCGTCGACGGACGCGGCGACGTGTCCGTGATCGCCCAGGTCGAGCACCGCGACCTCACCGGCCCCAGCCCCGAGATCGTCCGCACGGGTAACCGGATGCTGCTGCTCGCCGCCGTCGCCCGGCAGATCGTCTGCCCGTTCACCGACACCGTGCTCGACGTCTCCGACGCCGTGCTCATCACCGTCCCCGGCGGCCGCTCCTTCGTGATGAACGCCGACCACTGGGACACGTACGGCCCCGCCTTCCTCACCGCCCGCCCTGGCACCGAGGACATCGACGGGCGCGCGCTGTGAGCGCCCCGTACGCGGTCGGCGACCACGTCCAGGCGCTCAGCGCCGGCCCGGGCGGGACCTCCCTCATCACCGGCCGCGTCGTCGGCATCCAGGACAGCGACGACACCGCCTACCCGTGGGCCATCACCTGCACCGACCCCTACGACCCGGCCGGCATCCGGTCCGTGCGCGTCGACCGATTCGGGCGCGACCGGAACCGGTACGTCGAGCGCACCCACGGCGTCCTGCCCTGGCTCATCGCCGAGAGCGAGCCCGCCCGCCTCCTGCGCGAGGTCGCCACCAAGGCCCGCACCGCCCGCGTCGTCGGCGGGCTGCTGCGCGCCGCTGGGAACCACGGCGTCTCTGCCGCCTGGGCCTGGCCCTCCGGCGCCGACCGCTACGTCGTCGACGTCGACTGCAGCGTGACCCCGCCGATCTACGAGGTGAGCGCCTACTACGACGGCAAGACCGAGCCGCCCCACCAGGCCACCGCGCTCGGCAGCATCGCTGAGGCCGTCGCCGAACTGGTCTGGCTCGACCGGCCCGACCCCCGCAACTACGACGCCGCGTGCCAGCACTCCGCCGACGCCCAGGGCATCACTGCCATCGTCGCCGCGCTCAAGGCGCGCGGCGTGACCGCCGACGTCTGGCAGACGGGCGGGTTCTGCATGGTCGCCGCCGTCCGGCTCGACGCCGACCGGTTCATCGGGATGAACGACGACGGCGGGCTGCTGGTCATCGAGTACACCCAGGCGCAGTGGGACGGCGAGGACGAGACGCCCGAGGAGCACGTGCACCGGTTCGACGGCCTCGCCGAGCTCGCCGCATGGGTGGCCCAGCGCGTCGCCGAGCACCGCGACGCCAACCCGCACCCGGACGAGTTCATCCACGCCGACGAGCGGCCTGCCGAGCCGGCCACGATGGGAGCGGTCCAGTGAGCGAGCTGACCGACCTGTTCGGCCCCCCGATCCACGTCTACACGCGCGCCCAGGCGATCGCCGACGACGTCCTGCACGACGTCACCACCGACGCGACCGAGGCCGGCTTCCGCGTCCCGGTCGCGCTCACAGCCGCCGCCTGGGGCGACGCCGTCGAGTGGAACGCCGAGAACAGCGCCCACCAGGACGAGCGCGGCCGCCTCTGGGACGTACTCACCATGGCCCGCTTCTACGCCCACCGGAACCGCGACGCCGAGCGCGTCCCTTTCCGGGTGCTGCGCGTGCCGAACACGCCCCGCGCCACGCGGCCGCGGTACGCCGACCTGGTGCTGCACATCGGACCCGGCGACCACGGAGAGCCGGTCATCACGATCATGCAGCCCGGCGAGGACTGACCAACCGGTGCCCGGCCCGCGAGGGCCGGGCACCCCGGGGCGGCCGGGCGCGGGTGGCCGGCATCGAGCCGGCCACCCGCGCGGGCCGGCTCTCGCCGGCCCGCGTGCCCGGCCGAGCGCATCGAGCGCCGACCAGGCAGGCCAGGGGGGCGCCGGCCCCCTGGACCCCCGGCGGGCTGGGGGAGGGGGTCACCGAGCAGCACCCCTCGCCCACCTGGGGACGGCCCGAGCGCCCGAGATGGCTCGACCCGCCCACAGGTGGACGATCGGGACCCCCCAGCCGCCCGCACACACCCGTGAAGGGTGTGCACGGAGCTCGCACCCGCAGACGGTCACCGAACAGCCCCGACACCACGTCGCCGGCGCGGCTCCGCGGTGCACACCGACCGCGCCTGCGGCGCGGACCCTCCCCGGACCAGCGCCCGAGGATCCGCCCTACGAGCAGCCATCGCGTCCCACCAGGCCGGTATCAGACCCCGACCCCCACCCGATGCCGCCCGCCATGACCTCGCCCACACCACTCGCTGCGCTCGGGCATGCGCGACGTCACAGCCGCCGGCCCCGCGCGGGGCCCCTCGCCGGGGCCCGATACCTCGCACCTGCCGGTGAGGCCCGAAGAACCGGGCGCTCACCGGCCTAGCGACTGGGCCGGGGGTCGTTGCCGTACGAGTTCTTCTCGTGCACCCGGCCATCGAGCCCGTGGATGTGGTGCTCAAGCTTGCGCTCGATGGCCAGCTCGCGTCCCGCGGACACCGCGGCGTCCTTGTGGTCGTACCGGTCGCCGACCTGCGCGCCGCCGACCTCGTTGAGCCACACGCCGTCCCGGTGGACGGTGTGTGGCTCATTGCCTTCGCTCACGCGCCGCGGCCTCGTCGTCGCAGGGCGGTGGGTCGCGACGAAAGCCGCCGCGTGCGCGGTGGGGGGGGTAGGGCTAGCGATGGCCGCCGCCAGCAGGGGTTGGCGACGGCCATCGCCGTCACGCTACCGCGAGATGACTTACGTGTTTCCTGGTTGCGGGACTGCCGCCGGACTGGACCGGTGAGAGCGGGTACGTCGACGCGGCCGTCCTGGCCCGGCACCTGCCGCCCGGCTTCGAGCGTTTCCAGTTCTTCACGTGCGGCCCGGTACCCATGCTGGAGTCGGTCAGCGCCGCCCTGGCGGGGCTGGGAGTGCCCCTCGACCACATCCACACTGAGTGTTTTGGCTGGGTGTAGGCCATGTCGGCAGGACAGGAGCTCGTCGTGCGACACCGACACCTGACCCGTATCGCCGTAGCCGTCACCGGGCTGCTGGTCTTCGCGTGCCTGGCGTTCGCGGCCATCCAGAACTGACACCGCGCGTGCCACGGGGAATGCGAGGAGCTGCCGCTTCTGCCGGGAACGCAGACAGATCGCAGTGATCGGGGTTACCGTCGCCATGCGCTAGGCGACGATGTCAGAGAGCTCGCGGGGGGCGGGGCCAATGACGCAGTGCACCTTCGACCGCGTGAAGCGCGCCGGCCGCGCCCAGTCGTGCGGGCGGGGCGACCGGGGGTGCGAGCCGCCTGTGGCGGGTGCCCCGTCACAGCCGGCGTCGCGGCCGTGCTCGACGAAGCGGTCCGATCGGATATCGGGCCGCGCGGCGGCGGGTACCGCGCCGGCGCAGACCCCACCGGGGCGGGTATGACCGCCGTCGAGCGCCCCCTTCGAGGCAACGGCTCGGCTCGGCGGTTCGCGTGTGTCGTGGCGGTTCTTGCCCTGGTCCTGGCGATGGTGCTCGTCCCGGCGCCGGGCGCCCGGGCGGCTGCCACCGTGCCGTTCACGGTGAAGTTCTCCACGAACGCCAACGGCGCGATGACCAGCATCGGGAACACGCTGCTGACGTGCCCGGCGTCCACGTCCTGCACCAGCGCCCTGAACGGTGCCGCGGCGGACAACAACGGGTTCACGATGGTGAACCTGGACGCTGACGGTGTTGCGGGCACCACGAACTCCTCGTCCTCGTCCCTGGATCTGCCGGCGGGCGCGAGCGTGCTGTGGGCGGGCCTGTACTGGGGCGCGCGCCTGCAGGCGGGGACCGGGGGGACGGGCGGGTCCGCAGCGGCGATCGATCAGATGTCACTGCGCGCTCCGGGCGACGCTGCCTACCGCACCATCACCGCCTCTACCGCGACCCGCGACCGGTTCGGCCCCAACCCCAGCAGCTACAACGCCTACCAGCGGTTCGCCGACGTCACCTCGATCGTGCAGCAGGCGGGCAACGGTGCGTACTGGGGCGCGAACGTGGCCGCCGCGACCGGGCAGGACCGGTACGCCGGGTGGGCGTTGACGCTCGTGTACTCCGCGCCGGGGCTGCCGCTGCGGAACCTGACGGTCTTCGACGGGTTCAACGCGGTCGCCAACGGCAGCCCGCAGTCGGTGACCGTCTCGGGGTTCCTGGCCCCGCGCGCCGGGCCGGTCGATGCACAGCTGACGATGCTGGCCTACGAGGGCGACCTGGCCCAGACCGGTGACTACACGCGCTTGACCAGCGGTTCGAACAACACCCAGCTGGCCACGGCCCTGTCACCGGGGTCGAACTTCTTCAGCTCCACCAACGACCTCAACGGCACCTCTGTGACCACCCGCTCGCCGGCGAACCGCAACATGCTCGGGTTCGACATCAAGAACCTCGGCGCGTCCGGGACCATCCCGAACGGTGCCACCAGCGCCACGTTCGCGTTCTCCAGCAACGGCGACGTGTACTACCCGGGTCTGGTGGGTCTGGCGATCAGCTTGTACGCCCCGGACTTCACGACCGCCTCGAAGTCCGTGGTGAACCTGTCCGGTCACACCCCGGCCCGCCCGGGCGACACGCTGCAGTACACGCTGTCCTACCCGAACACCGGGCAGGACCCTGCCGTGGCGGCGGTGTCGCAGGACGTGCTGCCGGCCGGCACCACGTACGTGCCCGGGTCGTTGCGCCTCGTCCCAGCTCCCGGGGCAACCCCGGTCACCCTCACCGATCAGGTCGGTGACGACCGCGGCGAGGTCGACGGCCGCACGGTGCGGGTGCGTCTGGGCACCGGCGCGACCGCCACCGCCGGCGGGACCATCGACGTCGGTGCGAACCCCTCGTACTCGTTCCGGGTCACCCTCGCCGATGCCGCCGGGGGCACGACCGTCACCAACATCGCGGACCTGGCATACCGGACCGCGACGACCGACACCCCCTCGACCTACACGACCAACCCGGTCGGCGTGGACGTCACCTCGCAGGCGGACGTGTCGTTGACCAAGGTCATGTCCCCGGACCCGTCCGCGGTCGGAGCACCGGTGCAGGCGACTGTGACGGTCACCAACGCCGGGCCGAACACCGCGACCGCCGTCACGATGACCGATCCACTGCCCACCGGATGGCAGGACGTGGCCGCTTCCACGACCGCAGGCACCTGCGCGACCGCCTCGGGCACCGTCACGTGCGCCCTGGGCGACCTGGCCAGCGGTCAGCACGCCACGATCACCCTGACCGGGACGACGGCATCGGCCTCGACCGCCACCGCGCTCACGAACGTCGCCTCGGTCACCACCACCGCGTTCGACCCGGACCCCGCGAACAACGTGGCCGGCGCCACGGTCACGCTCAACCGGCAGGCCGACCTCGCGATCAGCAAGACCCTCGCCCCCGCCCCCGCCAACCCGGGCCGGCCCGTGCGGTGGACGATCCAGGTCACCAACAACGGCTCCTCCGATGCCCAGGGTGTCATCGTCGACGACGTCCTCGCCGACTCCTCGCTCGCCCAGATCACCGCCATCACCTCTGCCACCCCCGGGCTGGCCTGCACCCCGAGATCGGTCAGCGTGCGCTGCACCCTGGCCACCCTGCCCGCGGGGCAGTTCGCGCGGTTCGACGTGGAGGGCGTGCTGTCCGCCTCGCTGGCCGCCGGCACGGCGGTGACGAACACCGCGACGGTCGCCTCGACCACGCCCGACCCCGATCCGTCCGACAACGCGGTCACCGTCACCGTCGAAGCTACCGATCCGGTGGCCGACGTACGGGTCACCAAGACCGGACCCGCGACCGTGGTCGCCGGGCAGCAGATCGCCTGGACCATCACCGCCACCAACTGGGGACCGTCCGACGCGGCCGGCGTCACGGTCACCGACCCCGCCCCGCCCGGGGTGACGATCACCGGCGCCTCGACCTCTCGCGGCGCCTGCACCACCACCGCGTCCACGATGGACTGCGACCTCGGCACACTGGTGTCGGCCGGATCCGGACCGAACGGCGAGGCGCAGCCCGGCGCTTCGGGGACGATCACCCTGACCGGGACCGTCTCCCCAGATGCCACCGGGACCCTGTCGAACACGGCCACCGCCGCTGCCACGACGTCCGACCCGGCGCTCGGATCGAACTTCGCGACCGTCACGACGGACGTGCTCACCGAGTACGACCTCGGTGTGGCCAAGACCGCCAACCGCACCGCCCTTCCCGGCGCGGACCCGCCCGGCACCAGGCCCGTGGACTACACGATCACCGTGACCAACGCCGGTCCGGCCACCGCCACCGGCGTCGTCGTCGAGGACCTGGTCCCGACCGCGTTGCGGTTCGACTCCGTCGAGGTCGTCGGCCCCGCCGAGGGCACCTGCACCGCACCCGAGCCGACCGGCGACGCTGCCCACGACCGGGTCGTGTGCACACTGACCACCGCGATCGCGCCGGGCTCGAGCGCCCAGCTCGCCGTGCACACGACCGCCATCACGAACCTGGCCGCCATCGGCGACCCGGTGAGCGAGACCGTGACCGTCCAGGCGCCCGGCGACACCACGGCGGACAACAACACCGCCACCTGGACGCTGAGCGGCGACCCGTACGTCGACCTGTCCCTGCTCAAGGAAGGACCCGGTGCGCTGACCGCGGGCGGTCAGGGCACCTACACCCTCACGGTGACCAACAACGTCACCGACCCCGACGACCCCGCCAACAACTACGCGGCCCTCGCCCCGGTGATCACCGACCGGCTCCCGGACGGGCTCCAGTTCGTCTCCGCCACCGGCGCCGCGTGCGCCGCGACCGGCCAGGACCTGACCTGCCAGCTGCCGTCGGACCTGCCCGCGGGGGCGAGCGCACCGCCGGTCCAGGTGGTCGTGGCGCTCGACCCCGCTGTGCCGGCAGGCACGGTCCTGACCAACACCGCCGCAGTCGCCACCGCCAACCCGGAGACGAACCCGGACTCCAACCCGGACAACAACACCGCGTCGAGCACCGCCACCGTGACGGCGCTCACCGACATCCAGGTGGTCTCGTTCACCGTGGAGCCGCTCGACCCCGCCTCGACCGGCCCCGGGACGTGGCGCCGGGTGCGCCTGGAGCTGACGAACAACGGGCCGTCCACAGCCCGGGACGTCGCGTTCCGCGTGGAGCGGGCCGTCGACGCCTACGTCATCGACACCGGCACCCAGCCCGCGAACTGCACGAACGCCGGCCGCGAGGTGGAGTGCACCCTGGACGGCGACGCCACCCTCGCGCGAGGGGCCGGCGTGGTCATCGAGTACGTCATCGAGATCGCCCCGTCGGCAACGCCGACGTCGCAGTCCACGCAGTACCCGAGCGGCTACCCCGACTCCGTGCGCATCTCCACCTCCACCCCCGAGTCGGACGAGACCAACAACACCGGCGACGACCCGGTGATCGTCGGCGACCCGGTCACCGACCTCGCCGTCACCAAGACCGCGCTCGGCACCGTGCCCAACCCCGACGACGCCCACGACGCGTTCGTCGCCGGGGGCGCGTTCACCTACCAGATCACCGTCACGGTGCCCGCGACCCCCACCGGCGCGCCCGCCGGGTCCGGGTACGCCGATGCCCAGGACGTGAGCCTGCGCGACCTGCTGCCGGTCGGGTTCGCCGCCGCGTCGGTGTCGACCACCGCAGGGGCGCTGTGCACGCTCGGCCCGGTGGTCGACCCCGCCGGTGTCCGCAGCCTGCTCGAATGCGGCCTGGGCGCCGTTCCCGGGTGGCGCGGTACCAGCCCCCCGCCGCAGGTCGTCATCACCGTGCACGGCACGCTGCACCCGGACGCGAACAACCTCAACGGCGGCGACCGGTTCGCCGAACAGGTTCCCAACACCGCCACCGTCACCACCGCCACGCCGCTGATCGACGACGGCGACCCGACCATCCCGGCGGACACCCGCACCGCAACAGCCGCGGTCGACGTGGTCGAGATCGCCGACCTGCAGCTCACCAAGACCCCCGACACCGCCACGGCGGCCGCCGGCGGGTCCACCGGATACACCCTGACCGTCGTCAACGCCGGACCCTCCGACGTGGAGCACGCCGTCGTCTTCGACCAGCTCCCGGCCGGGTTCGCCCTGGACGCCGCCGCCTCGACGTGCCCGGCCCCGCAGACCGCACCCGAGGACGAGACCCAGGCGCAGCCTCAGCTGCCGCCCGGACCCGGCCGGGTCGCGTGCCGCGTCGGCGACCTGGACGCGGGGGCGTCCGCGACCGTGCGCATCGTCGCCCGCACCGACGCCACCCTCTCACCGGGCACCGCCACCAACACCGCCGTCGTCGGGCTGCTGGCCAACGACACCGACACCGACAACAACCAGGCCACCGCCGACGTCGAGGTCATCCGTCTGACCGACCTGGCCATCACCGGGTCGGTCAGCACCACCACCCCGGCCGCGGGGCAGGACATCACCTACGCCGAGGTCGCCACCAACGCCGGCCCCTCCACCGCGGTCGACACCCGCGGCGTGACCACCTTCCCGCCCGGGTTCGTGCCCGTGAGCTGGGACGTGCCGTTCAACGACTGCACCTGGGACCCGCCCGCCCCCGCCAACCCGCGCGACACCCCCTGGCAGGACGTGTCCTACACCCTGACCTGCGTGCCCATGACCCCCGGCGCGGCCTGGGAACCGGGCGGGGCCGCCACGAACCGCACGGTCATGTACATCCCCGGCGACACACCCTCGGGCACCTACCGCGCCTCGTCGTCGATCGCCTCCGACACCCCCGAGACGGTCCTGGAGAACAACACCGCGACCCTGGACGTCACCGTGCAGCACGTCTCGGACCTCGAGGTCGCCAAGGATCTCGTCGAGCCCGACCCGCTGCAAGCCGGGCAGACCGCGACCTGGCGCATCCTCGTGGTCAACCACGGCCCGTCGCTCGCCGAGAACGTCGTGGTGTCCGACGACGTCCCGGCCGGGATGACCTACGTCGCGGCGCAGGTGGAAGGCGGCGCCGCATGCCCGCCCCCGGAGCAGTACGCCACCGCCGACGGAGACAGCGAGACTATCCTGCGCTGCCCGGTCCCCGACCTCGCCCCCGACGCCCAGGCCGCCCTGCTCGTCTCGTTCGCGATCGACCGCGACCGGACCGGGCAGGACCTGTGCAACGCGGTCCTGGTCGGATCCGGCTCCCTGGACCCCGAAGCCGGCGACAACCAGGCGCAGGCGTGCTCCGCGGTCACCGGGCCGGCCGCCGACATCGCCACCACCGTCACCACCGACACCCCCCTGGTTCGTGTCGGGGAGACTGCGGCATTCACCGTGACCGTCGCCAACAACGGCCCTCAGGACACCTGGGACGTGACCGCTGCGCTTACGATCCCGTCCGGTCTGCGCGACGTCACCGTCCAGATCGTCCACCCCGACGGCACCCTCACCGCCGCGAGCTGCGACGCAGCGTGGGTGTGCAGCGTCGGCGACCTGCCCGCCGGAGCGCAGGTGCAGCTGCGGGTCACCGGCACCGCCATTGGGGACCCCGGTGGCACGCTCGAGCTCGCGGTGAGCGCCGACCACCCGGGGATCGACATCGACCCGGACAACAACACCGACGCCGCGACCGTGGTACTGCTGCCAGCACCAACGGCCCCGATGCTCCCGCCCAGTGAACCGGGACCGCCGAGTGTGGCTCAACCGCCAGCCGGGCGCCTGCCCATCACCGGCTCCGACCTGTTCCTGCCACTCGGGGCGCTCGCAGCACTGCTGCTCGGCGCGGGCACCGTGCTGCGCGTCCTGCACGGACCTCAACACCCCGCCGGCCGAGGCCTCCGCCCGGGAACCCACCCGAGTAGGGAACTGCCATGACACCTGCGCGCCCCACCATGGTCGACGGAACCGACGGGGCACCCGGTGGGCGGGCGCCCTCCGCGCGGCCGACGGCCAAGGTCGCGGTCGTCGGCGCCGGCTCCGTCGGTGCAACCCTGGCGTACGCGATCCTGACGCGCGGCGCCGCGCGCGAGGTCGTCCTGTACGACATCGATACCGCGAAGGTCCGCGCGCAGGCCCTGGACCTCGCGCACGGCATCCAGTTCGTCCCGATGGCGCACGTCGACGGGTCGGACGACGTTCAGGCGTGCGCCGCAGCGGACGTCGTGGTCGTGACCGCGGGCGTGAAGATGAAGCCCGGCCAGACGCGCATCGACCTGGCCGCCAAGACGATCGCCCTGGTCCGGGAACTGATGCCGCAGCTCGTGCATGTGGCGCCGGACGCGGTGTACGTCATGGTGACGAACCCGGTCGACGTGGTCACGTACGCCGCCCTGCGGTACTCCGGTCTGCCGCGCGCGCAGGTGCTCGGATCCGGCACGGTGCTGGACTCCTCACGGTTCCGGTACCTGATCGCCCAGCACGTCGGGGTCGCGGTGCAGAACGTGCACGCCTACATCGCCGGCGAGCACGGTGACACCGCGGTGCCCCTGTGGACTTCGGCCACGATCGGCGGTGTACCGCTTCTGGACCTCGAGCCGCTGCCCGGGCGCGAATCGCTCACCGAGCCCGCACGACAGGCGATCGCCCACGATGTCGTGCACTCGGCTTACGAGATCATCGCCGGCAAGGGCGCCACGAACTACGCGATCGGACTCGCCGGCTCCCGGATCGTCGAAGCGATCGTCAACGACGAGCACCGCGTCATGCCGGTTTCCTCGCTGCTCGAGGACTATCGCGGCATCGGCGGCGTGTGCCTGTCGGTCCCCACGATGGTCGACCACGACGGTGCGGGCCAGCTGCTCAGCACACCGATGTCCGAGGCCGAAGTCACCGCCCTGCGGCACTCCGCCGACACGTTGCGCGCTGCCGCCGTACAGTTCGACCTCTGACCACCAGCCCGTCGCCCGCCCGTGTCCGACGCGACCCTCAGCCTGATCGTCCTGGCGGCGTCCGTCGCGCTGTTCGTGTGGAACCGGCTGCCCGTCGGGGTCGTAGCGGTGCTCACCGCGCTCGCTCTGGCTGCGACTGGCGTCCTTACCCCCGAACAGGCGATCGCGGGGTTCGGTGACCCGGTCGTGCTCTTCATCGCGACGCTGTTCGTGCTCAGCGACGCGCTGCAAGCAGCCGGTGTGACGGCATGGGCTGGGCAGCGGCTGGTCGCGCACGCCGGGACCGGTCGCCGGCGCATCGTGCTGTCGGTCATGGCTCTGAGCGCGCTACTCGCAGCGCTGGTCACGCCCAATGGAGCCGCCGCTGCTGCGGTGCCGGTGATGCTGCTTGTCGCGCACCACACCGGGGCAGCGGCCTCCCGGCTTGCGATCCCGGTCGCCTACGCGGCAAGCGCCGGAGCGCTGCTGCCCCTCAGCGGGAGCCCGGTCAACGTCATCGTCGCCGACGCCCTCGTCGAAGCCACCGGGCGGCGGTTCGGGTTCTTCGAGTTCGCGGCCCTCGGCGTGCCTCTCGTCCTGGTCACGGCAGCCGTCGCCGTGCTGCTGGGCGGCCAGCTCCTGCCCGATCACCGCAGTCCCGTCGGCGACACGGTCGTGCCGGTCCAGGCAGCGCCTGGACCGGAGGCGGGCTGGGCCGCCGGAGTGCTCGCCGGCACCATCGCCCTGCTGGCGTCGGGGGTCGTGCCACCCGCTGTCGCTGGCCTCATCGGTGCGGTCGCCATGATCCTGACTAAGGCCACCTCCACAGCCCGGGCGCTGAGCGCGGTGCGCTGGGAGACGTTGATCCTGATCGCGGGGCTCGTACCGCTCTCGGTCGCCATCGCCGAGTCCGGTGCGCGGGGAGGTCGAGGGTCTCCGCCCGCACGGCACCGAGAAACCCTCGACCTCGGCGAAGGCACCGGCTGGCGGGCCGGGTCGACGGGGGCGGGTCAGGCGGTCAGGCCACCAGGTGCCGGTCGAGGCGCCGGCCGCCGCGGACGGCGGCACCGGGCACGACAGCACCCGGCTCCACCCGCGACTCGGCCTCCACGACCGCGCGGGGCTCCAGGCGGGCGTCGGCACCGATCTCGGCGCGCACGCCCACGGAGGCGCCGGCCCCGACGGTCGCGCCGCGGGCCAGGTGCACGTGCGACCCGACGGTCGCCGCCACCTCCACGCGGGCGCCGGGCTCCACCCAGCAGTGCTGCCCGATCCGGGCGCGCGCCTCCACGCGGGCTCCCGGGTCCACCCAGGCGGAGTCCGCGACGTACGCCGTGTCGTCGACGACGGCTCCCTTGGCGACGAGCCCGCCGCCGTTGCCGTGACGCTGGTAGCGCACGACGGTGCCGTCCTGCATCTCGAGGTCTTCGTATCGCTTCTTCATCCTGCCCTCCCCAACGCCCTGCGGGGCCCCGTTGTTCCCGCAGTCACGAACGCGTGACCGACGCCCCCCGACGTCCGGCCGACCTGCGTTTCCCCCCGCATGGGTGTTTGGTTCGGTCTGGGTTCCCCCGTTTTTGTTGACTTCGGGTGTGTCCTCCGCCACAGTGGGCACTGCCGGGCACCGAGGCCCGACGCGGCGCCACCCCGGGCCGCACGCAGGAGGACAGGACATCGCCGTCGTGTACCCGCCCGAGCGCCACACGCTGATCCTCACGACCGCCCGCGCCGCGGGCCGGGTCGAGGTGCAGCAGCTCGCCGCCGAGATGGACGTGACGCCCGAGACCGTGCGCCGCGACCTCACGGCGCTCGAGCGCATGGGCCTGGTGCGCCGCGTGCACGGCGGGGCGGTCCCGGTCGAGCGCCTCGGCTACGAGCCCGCCCTCGCCCAGCGCGAGCACGAGCTCGGCGCCGAGAAGGACCGGATCGCCAAGGCCGCCCTGGACGAGCTGCCCGAGGGAGGGTCGGTGATCCTCGACGCCGGGTCGACGACGGCACGGCTCGCCGAGATGCTGCCCGCCGACCGCGAGCTGACCGTCGTCACGCACGCCCTGCCGGTCGCCACGGCGCTGGCCGCGCTCCCCCTCGTGACCCTGCACCTGGTCGGCGGCACCGTGCGCCCCCGCACGCTCGCCGCCGTCGGGTCCTGGGCCGAGCGCGCGCTCGCCGACGTCCGGGTCGACGTGGCCTTCCTCGGCACCAACGGGCTGAGCGTGGAGGCCGGGCTGTCCACGCCCGACCTCGCCGAGGCCACCGTGAAGCGCGCGCTCGTGGCCGCCGCGGCCCGCACCGTCGTGCTCGCGGACCACACCAAGGTCGGCCGCACCGAGCTCGCCGTGGTGGCGCCGCTCGGCCGCGTCGACGCCGTCGTCACCGACAGCGGCGTCGCCCCGGAGCTCGCCGACGAGATCGAGTCCGCCGGCCCGCGCGTCGTGCGGGCCTGAGCCCCAAGGAGAGAGATGAAGGTCTTCCGCTTCTACGCCCCCGGCGACGTGCGCCTCGAGGAGGCGCCCGAGCCGACGCCGCAGGAGGGCGAGGTCAAGATCCGCGTGCGCGCGACGTCGATGTGCGGCACCGACGTCAAGATCTCGACCTCCGGCCACCTGCGCATCCGGCCGCCCCGGGTCATGGGCCACGAGATCGCCGGCGAGGTCGTGGAGGTCGGCGCCGGGGTCGAGGGCTGGGCCCCGGGCGACCGGGTCCAGGTCATCGCGGCCATCCCCTGCGGCGAGTGCGAGTTCTGCCGCGCGGGCGCCATGACGATCTGCCCGAACCAGGTGTCGATGGGCTACGACTTCGACGGCGGGTTCGCGCCGTCCATGATCGTGCCCCGCGAGGTGCTGAAGGTCGACGGCCTGAACCGGATCCCGGAGAACGTCTCGTTCGCCGAGGCCAGCGTCGCCGAGCCGTTCGCCTGCGCGATCAACGCCCAGGAGATCGTCGACGTGCACAAGGGCGACGTCGTGGTCGTGGTCGGGTCCGGCCCGATCGGCTGCCTGCACGTCCGGCTCGCCCGGGCCCGCGGCGCCGAGAAGGTGATCCTGGTCGAGCTCAGCCGCGAGCGCCTCGACCTCGCCGCCGCGGTCGTGCACCCCGACGTCGCGATCTGCGCCGCCGAGGTCGACCCGGTCGAGGCCGTCAAGGAGGCCACCGACGGCCGCGGCCCCTCGGTGGTCATCACCGCCGCCGCCTCGGGCGTCGCGCAGGAGCAGGCGCTGCAGATGCTCGCCCCCCAGGGCCGGCTCAGCCTGTTCGGCGGCCTGCCCAAGGACAAGCCGACCATCACCTTCGACTCCAACCTCGTGCACTACCGCGAGCTCGCGGTCTTCGGGGCGAACGGGTCCAGCCCCGAGCACAACCGCCAGGCGCTGGCGCACATCGCCGACGGGAGCGTCCCCGTCGCCGACCTCATCACCCACCGGCTGCCGCTGGACCGGGTCGCCGAAGGCATCGACGTCGTCCGCACGGGCGCGGGCATCAAGGTCACCATCGAGCCGTGACGCGCCGGCCGGCCGTCACCCACCACGAAGGAGCAGGTCAATGAGGATCCTCTCCGCGCCGGGCAGCGCCCGGCCGACCCCCCGTGACGGGGAGGTGTGAACCCCGTGTCCACCGCAGCCGCCACCACCGCCCCGTCGCGGGGCAAGCAGGCCCAGGTCCGCGTCCAGCGGTTCGGGGCGTTCCTGAGCGCCATGATCATGCCGAACCTCCCGGCGTTCCTCGCCTGGGGCCTGATCACGTCGCTGTTCATCGCCGTCGGCTGGCTGCCGAACGGCATCCTCGGCGGGTTCGGCAACGCCGACGACCCCGGTAGCTGGCAGGGCGCCGCCACCCAGCTCGCCCTCGCCGACGACGGCACCACGTTCCAGCAGTACGTCGGCATGGTCGGCCCGATGGTCACCTACCTGCTGCCGATCCTGATCGCCAACGCGGGCGGCCGGATCGTCTACAAGGAGCGCGGCGGCGTCGTCGCCTCCATCGTCGCGGTCGGCATGATCACCGGCTCCACGGTGCCGATGTTCCTCGGCGCGATGATCGTCGGCCCGCTGTCGGCGTGGGTGCTGAAGAAGGTCGACTCGATCTGGGCCGGGAAGATCAAGCCGGGCTTCGAGATGCTCGTCGACATGTTCACCGCGGGCATCCTCGGCGCCGCGATGGCGGTCGGGGCCTTCTTCGGGTTCGCCCCGATCATCACCGGCGTGTCCGACGCGCTCGGGAACGTCGTGTCCTGGATGGCCGACAACCACCTGCTGCCGCTCATGGCCGTGGTGGTCGAGCCCGCGAAGGTGCTGTTCCTCAACAACGCCATCGGCAACGGCGTCCTGGTGCCGCTCGGTGCGCAGGAGGTCGTGGAGCAGGGCAAGTCGCTGCTGTTCCTGGTGGAGTCCAACCCCGGGCCGGGCCTGGGCATCCTGATGGCCTACACGTTCTTCGGCATCGGGGCGGCGCGGTCGTCGGCCCCGGGCGCGGCGGTCGTGCAGTTCATCGGCGGCATCCACGAGGTGTACTTCCCGTTCGTGCTGATGAAGCCGACCCTGATCGTCGCGGCGATCCTCGGCGGCGCCACGGGCATCGCGACCAACGTGGTGTTCGGCAGCGGCTTGCGCGGCCCGGCGGCCCCGGGGTCGATCATCGCGGTGTACGCCGCGACGCCACGCGACTCGTTCGTCGGGGTGACGCTCTCGGTGGTGCTCGCGTTCGTGGTCACCTTCCTCGTGGCGGCCGTCATCCTGCGGGCCTCGCGGAAGAAGGACCTCGCGGCGGGCGGCGGCGACCTCGCGGCGGCGATCGCCCAGACCGAGGCGAACAAGGGCAAGTCGTCCGCCGCGCTCGACGCGATGGCCGCCACGGTCGGCGCCGGCACGGCGACCGCCGGCGGCACCGGCCCGACCGACGGCGTGGCGGGCGCGGCACCCGTCCGGTCGATCGTGTTCGCGTGCGACGCCGGCATGGGGTCGTCCGCGATGGGCGCGAGCATCCTGCGCGACAAGCTCAAGAAGGCCGGCCGCGGCGACATCACCGTGGTCAACAAGGCCGTCGCCACCCTGGAGGACGACGTCGACCTGGTCATCACCCAGCGCGAGCTGACCGACCGGGCCCGCCGGCACGCGCCCGGCGCACGGCACGTGTCCGTGGACAACTTCCTGTCCAGCCCGGTGTACGACGACGTCGTCCGGGCGGCCCAGGCGGAGTCGCAGGCGGAGACGGCGGAGAGGAGCACGTCATGACCGAGCTGCTGAGCGCCGACCTGGTCGTCCCCGCGGGCAGCGCCCGCACCAAGGACGAGGCCATCCGCGAGGCGGGCGCGCTGCTCGTGGCCTCGGGCGCGGTCGAGCCCGGGTACGTGGACGCGATGTTCGAGCGCGAGCTGAGCATCTCCACGTACATGGGCAGCCACCTGGCGATCCCGCACGGCACCAACGCGGCCAAGGGGGCGATCCACCGGTCCGCGGTGTGCCTGGTGCGGTACGAGGAGCCGCTCGACTGGGACGGCAACCCGGTACGGGTCGTCGTCGGCATCGCGGGCGTCGGCGACGAGCACCTGTCGCTGCTGTCCCGGATCGCCCTGGTGTTCAGCGACGCCGAGCGCGTGCAGCGCGTGCTCGACGCCACCACCCGGGAGCAGCTGACCGCCGTCCTCGCGGAGGTCGAGCCAGCCTGACCCCGTCGCAGCGCGCCCGGGACCCCGCCGGCCACGGGCGCGCTGCGCTGCGCGCCGCCACCCTGCGCGCCGTCGGGCCGGTGCCGCGGGCGGCCGGCGGGCGCGCCCGGCACCGGCCGGGCGCGGGGCTGTCGGGGGCGTGTGGCAGCATCGGGGCCGTGCCCGCCGTCCCGTCCCCCGCCGACCCGGCGGGCGGCACCGAACCGGCGGGCGGCACCGACCCGGCGGCGGGCGGCACCGACTGGCGCGCCGTGCTCGACGGGCTGCTCGCCTGGGGCGCCGACGCCCCCGCCCCGCGCGGCCGGCGTGCCGCGCTGCAGGTCGAGCTCCGCGAGCTCACGCCCCGCACCCGCGAGCGCTGGAACGGCCCGGTCTCCCGCACGGCCGTCGCCCGCCGCCCCGGCGAGCCCCCGGACCCCACGACCGCCGGCTACCGGCTCGGCGTCCGGCCCGTGACCCGCACCGAGCGCGGCTGGACCCGCGGCGGCGTCACCTGGGCGAACATCCCGCACCTGCGTGCCCGGCTCGACCTGGACCCCGAGCAGCACCGGTGGTTCTGCCAGGTGGGCGCCCTGCACCGCGCCGCCGAGCCGCCCGCGCCCGGCCAGGACGCCGCGTGGGTGTACCTCGACGACTTCGCGAACCCCGTGCTCTGGGACCTGCTGGACCAGGCGCACGCCCTCGGGATCGTCCTGGTCGGGTCGGGGGCCGGTGCCGAGGTGCGGCGGGCGGGCGAGGCGCGCCTCGGGCTGGACGTCACCCGCACCGCCGACGGCCCGGGCGCCCCCGAGGGCCCCGGGGGCCTGCGCGTCGCGGCGCACCTGACCGTCGACGGCGAGCCGCACCCCGTCGCGCACGCGCACGCGATCGGCGACCACGGCGTGTACGTCGTGGACCCCGCCCACCCGCGCCGCGTGCTGCTCGCGCCGACGCCCGACCCGCTCGGCCCCCAGCAGCTCGCGCTGCTCGCGGACACCGCCGGCGGGCGGACGGTCGCGGACGCGCTGCGGCTGGGCGTCGTCGTCCCGGCGGACCAGGCCGGCGCGTTCCTGCGCGAGCGGCTGCCCGCCCTGCGCGCGGGGCTCGACGTCGGGAGCGCCGACGGCTCGGTCGTGGTCCCGCCGGCGGCGCCGCCGACGCTCGTCCTGACCGTCCGGCACCTGCCCGGCCGGGTGGTCGACCTGACCTGGCGGTGGGACGGGCACGCCCGCTCCGGGCCGGCGCCGGACCCGCGGGCGCTCGTGCCGGCCGACCTGGTGCCGGGCGGCTGGCCGGACCCGGCGGACGCCGCCGGCTCGCCCGCCGCACCCGACCCCCGCCCGGAT
>NZ_JAKRMS010000006.1 GCF_022346185.1 Cellulomonas sp. ACRRI | reverse complement strand
CCCCCCCCCCCGCCCCCCCCCCCCCCCCCCCCGGCCGCCGGCGGGGCCCGCGGCGCGGTCCAGGCGCTCCTGCTCGTCGCCGCGCTGCTGGTCACCCCGCTGTGGTGGGCCTCGGACGTGCGCAGCCGGACCGAGCTCGCCGCCTCGGAGGCCCGCCGGGCCGCGCTGGAGCGGCGGCAGGCGGACCTCGCCCGCGCGCACGCCGCCGACGTGGAGCGGATCGCCGACCTGGACCGGCACGCCGCCGTCCGGGAGGAGCGCGCGGCGATGGCCCGCGACCTGCACGACGTGGTGGCCTCGCGGCTGTCCGCCATCGCGATCCACGCGGAGGCGGCGCTCGCGGGGGCGCCGGAGGCCGGCCGCGACCGGGCCGCGCTGGGCGCCGTCCGCGCCGAGGCGGTCGCGTCGCTCGCCGAGATGCGGTCGATGGTGCTCGTGCTGCGGGGGGCGCGCGAGGACCCGCCGGCCGGCGCCGCCGCCGGGCTGGACCGGCTGCCCGACCTGGTCGCCGACGCCCGGGGTCGCGGCCTGGACGTGCGGGTGACGACTCCCCCGCGGGCGCCGCTGCCGGCGGTCGTCGACCAGGCGGCGTACCGGATCGCGGGCGAGGCGCTGCGCAACGCGGCGGCGCACGGGGCGGCCGGCGGCCGGGTCGACGTCCGGGTGACGACGGGCGACGCGGAGCTGGAGGTGGAGGTGCTGAGCGCGCTGCGGCCGCTCCGGGACGCGGCCGGCGCGGCCGACGGCGCCCCGGAGCGGGCCGGCCTCGGGTCCGCGACCGGGCTGCTCTCGATGCGCGAGCGCGCCCGGTCGCTCGGCGGGGACGTGGCGGCGGGGCCCGAGGGCGGCCGCTGGCGCGTGCGCGCGGTGCTGCCGCTGGGCGCCGGCGCCCCGGCACCCGCATCCACCGGGACGGGGGTCCGCCGGTGACCGTCCGCGTCCTGCTGGCCGACGACCACGGCGCGATCCGCGCCGGCCTGCGCCTCATGCTCGAGCAGGCGCCCGACGTCACGGTCGTGGGTGAGGCCGCCGACGGCGCCGCCGCGGTCGCGAACGCCCGCGCGCTGCGCCCGGACGTGGTGCTGATGGACGTCCGGATGCCCGGCACCGACGGCATCGAGGCGACCCGCCGCATCGTCGCCGAGGGCCTGGGCGCGGTGCTCGCGCTCACCACCTTCGACCTCGACGAGTACCTGTTCGGCGTGCTGCGCGCGGGGGCCGTCGGCTTCCTGCTGAAGTCGGTCGGCGCG
Source organism: Cellulomonas sp. ACRRI (assembly GCF_022346185.1). Taxonomy (GTDB): domain Bacteria; phylum Actinomycetota; class Actinomycetes; order Actinomycetales; family Cellulomonadaceae; genus Cellulomonas. Next base: position 66,743 of record NZ_JAKRMS010000006.1, on the reverse strand, counting down.
GGCGAGCTGGTGGACGCGGTGCGGCGGGTCGCGGCGGGCGACGGCGTGCTCGCGCCCGAGGTGACCCGGCGGGTGCTGGCGGCGTCGGTGTCCGCGCCCGGCACCGGCGCCGACGCCGTCGGGGGCCCCGCGGACCCGCCGCCCGGCCTCGACCTGCTCACCGCCCGCGAGCGCGAGGTCCTGGCGCTGCTCGCGCAGGGCCGGTCGAACCAGCAGGTCGCCGACGCGCTGACGGTCTCCGAGACCACCGCGAAGACCCACGTGAGCCGGGTGCTGGCCAAGCTCGGCTGCCGGACGCGCCTGGAGGCCGCCGCGCTCGCGCACCGGGCCGGCGTGACCTGAGCCACACTGCCCCGGTTTGCACCCCGTGCGCGGTTGCACGCAGTGCACGCACGTGCCTACGGTCATCGGCGTGACGACCGAGGCGACGACCGACCGGCGGACCGCGCTCAAGGCGCGCTCCCGCCGCGCGATCCTCGACGCCGCCGACGCCCTGATCGCGGAGCGCGGCGCGGCCCAGTTCACCGTCGACGAGCTCGCCGAGCGCGCCGACGTGTCCCGGCGGACGGTGTTCAACCACTTCGGGTCGCTCGAGGACGTCGTGCTGTCGACCTGCACCGAGCGCCTCGGGCTCGTCATCGACCAGGTCCAGGCGGTCGCCAGCGCCACCCCGGTCGGCGACGGCTCCCGCGCCTCGATGTTCGACGAGCTCGCGCAGACCCTGCGCGGCGCCGACCTGCCGCCCGCCATCACCTACCTCGCCGGCGCGCTCGGCCCGCTGGCGGAGGGCGACGACCCGCGCGCGCAGATGCTCGCGCAGGAGGCGTTCTCCCGCGTCGCCGACCACCTGTCCGCCGAGCTCGTCCGCCGCTACCCGCGGGCGGAGCTCCTCGACGTCCGCCTGCTGGTCTCCTCCCTGGTGCACGGCGTCGCCGTGATCGCCCTGCACTGGGTCACCACCACCGACCCCGCCGCGCCGGACGCCCGCGCGGCGTGGGACGCCCTCGTCGACCGGCTCATCCAGAGCGTCCGAGCCGGGTACATGCCGGAGCACTGACGCCCCGCACTCCCACCACCACCGAGAGAACAGGGACCATGGCAGGACTCCTCTACCGCATCGGGCGCTTCTCGGCCCGCCGCGCCTGGGCCGTCGTGACGGCCTGGGTCGTCGTGCTCGCCCTCGCCGTCGGCGCGTACTTCGCGTTCGGCGGCCAGCTCACCTCCGCCGTCACCATCCCCGGCACCGCCACCGAGCGCGTGACCGAGCAGCTGGCCGACGAGTTCCCCGCCGCGAGCGGCGGCAGCGGCACCGTGGTGTTCCACACGGCCGACGACTCCGCGTTCACCGACGCCCAGAAGACCGCGATCAGCGACGCGCTCGCCGGGCTGGCGGACGTCGACGGCGTCACCGGCGCCACCGACCCGTTCCAGACGACCGCGCAGCTCGAGGAGCAGCAGGCCCAGATCACGGCGGGCCGGGACCAGATCGAGCAGGGCCGCGCCCAGCTCGAGGCCGGGCAGGCCCAGCTCGACGCCGGCCAGCAGCAGATCGACGACGCGCAGGCGGCGCTCGACGCGCAGCGCGCGCAGGCCGAGGCCGCGGGCGCGCTCGCCGCGGTGCAGGGCCAGCTCGACGCCGGCCAGGCGCAGATCGACGCGCAGCAGGCGCAGCTCGACGCGCAGGCCCAGCAGGTCGCCGACGGCCTCGCCGAGCTCGAGACGCAGAGCGCCCAGCTCGAGGACGGCGCCGACCTGCTGGAGCTGTCCTCCGGCATCCGCCTCGTCTCCGAGGACGGCACCGCCGCGGTCGGCACCATCGCGTTCGAGGACTCCCAGTTCGAGATCGCCCCGGAGACCAAGGAGGCCGTGGTCGACGCGCTCGAGGGCGCGGACCTGCAGGGCGTGGACGTCGAGCTGTCGTCCGACCTGACGCAGGAGATCCCGAGCGTGCTCGGCCCGGGCGAGGTCATCGGCGTGGTCATCGCGGGCATCGTGCTGCTCGTGATGCTCGGCTCGCTCGTCGCCGCCGGGCTGCCGATCCTGTCGGCCCTGGTCGGCGTCGGCATCGGCGCGGTCGCGTCCCTCGCCCTGTCCGGCGCGGTCGAGATGCTGTCCGTCACCCCGGTGCTCGGCATCATGCTCGGGCTCGCCGTCGGCATCGACTACTCGCTGTTCATCCTCAACCGGCACCGCCGCCAGCTGCGCGACGGGGTCGAGCTCGAGGAGTCGATCGGCCTCGCCAACGGCACCGCGGGCAACGCCGTCGTGTTCGCCGGCACCACCGTCCTGGTGGCGCTGCTGGCGCTCAACGTCACCGGCATCCCGTTCCTGGGCCTGATGGGCACGGTCGGCGCCATCTGCATCCTGGTCGCGATCCTCATCGCGATCACGCTGACGCCGGCGCTGCTGTCCCGCATCGGCCTGAAGGTGCTGCCGAAGAAGCGGCGCGCCACCGTGGGCCACGAGGAGCCCGAGGCGGTCCCGACCACCCCCATGACGACCTCCCGCGCGGTGCTCACGCTGGTCGCCGGCGTCGCGGCGCTGCTGGTCGTCGCGATCCCGGCCCTGTCCATGCGGCTCGGCCTGCCCGACGGCTCGTCCGAGTCGCCCGACTCGACGCAGTACCGGGCGTACCAGATCACCGCCGACAAGTTCGGCGACGGGGTCAACGGCCCGCTGCTCGTGGTCGCGAACCTGCCCGACGCCGTGGCGGAGGACGAGCTGACGGCCGAGCAGGTCCGCGTCGGCCGGGAGCTCGCGGCGCACGACGACGTCGTGGCGGTCGCCCCGATCGGCGCCAACGAGGCCCGCACGATGCTCGCGTTCCAGGTCGTCCCGACCGAGGGGCCGAACAGCGAGTCGACCGAGGCCCTGGTGCACGCGCTGCGCGACTCGTCCCCGATCGAGGGCGACGTGGAGCTGGGCGTGGCCGGCACCGCGAGCGCGAACATCGACGTCTCCGAGAAGCTGTCCGACGTGCTGCCGGGCTACCTGGCGATCGTCGTCGGCCTGTCGCTCATCATCCTGATCATCGTGTTCCGGTCGATCTTCGTGCCGGTCACCGCGACGCTCGGGTTCGTCATGTCGCTGTTCGCCGGGTTCGGCGGCGTCGTGGCGATCTACCAGTGGGGCTGGCTCGGCGGGATCTTCGGGGTGCACGACCCCGGCCCGGTGCTGAGCTTCCTGCCGATCATCGTGACCGGCGTGCTGTTCGGGCTGGCGATGGACTACCAGCTGTTCCTGGTGTCCGGGATGCGCGAGGCGTACGCCCACGGGGTCGACCCGCGGGTGGCGGTCCGGCGCGGCCTGCACGCGGGCCGGGTCGTGGTCACCGCGGCCGCGATCATCATGGCCTCGGTGTTCGCCGGGTTCATCTTCGCCGAGTCGGCGATCATCCGGCCGCTCGGCTTCGGCCTGGCGTTCGGCGTGCTGCTGGACGCGTTCGTGGTCCGCATGCTGCTGATCCCGGCCGTCATGCACCTGGCCGGGAGGTGGGCCTGGTGGATCCCGAGGTGGCTCGACCGGATCCTGCCGGACGTCGACGTGGAGGGCGCCTCGCTCGAGCGCAGCCACCCGCACCCGCTGCACCGGACGACGGCAGAGCCCGACCAGGGCACCCCGACCGAGGGCGAGCCGGCGCACCGCGCCTGACCCACCCTCCGCGACACCCCGCGGCCGACCCGGCCGCGCGACCAGGCCCCGCCCGGCACCCCCGGGCGGGGTCCCGCCGTCCGCGGCGCCGGTCAGTCCGGGCGGGGCGGGTCCAGGAGCCGGACCGTCAGCAGGGCCGCCGCCGCCGCGACGACCGCCGCCGGCGCGGTGTCCAGCCCCGCGCGCCCGACCAGCAGCGCCGCGAACATCACCGCCGACAGCAGGAGCCGGCTGGTCGCCGCCATCCCCGCGGCCGTCCCGACGGCCACCGCGAGCGTCGGCGACACGTCCAGCGCGGCGACCGCGACCGACGCGAGCCCGACGCCGAGGAAGATCGCCGGGAAGATCGGCCCGCCGCGGAACCCGCCGCCCATGCTGATCGCGTAGGCGAGCCCCTTGGCCACCACGAGCACCAGCACGACGCCGACCGACTCCTCGGCCACGAGCGCCGGGATCGACGACTGGCCGGAGAACAGCACGTCCCGCGGGTCGGCGCCGAGCGCCCCGGCCGCCAGCGCCAGCGCCCCGACGCCCAGCCCCGACGCGAGCAGCAGCGGGAGCCGGCCCGTGCGCGGCGCCGCCGACCGGAGCGCCCGCGCGAGCCGCCGGACGCCGCTGATCACGGCCGCCGCGGCCACCCCGACCACCAGGGCCAGGAGCAGGGACCCCGGCCGGACGCGGTCGTAGTCCGGCAGGTCGGGCACGGTCAGCCCGGTCACGGGCACGCCCGCCCAGTCGCCGAACCCGGTGACGAGCACGTACGCCACGGCGGCGGCGGCCAGCGGGGGCAGCAGCGCCGCCGCGGCCAGGGCCCCGGCCCCCGCCTCGAGCAGCATGATCCCGGCGACCAGCGGCCCGCCGAACAGCGTCGAGATCGCCCCCGACGCCCCGGAGACCCCGAGCAGCCCGCGCGCTCGGCCGGTGACGCCGGTCCACGACGTCATCCACACGCCGACGATCCCGCCGAGCGTCATCAGCGGCGCTTCCGGCCCCAGCACCACCCCGAACCCGAGCCCCGCCAGCGCGGCCAGCGCGACGCTCCCGGCGGCGACCGGCGGCAGCGCCGCCAGGCTCAGGCCCTCGACGGGGTCGTGGCCGCCGTCGCCCGGCAGCCGGCGCGCGGCGGCGACCAGCAGCGCCGCGACCACGGGCAGCCCGAGCACCAGGTACCAGGGCGGCTCGTCGGTGCCGAGCGCCTCGGGCAGCTCGGTCCACAGCAGGTCCTGGAGCACGTGCACCGCGCCGACGAACGCGAACGCCACCACCCCCGCCGGCAGCCCGACCAGGGCGCCGAGCAGCGTCAGCCGGGCCAGGTCCCGTGTGGGGACGGCCGCGACGTCGGTCGACCCGGTGGCGGACACGCGGCCGACGGTACCGACCACCCCCGCGCCCGGCCCCACCCGCGCGGGATGAGCCCGCCCGCGGCGGGCGGCGGCGCGCGCGGCGGCGCGGCGGCGCGGCCTACGGTTTCCGGCGCCGCCACCGCCGATCGGCGTGGGGCGCGCCGGAGACCGTAGGCCGCGCGAGGTCGGGGCCCGGGCCGCGGCGGCCCGGGCCCGGCCTCGTCAGCCGACCGGCATCCAGACGCGCATGGTCGACGGGCCGCGGTTCCCCCACGCGTGGTACGGCACCAGCGGCACCGGCCGCGGCTCGCCGGCGCCGGCCTCCGCGGGACGGTCGGCGTAGGGCCAGTCGCCCTCGGGGACGTCGACCGTGCGCGCGTGCACGGTCACCGCGCCGTCGCGGACCTCGGGCGCGATCCCGGTGTCGACCCTGGCCAGCCCGACGTCCGTCCCGAGGTCGACGGACTCGAGCGCGTAGACCAGCGGCCCCGCCTCGACGGCGACCTGGCCCCGGACGGCGTCGACCCGCGGGTCGGCGACGGTGAACCGCGGCGCGACGGGCAGGTCCAGCTCGACCCGGCCGCCGGCGGCGGGTCCGTCCACGGCCACGTACCCCGGCTCGACCGGGCGGCCGTCCACGGTGGCGCCGGCCGCCCACGCCGGGATGCGGAGCGTCAGCGTCCACGCGGCCGGTGCCTCCTCGACGGCCACGACCACGCGGCCGTCGTGCGGGTAGCCGGTCTCGACCCGGAGCCGGACGGGCTCGCCGCCGACGGTCGTCGCGACGGTCCCGGGCGCGTACTGGTGCAGCTGCACCCCCGCGTCGTCGGTGCTGGCGACGTAGGCGGCGAGCGAGGCGACGGTGCGCGTCACATTCGTCGGGCAGCACGACACGTGGAACCACGGCGCCCGCAGGCTGGACGCGGCACGCGGGCTCGCCACCTCCGGGTCGGGGACCTCGCCCGGCACCCGCTGCTGGAGCGGGTTCGTGTAGAAGAACGCGGTGCCCTCGGCCGACGGCGACGCCGCCAGCACGTTGTACAGCGTCCGCTCCACGGCGTCGGCGTGCCGCGCGTCGCCGGACTGCAGCAGCAGCCGGTGGTTCGCGAGCACCGACGCGATGCCCGCGCAGGTCTCGGCGTAGGCGCGGTCCGGCGGGAGCTCGAAGTCGAGGCCGAAGGACTCCCCCTCGTGGTGCGCGCCCATGCCGCCGGTCAGGTACGTCCGCCGGGCCAGCGCCGACCGGACCTGACCGGTGACGGCGTCGAGCAGCGCGGCGTCGCCGTCCTCGACCGCGACGTCGGCGGCGCCGGCCGCGAGGTAGAGCGCCCGCACCGCGTGGCCGCGGAGCGTGGTCGCCGACCGGACCGGCTCGTCGTCCTGGAAGTAGGACCGGCCGAGCTCGATGTCGGCGAGCACCCCGTGCCCGCGCCGCTCCACGAACAGCCGCGCCTGGTCCAGGTACCGCCGCTCGCCGGTCAGCCGGGACAGCTCGACCAGCGCCGACTCGATCTCCGGGTGCCCGTCGACGCCCTGCCGCCCGTCCGGGCCGAACTCGGCGCACACGTGGTCGGCCGCCCGGACCGCGACCTGCACCAGCTCGTCGTCGCCGTGCGTGCGGGCCCGGGCGACGCCCGCCTGGATCAGGTGCCCGATGCAGTACAGCTCGTGCCCCCACTCCGGGTCGGACCAGCGCGCGCCCTGCCCGGGCCGGCCGAACATCGTGGAGATGTACCCGTCGGGCTCCTGGGCGGCGGCGACCCGGGACGCGAGCGCGCGCAGCCGCCGGTCGAGGTCGGCGTCGCCGGTGCGGCCGACCTCCCACGCCATCGCCTCGAGCAGCTTGTAGATCTCGGAGTCGGAGAACTCGCGGCCCCGGCGGCCCTCGGGGAGCGTGCCCGCGGCGGCGAGGTCGAAGTTCCCGGCCCAGCCCATCTGCTCCACCCAGTGCTCGGCGTGCGCGATCATCGCGGTCGCGTTCCGGTGCTGGAGCTCGCCCCAGAAGCCGCCGTCGAGGCGGACCTCGTCGATGCCGAGCGGCTGCCAGCGCGCGGACGAGGGGGCGTGCGGGCGGCCGTGCTGGGCGGCGCGGGGGTCGGTCATCGGGGCCTCCGAGGCGGTCCGGGCGGTCACTTCACCGCTCCGACGGTCAGGCCGTCGCGCAGCAGCCGGTAGGTGGAGCTGAACACGACGAGGATCGGGATCGAGGTGAGCACGGCGAGGGCCATGAGGCCGGGCCAGTTGATGCCGAAGGCGCTCACCTGCTGCGCGAGCAGCGCGGACAGCGGGTACTGCCCGGGCGTGAGGTAGAAGTTCACGGCGTAGAGGAACTCGCCCCACGCCAGCAGGAAGGTCAGGGTGCCGACGGTGGCGACGCCGTTGCGGGCGACCGGCAGCACGACCGACCAGAAGGTGCGGAGCATCCCCGCGCCGTCGATGGACGACGCCTCCTCGATCTGCGGCGGCACCGCCCGGAAGAACGGGCGCAGCAGCAGGGTGGCGAACGGGGTCAGCAGCGCGGCGTCGGCGAGCACCACCGCCGCCGTGGTGTCGAGCAGCCGCCAGCCGGAGAAGGTCTGGAACAGCGGGATCACGGTGGCCGTCTGCGGCATCATCTGCAGCACGATCAGCAGGCCGAGCGCCAGGGTCGGCAGCCACCCGCGGGTGCGGGCCAGGCCGTACGCGGCGGGGATCGCGATCACCAGGACCAGCGCGGTGGTGCTCGTCGCGATGATCGCGGACTGCAGCAGGGCCCGGGCCAGGTCGCCGCTCAGCGCCTCCACGTACGCGGTGGTCACCGGCCGGAACAGGAAGGTGCGGCCCGGGTCGAAGACGTCGTCCGACGACTTCACCGAGGTGAGCAGGATCCACAGGATCGGCACCCCGTACATCAGGGTCAGCAGGGTCTTGGCGGCGACCGCCAGCGGACCGGCCTTGACGCTCATCCGTCCGCCTCCTCGCGCTTGATGCTCCGGGCGTAGACCACGGCCAGGACGAGCACGCCGACCACGGCGAGCGCGGAGGTGGCCGCGCCGAGCCCGTAGTCGTAGCGGACGAAGGCCTGCAGGTAGCCCAGGAACGGCAGGGTGTTGGTCGCGGTGCCCGGGCCGCCGTACGTCATCACGTAGATGAAGTCGAACGACCGGAACCCGTAGACCAGGGTGAGGATCAGCAGCACCAGGGTGGTCGGGCGGACCGACGGCACCATGATGTGCCGGATCTGCTGCCACTTGCTGGCGCCGTCGAGCTGCGCCGCCTCGAACACCTCGGGGTCGATCGTCATGAGCGCGGCCCGGAACACGAGCGTGTTGAACGGGATGACCGCGAACGCGTTGACGAACGCCACCGAGAACAGCGCCCAGTGCTGGTCGTAGAGGAACGGCACGGGGGTGTCGCGCAGGCCGGTGCTCGTGAGCACGGTGTTGATGAGCCCGGCGTCGTTGAGCAGGAACTTCCAGACCGACCCGTTCACCACCGGCGGCAGCGCCCAGACGAACACCATGAGCGCGAGCAGCCAGGCCGACCACCGGCCCGTGGTGCGCAGGGCGACCGCCGCGCCGAACCCGACGAGCATGCCGAGCACGGTCACCACGACGACGAACACCAGCGTGCGGCTGATCGCGGGGCCGGTCTGCCCGGTCTCGAAGCCGCGGCGCACGTTGTCGAGGCCGGTGACCACCCAGTCGGCGTTGAGCGTGGCGGCGGTGACCTGGCTGACCGCCATCCGGGCGAGCTGGACGAGCGGGTACAGGCTGAACAGGCCGAGGAACAGCGCGGCGGGCAGCAGGAACACGATCCGGCTGCCGCCCCGACGACGGCGGGTCGTCGGGGCGGCGCCGGCCCGTGCCCGCCGCGCGGGCGCGGTGGTGGCGGGTGCGGACATGGTGATCTCGTCAGCCGATCTGGCTCTTCAGCGCGGAGACGGCCTGGTCGGCCGCGTCCCGCGGGGACTGCTGGCCGCCGATGACGGCCGACCACGCCTGGCCGACGGTGAGCTGGACGTCCGCGACCGCGGCCGGCGGGATCGACGCGGCCGGGTAGCTGGCGCCGAAGTCGGCGATGGTGCGCGCGAACGGGTCGAGCAGGTCGTTGCTCGTCACCACGTCGGCCTCGGCGGTGTCCGCGCGGGACGGGATGGAGCCGACCAGGTCGGGCGCCAGCTCCTGGCCCTCGACGTCGAGGTAGGTGCTCTGCAGGTACTCCCACGCCAGCTCCGGGTCGTCGGCGTGCGCGCCGATGCCCTCACCCTCACCGCCGAGGTACACCTGCCCGGTGTCGCCGAGCGGCAGCGGGACGACGCCGTAGGCGAAGTCGGCGTCGGACTCGGCGGTGCCGATCTGCCAGTTGCCGTTCTGCGCGAACGCGGTCTTCCCGGCCGCGAACTGCTGGAACGGCACCGTCTGGTCCCAGGTCACCGCCTCCTGCGTCAGCCAGCCGTTGTCGACCCAGCCGCGCACGCGCTCGAACCCGGACGCCAGGGCGTCGGCGTCGAGGTTGTCGTAGTCGAAGCCGGCGTCGCTGATCCACGGGTACGCCTGCCACTCGCCCTGCGACTGCGGCAGGCCCGACAGGGTGATCCCGCCGTAGCCGGCGTCCTTCGCGGCCGCCATCGCGGCCTCGAGCTCGTCCATCGTGGTGGGCGGCTCGACCCCGATCTCGTCGAGGATGTCCTGGTTGTACCAGAGGCCCAGCAGGTTCACGTAGCCCTGGACGGCGTACAGCTGGTCGTCGACGCTGTGCAGCACCGAGTCGGGGAACTGGTCCGCGTCGGCGAAGTCGGCCCACTGCTCGTCGAGCGGCGCGAGCACGCCGCCGAGCGCGAGGGTCGCGGCCTCCGCGCCGTTGAACACCACGACGTCCGGGCCGGTGCCGGCGCCCGCGGCGGACACCAGCTTGGAGTTCATCTGGTCGTAGGGGACGTAGACGTTCTCCACGGTGGCGTCGTTCTCGGACTCGAACTTCTCCTTGTACGCGTCCATGAGCGCGACCTGGTTCGGGTCGGAGAAGTAGTGCCAGACGGTGACGACGCCGTCGCCGCCGTCGCCGCTCCCGGACGTGGAGCCGGCGTCGCCACCGGCGCTGGTGCCGCCGGAGCAGGCGGCGAGCCCCAGCGCGCCGACGGCGGCCAGGGCGATGAGGGAGGTGCGTCGTGCGTTCATGCGGACCGGTCTCCTCGTCGAGTGCGGTCGGTGGACGGGCCTCTGCGCCGCGACCACCCGGGGTGTGCCGCTCCGACGAAAACTGCCGAAACGGTTTTCGGGGACGCTAGCACCGGGCTTCGCGCGGCGTCAACGGGGTGCCCGCGCGTCACCTTTTCGTCGTACGCTGCCCGGAGCCACGAGGACAGGGGGACCCATGACGACCGACGCACCCGGCCGCCGCCAGGCCACGCTGCGCGACGTCGCGCAGCTCGCCGGCGTCTCGGTCGCCACGGCGTCCAAGGCGATCAACGGCAAGGCCGAGGTCAGCCCCGACACCCGCCGCCGGGTCCTCGACGTCGCCGAGCGGCTCTCGTTCACGCCGAACGCGCTGGCGCGGGCGATGCTCGACGGCCACACCGGCACCGTGGGCCTGCTCACGCACGACCTCGAGGGCCGGTTCTCGCTGCCGATCCTCATGGGCGCCGAGGACGCGTTCGGGGCCGGGCGGTCCAGCGTGCTGCTCTGCGACTCCCGCGGGGACGCGATCCGCGAGCAGCACCACCTGTCGACCCTGCTCGGCCGCCGGGTCGACGGCCTGATCGTCGTGGGGTCGCAGACCGACGCCCGGCCGCCGCTCGGCCGGGACCTGCCCGTCCCCGTGGTCTACACCTACGCCCCCTCCACCGACCCGGCGGACGCCTCGGTGGTGCCGGACAACGTGACCGCGGGCCGGATCGCGGTCGAGCACCTGCTCGCGACCGGCCGCCGGCGCATCGCGCACGTCTCCGGCGACGTCACCTACGCGGCCGCGACCGATCGCGCCGCGGGCGCCGACGCCGCGCTCGCCGACCACGGCCTGGAGCGCGTCGGGCCCGTCCGGTACGGCTCGTGGTCCGAGGCCTGGGGCCGCTCCTCGGTCACGGCGCTGCTGGAGCAGGACGTGGACGCGATCGTCTGCGGCAGCGACCAGATCGCGCGCGGCGTGCTCGACGCGCTGCACGACCGCGGCGTCCGGGTGCCCGACGACGTCGCCGTGATCGGGTTCGACAACTGGGAGCCGATGATCGCCGGGTGCCGGCCGGCGCTGACGAGCATCGACATGAACTTCCAGCTCATGGGCCGCCGCGCGGCGGAGCGGCTGTTCGCGTCCCTCGAGGGCCGGGACCCCGGGGGCGTGGAGATGATCGCCCCGCGCGTGATCGTCCGGGAGTCCACGGGCGGCTGACACGTCCCGCGACCCCCTTGTCGCGCCGGACGGATCGCCGGTATGGTCCGGTATATACCGGTCCACCCCGCGAAGGGACGATGCAATGGTGCAGGACATCCTCCAAGGCCTCGCCGACAACCTGCTCAGCCAGGTGCCCATCCTCATCGGGCTGATCGCGCTGGTCGGCCTGCTGCTCCAGCGCAAGCCCGCCGAGGACGTCATCGGCGGCACGCTCCGGGCGGCCATCGGCGTCGTCATCATGACCATCGGCATCGACGTGTTCGTCGGCGGGCTGTCGAGCTTCCAGGCGATCGTGTCCAGCGCCGTGGGCGTCGAGCCGCCCGCGGCCACCACCACGCTCGACGACTTCCTGGCCGGCCCCGGCGCCGCCGCCCCGCTGATCATCGCGGGCGGCTTCGTGCTGCACCTGGTGCTGGTGCGGGTCTTCCGGTCCGCGCGGTACGTCTACCTGACCGGGCACCTCATGCTCTGGATGAGCATCGTGATCGCCGCCTGCTTCGTCGAGGCGTTCGGCGACCTCGACCGGTGGACGCTGGTCGGCGCGGGCTCCGTCGTGCTGGCCTGCTACTTCACGCTGCAGCCGCTGTGGATCGCCCCGCTCATGCGCCGGGTGATGGGCCACGACCAGTTCGGCCTGGCCCACACCACCTCGACCCTCGCGCTCGCGACCGGCTACGGCGCGAAGGCGCTCCGGCTGGGTGACCCCGTGAAGCACGACACCGAGAAGCTGCGGATGCCGCGCGGCGTCGCGTTCCTCAAGGACATGAACGTCGCCACCGCGCTCGTGGTCGGCGTCATCATGCTGGTCGCCCTCGCGTTCGCCGACCCGGAGACGGTCGCCGCGGTCGCCGGCGAGGACCTCGCGCCGTTCGCCTGGGGCGTCATGCAGGCGCTGCGGTTCGCGGGCGGCATCGCGATCCTGCTGTTCGGCGTCCGGATGTTCCTGGCGGAGATCGTCCCGTCGTTCAAGGGCATCTCCGACAGGCTGCTGCCGGGCTCGCGCCCCGCGCTGGACATCCCGGTCATCTTCCCGAAGGCGACCACGGCGGTGATGGTCGGCTTCCTCGCCTCGACCGCGACGTTCCTGGTCCTGCTCGGCGTGTTCGCCGCCGCCGGCTGGTTCGTCCTCGTGCCGCCGATGATCATGCTGTTCTTCGGCGGCGGCGCCGGCGGGGTGTTCGGCAACGCGGTCGCGGGCTGGCGGGGGGCGGTGTTCGGCGGCGTGCTGAACGGCGTCGTCCTGGCGGTCGGCCAGTGGGTGTTCTGGGGCGTGTTCTCCGGCACCGCGCCCGAGCTCGCGACCCTCGCCGACCCCGACTGGTACGTCGTCTCCGCCGCGCTGGTCGCGGCCGGCGGGGTGCTGGAGCCGCTGGGCGCCGCGGCGGTCTGGGTGATCGCCGGCGTCGTGCTCGCCGCCTCCGTGGTCGTGCTGGCCGTCCTGAGCCGGCGCGCCGCCCGGGCCGAGCGGCTCGCCGCCGCGCAGTCCGCCGCCGACGACGACCTGGTCCGTCCCTGACCGAGCGACCCGATCCCCCCACCGAACCGAGGAGCACCCCGATGCCCGACCGCCCCGTCCCCCTGACCGTGCTGGCCGTCTGCGGCCTCGGCATGGGCACCAGCCTCATCCTGCGGATGACCTGCGAGACCGTGCTGCAGCGCCTCGGCGTCGAGGCACGGGTCGACAACACCGACCTGTCCACCGCCAAGAGCCAGTCCCCCGACGTCCTGGTCGGCCAGGGCATGCACATGGACGACCTGGCCGGCGTCGCCACCGTGAACGTCGTGGTCGACGACTTCGTCGACGACCGGGCGCTGGAGGAGCGGCTCCGCCCCGCGCTGGAGGAGGCGGGATGGCTGTGACCGCCGCACCGACCCGCGCCCGGCACGTGCCCGGGGCGGCCGACTGGGCCGCGGCCGTCCGGCTCGCGGGGGACCTGCTGGTCGACCTCGGCGTCGCCGGCCCCGAGTACGGCGAGGCGTGCGTCGCCTCCGTCCGGGAGCGCGGTCCGTACATCGTGCTGGCGCCCGGCCTGGCGCTCGCGCACGCCCGCCCCGAGGAGGGCGCCACCGGCACCGGGGTGGTCCTCGTCCGGCTGGGCGAGCCCGTGGTGTTCGGGCACCCCGCCAACGACCCGGTCGACCTGGTGCTCGCGTTCGCGACCGCCGACGCCGAGGCGCACCTCGACGTGCTGCGCGCGCTCGCCACCGCGCTCGGCGCCGGCCTCGCGGCGGACCTGCGGGCGGCCCCGGCCGACGGGCTCGCGGACCTGCTGGCCGGGGCGGTGACCCGATGACCGACGCCGTCGCCGACTACGGGGCCCGGGTCGACGCGCACCTGCGCCGGGTGGCCACCGCCAACGCGGACGCGGTCCGCGCGGCCGCCGCCGTGGTGGTCGAGGTCGCCCGGGCGGGGCGGGTGCTGCACACCGCCGGCGCCGGGCACTCGCTCGCCGGCGTGCTGGAGACGTTCTTCCGCGCGGGCGGCCTGCCGTTCGTGAACCCGCTGTGGCACCCCGAGGTGCTCCCGCTGAACGGCGCGGCGGCCTCCACCGACGCCGAGCGCCGGCCGGGGCTCGGCACCCGGGTCGCCGCCGAGGCGGGGATCCGCGCGGGCGACGGCCTCGTGGTGTTCTCCAGCTCCGGCATCAACCCCTACCCCGTCGAGATCGCCGAGGCCGCCCGCGCCGCCGGCGCGCGCGTCGTCGCGGTGACCTCCCGGGCCGCGTCCGCCGCGGCCCCGCTGCGCGCCGGGCACCGGCTCGCCGACCTCGCGGACGTGGTGCTCGACACCGGCGCGCCGCCCGGGGACGTCGCCTGGCCGCCCGAGGACCCGCGCACCGCCCCGCTCTCCTCGCTCGCGAACGCGCTGTGCTGGAACCTCGTGCTCGTCGCCGCGCTCGACGCCGAGCCGGACCTGCCCACCTGGCGGAGCGCGAACACCGGCGCGCCTGCGGACCACAACGCCCGGCTGCAGGAGCGGTACCGCGCCCTCGTGCCGGCGATCTGAGCCGGCGCGCCCGCGTGACCGACGGCAGGGGGCGGTCCGCGGGAACGGCCCCGGACGCCCCGGCGCACCCTGCACAATGGGCTCGGCGGGAGCAGCCGCCGGCCGCACCGGAAGGACAGCCGTGACCCCTCTGACCCGCGAGGTCGTCGGCACGCCGCCGCCGTCGGTGGCGAAGTACGCGTGGCTCAAGTCCGTGCTGGTCGACCACATCGACCGCGACCTCGCGCCCGGCGACCCGGTGCCGTCGGAGCGCGAGCTCGCCGACGGGCTCGACGTGTCGCGGATGACCGCCCGCCGGGCGCTGTCCGAGCTGGTCGACGAGGGGCGGATCCGCCGGGTGCCGGGCCGCGGGTCGTTCGTGAACGAGCCCACCATCCGGCTGCCCATCCAGCTCACGTCGTTCACCCACGACATGCAGCAGCGCGGCTACACCTCCGGGGCGCGCACGCTGGAGGGCGGCCTCGTCGCCGCGGACGACTGGCTGAGCAGCGTGCTCGACGTGCCGCGCGGCCACCCGGTGCTGCGGATCGTCCGCCTGCGGACCGCCGACGGGCAGCCCGTCGCGCTCGAGCGGGTGCACCTCAACGCCGACGCGGTGCCGGGCCTGGCCGACGTCGACCTCACCGACCGCTCGCTCTACGGGGTGCTCGCCGACCGGTACAGCATCGTGTTCGACGGCGGGCGGCAGATCATCACCGCACGGCTCGTCGACCCCGGCGACGCCGTGCACCTCGACCTGCCGGAGGGGTCGCCCGTCCTGCACCTCGTGCGGACGTCGACCTGGCGGGGCCGGCTGCTGGAGTACACCGTGTCCGCGTACCGCGGGGACCGGTACGAGCTGAGCAGCGCGCTGTAGCGCCCCGGTCACCGACGGCCCGGACCGGTCCCCACCGGCGGGATTCCCTGCCGGACCGGCGAGTGTGAGACAGTGCGTCTCCCCCAGCACCCGGAGGAGCCCCGATGACCGCGTCGACCGATGTGGACCCGACGTCCTCGTACCTCGACGCGTTCGCCGCAGCGGCGGCCGCGCGGGTGGGCGTGCCGACCGAGTGCAGCATCATCCTGCGCAACCACCACCTGCTCGACCAGGTCGCGAGCAGCAGCGAGCGCGCCGCCCGCTGCGACCGCGCGGAGGTGAGCTCCGGGGAAGGCCCCTGCGTGGTGGCGATCCAGCAGCTCCGCGGCGAGCTGGTCCCCGACGTGCTGGCCGAGGAGCGCTGGCCCGAGTGGCGCGCGGCCGCGACCGAGGCCGGCTTCCGGTCGACCGCGGCACTGCCCGGCCAGGTGGACGCCGAGACGACGGTGGCCCTCAACCTGTACTCCGAGTCCGTCGACCCGTGGGACCGCGACATCCTCGTCCGGATGGACCGGTTCGTGCAGGAGGTCGCGGAGGCGATCCGGACCCGGGGCCTCACCGCCTGACCACGGCGGGGCGTCAGCCCTGCAGCCTCCGGGCGAGCATCGCCTTGGACTGCTCGGCGCCCTTGTGGCTCTCGTGCTGCGCCCGGCGGAAGAAGTCGGCGAGCTCCGCGTCCCCCGCCCGGTCGGCGTCCTGGGCGTACTGCTCCAGGCGCAGGACGTTGCTCAGGCACGCCTCGGCGAACCAGATGAGGTTGTAGTCCTTGTCCGGGGTGCCCGTGACGCCCCCGGTCTCGCTGTCCGACATGATGACCCCCTCGTCACGCGACGGCCGCGTGCCCCTCACGCTAGGCCCGCCCCTCGCGGCCGGCGACCGCGGGCCGGTGACGGGCGCCCGGCCTCTCCCGGGTCGCCGGGCGGGCCGCCCGTGCCTAGCGTGGCCGCATGATGAGCACCCCCGACCCGGACCCGGAGAACACGCCCGGCCTCGAGCCCGGCGGCGGCGTCGCCCCCGGCGACACGCCCCCCGGCGAGTCCAGCACCTCCGGCGCGGCGTTCCAGGAGCCCGACCTGCCGAGCCGCCGGACCAACTGGCTCGTGTACGCCCTGGTCGGCGTGGTGGTGGTGCTCGCGCTGCTGCTGTTCGTCGGGTACGTCGTGGGTCTGCTGGGCTGAGCCGGTAGTGTCCGGACGGAGCCGCCCGGAGGCGGGTGGCCGCGACCCGAGGAGCGCCGGTGCCGACCGACCCGACCGCGCCCGGCGTCGGCGACGCGCTCCGGTTCGGCCGGGACGCCGTCCGCGCGCGCCTCGGGACGGCGACCGGGCTGTTCGCGGTGCCGGTCACGCTGCTGCTCGCCGGGACCGCCGCGCTGTCGCTGCCGGTCCTCGCGGCGACGGTGGACCTGCTCCGGACCCAGGCCGAGGCGCAGTCCGCCGCGGCGCGGGCCGGCGGGTCGTTCGCCGGGACGAGCGCGGCGGTCGCGCCGGGTGCGCTCGGCGCGTTGCTCGGCGCCCTGATCGCGCTCCAGGTCCTGACGGTGCTGCTGCAGGTGCTCGGGGCGCGGTTCGGCCTCGCGGCGGTGGACGGCCGGGCGATGGGCGCGCGGGACCTCTGGACGCCGCGCGGGCTGGGACGGCCGGCTGCCACCGCCGTGCTGCTCGGGGTCCTGACCGCCCTCGGGGCGCTGCTGCTCTCCCTGCCCGGCGTGGTGGTCGCCCTGCTCGGCCAGTACGCGGTGCTCCTGTCGCTCGACCGGGGGTTCGGGCCGGCGACGGCCCTCCGGGAGAGCGCCCGGCTCGCGAGCCGGCACCCGGGGACGACCGTGCTGCTCGCGCTCGCCGTGGCCCTGGTCGGGGTCGCCGGGTGGCTGGCCTGCGGCATCGGGCTCGTCGTGGCGTACCCGGTCGGGTGGGCGACGACCGCGTGGCTGTACCGGCGGCTCGACGGCCTGCCCGCCCGCGCCGCGGGACGCGCGGCGTCCTGACGGCCCGGGGCGCCGCGGCCGGGGGCTCGCGGCCCGCGCCGACGGGGCCAGGCCGCTAGGCGGGCTCCGCCTCGGGCTGCCGGGCCGCCCCGGGCTCCGTCCCCTGCGCCGGCTCGGGCTCCGGCTCCGCGCCCTCCGTCCCCAGGCCGGGGAACCGGTCGTGCCCGTGCAGGTAGCGGACCATCGTGTTCAGCGTCGCCGCCACCGGCACCGCGAACAGCGCACCGACGATGCCCGCGGCGATGGACCCCGCGCTCACCACGAGGAGCACCGCGACCGGGTGCAGCGCCACCGCGTGGCCCATGAGGAACGGCTGCAGCACGTTGCCCTCGACCTGCTGCACGACCAGCACCACCGCCAGCATGAGCAGCGCGGTCACCGGGCCCTGCGCGACGAGCGCGACCAGCACCGCGATGGCACCCGTGCTCACGGCGCCCACGAACGGGACGAACGAGGCCACGAACACCAGCACGGCGATCGGCACCGCGAGCGGCACCCCCAGGATCGCGGCACCCAGGCCGATGCCGACCGCGTCCACCGCGCCGACCAGGATCTGGGTGCGGGTGTAGGCGGCGAGGGTGACGAGCCCGCGGCGACCCGCCTCGTGCACCCGCGGGCGGGCGCCGGGCGGCAGCAGGCCGACGGTCCAGGCCCACATCGGCCGGGCGTCGCGCACGAAGAAGAATGCGCAGAACAGCGCCATCACGGCGCCCGCGAGGACCTGCCCGATCGTCAGGGTGGCCGACCACGCCCCCGTCAGCAGCGTGCCCGCGTTGTCGCGGAGCGCGTCCTGGCCCTGGGCCACGAGGGCGTCGATGCGGTCCACCTCCAGGCCCAGCGGGCCGTCCGCCAACCACGCGAGCGCCTGGTCCACCCCGGCCAGCGCCTGGTCGGCGAGGTCACCGAGCCCGGTCGCGATCGACCGCCCGGACAGCACCCCGAGCGCGGCGACCAGCGCGACCAGCCCGAGCACCCCGGTCAGGCTCGCCAGCCAGGGCGGGAACCGGGCGCGGCGCTCCAGCAGGCGGGCGAGCGGGGTGAGCAGGACGGCGAGCAGCAGGCCGACCGCGACGGCCACGACGATCACGCGGAAGGCATCGACCAGCCACAGCCCGACGGCGGCGGCCCCGGCGATCGCCAGCAGCCGCCAGGACCACGCGGCGGTGGCACGCACCGACGGCGGGACGGGGTGCCCGCCGGTCGCGGGACCCGCCGTCACCCGCGCGCCGCGACCGCCGCGGCGACCAGGTCCGTCAGGCTGCCGGGCTCGGTCCAGTCGTCGACGGGCACCCCGTCGACGAGGATCGTCGGCACCCGGACCTCGTCCAGGTCGAGCGCCGCCTGGTGCGTCGCGGCGGCCACCCACGGCGCGAACACCCGGGACGTCGCGGTCCGCTCCTCGGTCCCGCCGTCCGCGGTCGTCGCCCGGTACGGGGTCGCGGCCACGGCGGTGAACCGCTCCGCGACGTCCGCCGGGACGCCCGCCTCGACGGCCAGCCGCGCGATCTCCTCGTCGGGCAGGCCGGCGGTCTCGTCGGTCGGCGGCTGGGCGGCCATCAGGGCGTGCAGGACGGCGACGTAGTGCTCGGGCGACTCGTCGGCCACGACCGCCAGCGCGTTCACCACGCGGGTCGAGTACGTCCCGCCGAACCGGGCGTCGAGGAACGCGAGCGGCCGGTGCACGACGGTCAGGCCGCCCTGGTCCACCAGGTCCATGAGGGCGTCGGAGTACTGCGCGTCGAACCGCTGGCACCACGGGCACCAGGGGTCGGCGTACACGTCGACGACCACGTCGCCCTCGCCCGCCACCCCCACCCCGGCCGCGCTGATCGGGATGCCGCCGCGGTCGTCGGCCGCCGCGGGGGCGGTCACGTCCGCGAGCGCCGGCGCGACCACCGCCTCGTCGCCACCGCCGTACGTGACCTGGTCGCCGTCGTCGGACGGCGCGTCGCCGCCCCCGCACGCCGCGAGCGGGACGGCCACCAGGCAGGCGACGAGCGCCGCGCGCAGCGCCCGGGCGACGCGGGACGGACGGCCCGCACGGGCGCGTGCGGGCGTCGGTGTGGTCGTCATGTCGGATGACTCCTTCGGGTGTGCCCCCCTCGAAGTGTCGGACCCAGGATCGCACGGCCCCACGCCCCGCCGGCGGCCCCAAGGTCCCCGCCGGTGCCGTCCCGCCACGACCTCCCCGGGACCTCCACGGGGTCCACCCGGGACCTCCCGCGCGCGCTCCGGCTCCGAGGGCGCGGCTCCGGCGCGCCCGGCTCCCGGCGCCGAGCGGGCAACCGACACGTCGAGGGGGTACCCGGCGCATGCTCGCTCGACGTGTCGGGTACCCCCTCGCGGGCGGTCCTCGCGGCAGCGCCCGCCCGGTTCACCCGGGCCGATCTCTCCCGCGCGGACCGTCCCTGCCGATGGGACGCGGCGTCCGACCTCCTCCCTCACCCGAACGGCGGTCCCGTGACCAGCAGCTGGAACCGGCAGTCCATCGGCGCACGCATGGCGGCGGTCTTCGGGCTGCTGACCTCGCTCATCGTCGTCGCGATCGCCCTCGGGGTGGTCACGGCCCAGGTGCAGCGCACCTACGCCGAGCGGATCGCGCAGGCCGACCGGGTGCTGCGGCTGGCCGAGGAGGCCCGGTTCCAGATCGCCGACGCCACCGGGTGGCAGGGGCTGGTCGTGGCGGACACCGCGGCGCTGGGCCCCGAGGCGGCGCTCGCCGACTCGGCGTACAACCGCTCCAGCCTGCTCGCCACGGAGGCGGACGTGCGGGCCTGGCTCGCCGACCTCGACACCACCGGGGCGACCGCCGAGGAGCAGGAGGCGTTCGCGGGGCTGGCGGGCGCGTGGGACGCGTTCTTCGCCGGCGACGACGCCGTGGTCGCGCTGCTCGCGACCGGCGCACCCGAGGACTACGCCGCGGCCCTGGAGTCCATCAACGAGGGCGCGGCCGGCGCCTCCTACGACGAGGTGCTGACGCTAGTGGACCGGATCCAGGGCTCGGCCGAGTCCCGGGTGCA
This sequence comes from Cellulomonas sp. ACRRI, assembly GCF_022346185.1. Taxonomy (GTDB): domain Bacteria; phylum Actinomycetota; class Actinomycetes; order Actinomycetales; family Cellulomonadaceae; genus Cellulomonas. The sequence goes on along the minus strand of NZ_JAKRMS010000006.1, from coordinate 46,510 downwards.
GGACCTGCAGGCGCGGCAGCAGGCCGAGCAGGAGCAGGGCCGGGCGGTGCTCATCGGGATCGGGGTGCTCTCGGCGGTGTTCGCCGCGTACGCCGGGCGCAAGGTCACCCGGGACATCGCCGGTCCGGCGGGCCGCATCTCGGAGGTGGCGGCCGCGCTGGCGGAGGGCGACCTGACCCGCCGCACCGGCCTGGACGCGGGTGGCGAGATCTCCCGCGCGGGCAAGGCGCTGGACGACGCCGTCGACGCGGTGTCCGCGCTGGTGGGCGAGGTGGCCCGGACCGCGCAGGGCTCCGAGGCGACGGTGGGCGCGCTGCGCGGGGCCGCGGCGGAGGGCGCCGCCGCCGCACGGGAGACGAGCACCCAGGTCGGGGCCGTCTCGGCGTCCGCCGAGCAGGTGTCGCGCAACGTGCAGGCGGTCGCGGCGGGCGCGGAGCAGATGGGCGCGTCGATCCGGGAGATCGCGCAGAACGCGTCGCAGGCGGCGAAGGTGGCCGCGCAGGCGATGACGGAGGTGGTGGCCACGAACGAGACGGTCGCCCGGCTCGGCACCAGCAGCCAGGAGATCGGCGCGGTCGTCAAGGTGATCACCTCGATCGCGGAGCAGACCAACCTGCTGGCGCTGAACGCGACCATCGAGGCCGCCCGGGCCGGCGAGGCGGGCAAGGGGTTCGCCGTCGTGGCCGGCGAGGTCAAGGAGCTCGCCCGGGAGACCGCGACGGCCACCGAGGACATCGCCCGGCGCGTCGAGGCCATCCAGGGCGACACCGCCGGCGCGGTCGGGGCGATCGACGGGATCTCGCAGGTGATCGCCCGGATCAACGACTACCAGCTGACCATCGCCTCGGCGGTCGAGGAGCAGACGGCGACCACGTCCGAGATGTCCCGGGGCGTCGCGGAGGCCGCCGCCGGGGCGGGCGAGATCGCCGCCGGCCTCGGGTCGGTCGCGGCCGCCGCGGACCGCAGCGCGGGCACCCTGGCGCGCGTCGACGCCGACATGGCGCAGGTGGCGGGCGCGTCCCGGGAGATGGCGACGCAGATCGCGGCGTTCCGGGTCTGACGCCCGGCGGGGTCAGCGCCGGCGCGCGGCGCGGACCAGGCTGACCGCGAGCCACACCGCGGCGGCGGCCGTGGTGCCCACCCGATCGTCCCGCCGCACACCGATCCGGCGGGTGGCGGTGCGACGAAGCGTTGGGGATCGCGCGCCCGGCGGGTGGGGTCGGCCAGGCGGCCGCCGCCGGGTCAGCGCGCGCGGCGCAGGTGGTAGTACGGGAGCCGGGCGGTCGGCACGAAGCCGGCGGACGCCGCGACCCGGGCCGAGGCGACGTTGTCCTCGCGGCACGACCACACGGGGGTGAGCCCCGCGCCCCGGACGACGTCGACGAACGCCCGGGCCACGTGGGCGCCGAGTCCCCGGTCCCGGTGCTCCGCCTCCGTCTCGATGCCGATCTCCAGGTCGTCGCCGGTGCGGTAGGAGGCGAACGCGATCGCCCCGACCACGCCGTCGGCCGCGCGCTCGGCCACGACCCCGCCACCGTGCGCGAGAAAGGCGCCGGCGTCCGGCCAGAACGCCGACGGCACCACGGTGCCGCTCCGGTCGAAGTCGGCCGCGGTGGCGGCGCGGATGCGCCAGCCGTCCGGCAGCGGGCGCGTGGGCCGGACCGCGCCCGGGTCGTGGGCGAAGTTCAGCCGCACGTGCCGGGCTGTCGCCCCCGGCGCGCCTGCCTCCGGCGCGTCGAACGGGACCGCGCCGAGCGCGGCGTCCCAGCCGAGCCCGGACCAGCGCGGGTCGATCTGCAGCCACTCCTCGCCGGCCCCGGTGCCGTCCCGCAGCCGCGCCACCACCGCGTCGAACGCCGCGGCCACCCCGGGGCCCCACACCAGCGACATCCCGTACGCGTGCACCACGTGGAAGGCCTGCGGGTCGACCTCCCGGTCCCACCACAGCGTGCCGGCGGCGGAGCCCGCCAGCACCGCCCGGGCGAAGCCGGTGTTCACCGGCACCCGGTCCAGCTCCCGGCCCGCTCGCGCGCGCACGCCCTCGAGCCTGTCCTCCACCCCGTGCCGCACGTCGTCCTCCGCGTCCTCTCCCACGGCGTCGACGCTGGCAGACCGTCCCGGCGCGCCGCCACGGCCACTGCGCGACAAGTGGCCTCGGCCCCGCCGCCCGGACCCGGCCGCCAGGTGAGCGCACCCTTGCGCGCCGCCCGGGCGCGGGAGAACACTCGCGGGCAGGTCCGAGGCCGGCCGGGTGCGGCGCGGCGCGATCCGGGCCGACCGGCCGAGGGGGCGGGCGCATGGATCTCGGAGCACGCGCGATCGCGTTCTACCTGCCGCAGTACCACCCGGTCCCGGAGAACGACGCGTGGTGGGGGCCTGGGTTCACCGAGTGGACCAACACGGTCCGCGCACGCCCGCTGTTCCCGGGGCACCGGCAGCCGCACCTGCCCGGCGACCTGGGCTTCTACGACCTCAGGGTGCCCGAGGCGCGCGCCGCGCAGGCCGACCTCGCCCGGGCGCACGGCGTCGCGGCCTTCGTCTACTGGCACTACTGGTTCGGCGGCGGGCGGCGCCTGCTGGAGCGGCCGTTCGCCGAGGTGCTGGCCTCGGGCGAGCCGACGCTGCCGTTCTGCCTCGCCTGGGCGAACGAGACCTGGACCGGGACCTGGCACGGCGCCCCGGACCGTGTGCTCGCCGAGCAGACCTACCCCGAGGGCGACGACCACGCCCACCTGACGGCGCTGCTGCCGGCCTTCCGCGACGAGCGCTATCTGCGGGTCGGCGACCGGCCGGTGCTGGTCGTGCACAAGCCCGGCGAGCTGCCGGACGCCCGGCGGTTCGTGGACCGCTGGCAGGCGCTCGCCCGTGCCGCGGGGCTGCCGGGGCTGTACCTCGTCGCGGAGGTCTCGGACTGGTTCGACTGGGGCGAGGGCTTCCCGGACGCGGAGGCGGTGGGCTTCGACGCCGGTATCCAGATGCGGCTGCCGGTGCGGTTCGGGCGCCGGGAGTTCTGGCGACGGCGGATCGGGCGGCGCCTGGGCCGCGGGCCGGAGCACTACCCCGTCGACCCGGGCTTCCTGGAGCGCCGGCCCCTGCCCCCGACCCGGCAGCCGTGCGTCATGCCCAACTGGGACAACACCCCGCGCTCCGGCCGCCGGGGCATCGTGATGACCGGATCGTCGCCGGACGTGTTCCGCCGGCACGTGGCCGACGCGACGGCGCTGCTCGCCGGCCGCCCGGAGCAGGAGCGGCTGCTCTGGGTGAAGTCGTGGAACGAGTGGGCCGAGGGCAACTACCTCGAGCCGGACGCGGAGCACGGCACGGCGTGGCTCGAGGCGCTGCACGAGGGGCTGCAGGTGCCGGCGACCCGGGTCCCCGCCGGGCGGGCGGCGGACCCGGCGCCGGCCTGACCGTCAGTCGGCTGCCCGCGCGCGCACCCCGCCGAACGGCCCGCCGGCCCCGAACGCGGACGCCGCGAACCGCTCGCCGATCAGCCGGTGCGTCGCCGCGTCCGGGTGCAGCGCGTCGGGGAGCGGGTGGGCGTCGGCATCCGCCGCGCCGTACAGGGACAGCCCGTCGAGCAGGTGCAGGTGCGGGTCGTCCGCCCGGCGCCCGACCACCGCCGCCAGCGCGTCCCGGACGACCCGCAGCGTGAGCCGGCCGTTCGAGAGGTCGGAGCCGCCCGCGGCGACGAACTGCGCCCGGCCGGCCGCAAGGGCGGCCACGTCGAACGCCCCGGGGCCGGGGGTGTCCTCGTGGATGCCGCAGAAGATCGGCGTCAGGAGCACGAGCGGGGTGTCGGGGTGCCCGTCGCGGATGGTGTCGAGGAACCCGTGCACCGCCGACTCGAAGGTCCGGCGCCGCATCCCGTCCAGGTTCACGACGTTGATGCCGAGCGCCACGCTGATCAGGTCGGCCGGCGCGTCCCGCACGACGCGGGCGGTCGCCTGGTCGACCAGCGCGCTGCCGCCGAGGCCGAGGTTCCGCAGGTCGGCGCCGCCGAGGCGCGCGGCCACCGCCGGCCAGGTCCCGGCCGGTGTCGCGGCGTTGGAGCCCTGGCTGATCGAGGAGCCGTGGTGCAGCCAGACGGGCCGGTCGTCGGGGGCGGGCCGCACGGGGGCGTCGGCCCGCAGGGCGACCAGCTCGACGGACTCGTTGTGCGGCAGCCACAGCTCGACCACCTTCTCCCCCGCCGGCAGCCCGGTGAACGCGACGGTCTGCGGGTCGCCGGGCAGCAGGGCGGAGGCGCCGGTCGCCAGGTCCGTCTCCACGGCGTCGCCGCCGGTCAGCGGCTGGCTCGCCAGCACGGCGCCGTCCACGACCAGGTCGACCGCGCCGCGCGGGCGGTCGACCTGGCGGTAGGCGAGCCGCGTGGGGTGCACGACGAGCTCGACCGCGGTGGCGGTGGTCGCGAGCGCCACCCGCACGCCGGACGGCTGCGCCTCCATCGCGAGCAGCTGCGGGTCGCCGAGCTGCCGGCCCACCCACGCGGGCAGCCGGTGCGGCCGGAGCCCGCGGGCGGTGCGCTCGAGCTCGGCGGCGCCGCGGACGGTCGCGGCCAGGTCGGGGGTCAGGGGGACGTCGATCATGCGGAGGGATCCTCGGGGTCGGGGGCGGGCCAGGCCCGCAGCACGGTGTCGAGCGCGTCGACCACCCGGTCCCACGAGTCCGCGGGGGCCGGGGCGCTGTGGTCGAAGCTGCCGATGCGCTCGAGCTGGACGAAGCCGTTGATGGTGCTGCCGAGCAGCCGGATGACGTGCACGCGCTGGTCGGACGGGACGGCGTACCCGCGGAGCAGGGCGTCGGTCAGCGCCACGACGTCGACCGCGGACGGTGCGGCCACCGCGGCGGGCCCGGCGCGGCGCTGCATCGCGGCCCACCGGCCGGGGTGCTCGCGGGCGTAGTCGCGGAACGCGTCGGCGTACCCCCGCAGGGCGTCGCGCCCGGAGCGCCCGGCCACGCCGGTGGCGATCCGGGACGCGACCTCGCCCATCGCCAGCGCGGTGACGCCGTCGAGCAGCGCGGCGCGGTCCCGCACGTGGGCGTAGAGGCTCGCGGTCTGCACGCCGAGCCGCCGGGCGACGGCGGACAGCGTGAGCGCGTCGAAGCCGGCCTCGTCGGCCAGCGCCGCGGCGTCGGCGACGACGCGGGCGGGGGTCAGTCCGGCGCGGGTCACGGCGCCAACCTACACCCTTTAGGCAGTTGACTGACGGGCATAGGAGTCGTCGGTGCGAGAGAATGACCGGCGTGACTGCTGCGCCCTCGGCCCCCCGGATCGTGTTCCTCGACGTCGACGGCACGTACGCGCACCACGGAGAGGTCCCGCCCGCCCACGCGCGGGTGGTCCGCGAGGCCCGGGCCCGCGGGCACCGGGTCCTGCTGTGCACCGGCCGCCCGAAGGCGATGCTCCCCGAGCAGCTCCTCGCCGCGGGGTTCGACGGGATCGTCGCCTCCGCCGGCGGGTACGTCGAGGTCGACGGGGTCGTGCTGCGGGACCAGCGGTTCCCCGCCGACCTGGCCGCGCGCGCGATCGAGGTGCTGGACCGGCACGACGCCGCCTACCTGCTGGAGGCTCCCGACGCCCTGTACGGGCGGCCCGGCGTGGACCGCCGGCTCGGCGAGCTGCTCGGCGGCCACTTCGGGCGCGACGACGGCGGCACGGACGGCGCGGCGAGCCCGCTCGAGATCCTCAAGGCCCTGCGCACCCCGGACGACCTCGGCGCCTGCTCGTTCGCGAAGATCACCTACTTCGGCGCGGCGATCCCGTGGCCCGAGCTCGGCGCGGAGCTCGGCGACCGGCTCGGCATCCTCCCCAGCTCGATCGCCGCGATGGGCGACGCCGCCGGGGAGATCTACCTGGTGGGCGTGCACAAGGCGCTGGGCATCGAGGCGGTGGTCGAGCACCTCGGGGTCTCGCGCGAGGACGTGATCGCGTTCGGCGACGGGCTCAACGACCTGGAGATGCTGGAGCACGCCGGCACGGGCGTCGCCATCGAGGGCGCGGACCCGCGGGTGCTGGCGGTCGCGGACCTCGTCGTGCCCGGCCCCCAGGTCGACGGCCTGGTGGAGGGCTTCGCCCGGGTGGGGCTGGTCTGACTCCAGCGCGGGGTGGCGATCGCCGACATCGGCGGTTCGGCGCGAGATCGGTGCCTACAACGACCGATCTCGGGTCGAAGCACCGACCTCGCGGCCCCGAGTGGCCTAGCGTGGCCGATCGTGAGCCTGCCCAGCGCCCCGCCGCCCCCGCCCGCCGCGCCGCGGGAGCCGCGGCTCGTGCCGCCCTCGACCGCCGCGCACCTCGCCGTGCGGATGGTGCTGCTGGCCGCCGTGCTCGGCTCGGTCGCGTACGCGCTGCTCCGGCCCGGCGGGGCCGGCGGCGCGGACGCCCGGTCGTACGGCGCCCCGGACGCGCTGCTCGCGCTCGGCGCGCTCGTCGCGCTGACCGCCTCGATCATCAGCGGCCCGGAGCCGCGGCTCGCGACCCGGTGGGCGTGGTTCTGGCTGGTCGCCTACGTCTGGCCCGCCGCGGTCGTCTACCTGCTGCTGGAGCCGACGGCCGCCTGGCGGCGGGAGCCGGCGACGGCACCGCGCCGCCGGCTCACCGGCGGCTGGGCGTTCCTGATCGGCGCGCTGGTCGGCACGCCCCTCACGGCCCTGCTCGCCACGCGCTGACCGCCCGCCCCGCCCGCCGCGGGCCGGACGCCCGCGCCCGACCGGGGGGCGCCGTCCGAGGCCGCCGAGATAGGGCCCGCGCGCCCAGATAGGACCTGCCACGGTCCTATCTCGGCGGGACGGTCCTACCTCGGGCGCGTCGGCGAGGCGGCGCGTCGGCGGGGCGGCGCGTCGGCGGGGCGGCGCGTCGGCGGGGCGGCGCGTGGTCACCAGCCGGCGACTCGGCGGAGGCCCTCGGCCGGGGTCAGCTGCACGAGCGCGAAGCCGCCGGCGTCCTCGACCTCCAGGCTCACCGCGACGGCGCGGCCGCGCTGGTGCCGGGCGACCCACTCGAGCACCTCGAGCACGTCGCCGCCGTCGACCAGCCGCCAGCGCTCGGCGGGTGCGCCCGCCGAGGCCAGGAAGTCCACGACGTACACCGGGTGCTCCACCTGGACCCACGAGTACCGCGTGCCCACGTCCCGTACCGCCTGCATCCGCCAGCCCTCTCCCGCGCGCGACCGATGGCACCGAGTGTGGCCGCCGCAGATGAACGCCGGGCGTCCGGGAGATGGGGACTTCCTGTGCGGGAGCCCGGCCGCGTCGAGATCGGCGGTCCCGCCCGAGATCGGTGCCTGCACGCGCCGATCTCGGCGCGAACCGCCGATCTCGCCGTGCCCGCCGGGTCAGGCCGCGGCGACGGGGTGGCGCCCCCGGCCCAGGCGCGCCCCGACGGTGCGGGACAGGCGGTGCGACGGGCGCTCGACGGCCCGGAAGAACGCCTCCGCCAGCAGCAGCGACACCGGCACGGTGAGCAGCAGCACCGCGGGCGACGTCCACCCCGTGAGGTAGCCGACCGCCACCACCACGGGCTCGTGCACCAGGTACAGGCTGAACGACCGCGTGCCGAGCCAGCGCACGGCGGGGTGGCTCAGCGGCCGGGCGAGCGGGCCGAGCGCGGCGACCACGAGCAGCCCGGCGCCGGCGGCCTGCAGCACCCGGGTCAGCGCGACGACCGCCGTGGGCACGTCCGCCCGGGCCCCGGCGAGGTCGAGCAGCCAGTAGCTCGTCGTCAGCAGCACGGCCGCGAGCAGCACCCCCGCCCAGGTCCCGCGCCCCCACCGGGCGGTGACCGCGGCGAGCCGGTCGCGGCCCGCGGCGAGCACGCAGCCGAGTGCGAACAGCGGCAGCTGGTACGCCGCGCCGAGCGCGTAGGGCGCGTCGACGGGGCCGGTCGCCGCGCCGAGCCACGCGATCGCGGCGAGCGCACCGAGCACCAGCGGCGCCCAGTGCCGCAGGCGGGTCGCGGCGACGACGAACAGCGGGAGCAGCAGGGAGAACAGCACCTCCCAGCGCAGGGACCACAGCGCGCTGATGGTCGACCCGGCGGGTCCGACCACCAGCAGCAGGTCGCCGAGCACCCCGGCCCGGCCGACGTCGCCGTGGTAGGTCAGCCACGGGCTGAGCCCGGCGGTGTCGCCCGCGGGCACGGCGAGGCGCAGCGCGACGGCCAGCACCACGGCGGCCCACACCGGCAGGTACAGGCGGAGCAGCCGCTGCGGGTAGTACGGGCCCCAGCGGTGCGACGGGCGGGTCGCGGCGGCGGTGAGCACGAACCCGCTGAGCACGAAGAACACCTGCACGGCGACCTCGCCCTCCCACAGCAGGTGCAGCGGCGTGGCCGACGCGACCTGGACGAGCGCGCTCCGCGGGGCGGCGGGGTCGTCGTGCACCGCCATCAGCGCCGGGGTCAGCAGCAGCGAGTGGTGGACGAGGACGACGAGGGCCGCGACGCCGCGCAGGCCGTCGAGGCCCGGCAGCCGGCCGCCGGCCGCGCCGGCGGCCGGGGCGCCGGGGACCGGGCCGCGGACGGTCGTGGGGACGGACATCGGCACCTCCGGGTCGGGGCCGGCCCGGGCGGCCGACGGCGCCCGGCGTCGCGACCCGAGGCTGTCGTTGATATCCCAGAACCCGCGGGCGCCTGTCCGTTTTGCATAGATTTCGCCCGATCGGACGCACCGGTCAGCGCGACCGGTCCGCCGCCTCCCCGGGTCGGTACCGCGGCAGCCGGCTCGCCGGCAGCGCGGCGACGGCGCTCAGGCCGGCGAGCACCAGCAGCCCCACCCGCAGCGTGTCCAGCCGGACCTGCTCGTTGACGGCCACGGCCGCGTCGACCTGCGCCGGGTCGGCGTCGGTCCGGGTCCGCAGCGCCTCGCGGAGGTCGTCGTTGCTGACGAAGTCGACCGAGTCGAGGTCGACCTGAGCGACCAGCGACGGCGGCAGCTCCGGGTGCGCGAGCACGGCCCGCCCCACCCCGATGCCGAGGATGGTGACGAGCAGCGCGCCGACCAGGGCGGTGCCGACGGCCGACGCGAGGTTCTGGGTGGTGCCGCGGATGGCCCCGACATCCCCCGCCTGCTGCCGGGGCGCGGCCGTGACGAGCACGTTGAACACGATCGTGACCAGAGCGCCCTGGCCCACGCCGAACACCACCAGCCCGAGGACGGTCGGCAGCGTCTCCCAGTTGTTCGTCACGACCAGCGACAGCCAGGTGAGCGCGGCGGTGGTGAGCCCGAAGCCCACGAGCGCGATCGTGCGCGGCGGGAACCGGCCGTACAGCCGGACGACGAGCGTCGCGACGACGAACACCGTGAGGTTGAACGGCATCATCGCCAGGGCGGTGTCCAGCGGCGTGCGCCCCTGCACGATCTGGATGTAGAGCGGGACGGTGAAGTTCAGCGCCGCCTCCAGCGCGACGACCGTGAACATCGCGTAGACGGCCGCGCGCTCCTGCGGCGACCCGAGCACCGACAGGTCGACGAGCGGGGTCCGCCCGGACGCGACCCGGCGCCGCGTCCACCGCACGAACGCCTGCCCGAGCACCACGCCGACGACCACGAGGACCGGGGCCGGCGACACCCCCGCCACGTCGAACGGCGCGTCCGGCGCGGCGAGCAGCAGGCCCCAGGCGTCGAGGTTCTGGAAGCCGACGGACACCAGGGCCACCCCCGCGCCGACGAGCACCGCGCCCACCGCGTCGATCCGGACGGTCGGGTCGCCGGGCACCGGGTGCAGCCGGGTGCTCAGCACGAGCACGGCGACCGCGAGCGCCAGCGCCACGCCGAACACGGGCCGCCACCCGACGAGCGTGCCCAGCACCCCGCCGAGCAGGAACGCGGCGACCCCGGCGATCGCGCGGGCGGACCCGAGGGAGCCGATCGCGGTGGCCTGCTGGTCGCCGGCGTAGCTCTGGGCGATCAGCGCGACCAGCGAGGGCACGATCACGGCCGCGGAGGCCCCCGCGAGCGCCTGCGCCGCGATCACCCAGCCGACCGAGGGGGCGAGCAGCATCAGCAGGCTGGACACCGCGAACGTGGCGACCACGACCCGGAACGCGCGGACCCAGCCGAGCCGCTGGCCGACCTTGGCCCCGGTCATCACCAGGGCGGCGACGAACAGCCCGTAGGTCACGATCGCACCGCTGACGGCCGTCGGGGGCACCCCGAAGTCGGCGACCATGCCGCCGATGGACACCGGCAGGGACGCCAGGTTGAAGGCCATCAGCACCTGCGCGAGGAACAGGCAGACGAGGGGCAGCCACGACGCGCGCCCCTCCGCGCGCGGCGTGGCCGCCCGGACCTCCTCGCTCATGCCCCGGCTCCCCTCCCGGCCGCGCGGGCCGCGCCCCCGCGGGGCTGGTGGGCCCAGGGTGCTCCCACCAGGGCGGGAGCGTCCAGGCGGCGCGCCTCAGCGGGCCGCGGGGCCCACCGGCTCCTGCTCCCGGTCCTGGACGCCGAGCCGCGGGCGTCCCCAGCAGTCCCCGCACTCGACGGTCCGGGTGCCGTCCTCGGCGTGGTGCACCGTCCACCGGTCACCCCGGTCGACGCGCCCGCCGCACACGTCGCACGCGGTGCGCCGCCGGTTCAGGGCCAGCAGCATCCAGCCGGCCAGCAGCAGGCCGAGCAGCAGCAGGACCGCGCCGAGCAGGTGGGACCCGGTGACGGCGAGGCCGCCGTCGGGGCCGGGCTCCGCGGGCTCCTCGGGGTCGACCGGCTCCGGCGGGACAGGAGCCGGGTCCACGCCGGTCTCGCCCTGGAGGTGCGCCAGGACGCGGAAGTGCAGCGTCGTCGAGTCGTCGCCACCGCGGTGGCCGGTCTCGGACGCCGGCATGGTGAACCCGACCGTGACGGGCACGGTGCCGCCCTCGGGGACCCGCACCTCGGCGATCGTCGGCTGCTTCTCGGAGTGCAGCACCGCGAACTGCTCGGAGCCCTCGACGCCGGCGACGTCCCAGTGCAGGTCGATCGCCTCGCCCAGCCCGGGGTTCGGCGAGCCGGCGGGGACCGTCTCGTCGAGCAGCAGGTCGACCGAGAGGACCGCGTCCTCCGGGCCCGCGTTGCGCAGCGTCAGGGTGCGCTCGACGCGGTCGCCGGGCGAGGCGACCCGGTCGCCGACGAAGTCCGCCTCGACCGTGGTGTACCGCTGCCCGGACCAGTCGAGGTGCACGGTCGGGCCGTCCCACTCGCCGACGACGGCGCCCTCGACGACCGTGCCGTCCCGGCCCGTCGCGCCGCCGTCCGCGCCGTCCCCGGCCGCCACGGCCGTCTCGGTGCCGGTGGTCGCGCCCGAGCCGGCCGCCCCTCCGGACGAGCCGGACGACCCGGAGCCGCCGGCGGTGCCGGAGCCGGTGGTCGCGGCCAGGCGCTCGCCGGTGATCGGCGTGATGCCCGCCGCCGTCAGCGCGCCCGCGCCCGTCAGCAGGAGCACGAGCGCCAGGATCCAGGCGAGCGTGCGCCCGCGCTGGGACAGGCCGCCCCCGTCGACGCGGAGCACCTGGGGCTGCGCCCCGGGGCCGGTCGGGAGGACCACGGTACGGGAGGACATCACGTCTCGATTCGGTCGAGCGGCTGTGCGGGAAGGGGCGCCAGCACGGCGACCGGTGCCGTCGGCGGCTGGGGGTCGTGCTCGGGCTCGCGGTCCGCGACGAGGTCGCGGCCGAGGTCGCGGAGCACGGGGTCGAGGTCGCGGAGGTCGGGCTCGCGGTGCAGGTCGCGCTCGAACCAGGCCGGGCCGGCCTGCAGCCGGGCCAGCTCCAGCTCGCGCTCGCGGAGCTCCAGCTCGCGCTCCCGCAGGTCGAGGTCGCGCTCCCGTAGTGCGCGCTCGTGGGCCAGGTCCTCGGCGTCGAGGGCGGGCGCGGTGGGCGCGGGCGCGGTGGGCGCGGGCGCGACGTCGACGGGGACGCCGCCGAGGCCCGCGGGCCCGTCGGTGCCGCCCGGCGCCGCGTAGATCCGGGTGCGGGGCTTGCGCATGCTGGAGGCGATGCCGAGGGCGACCAGCGCGAGCGCGGCGACGACGACCACCGTCCGCACGTTGTCGCCGACCCACTGCCGGGCCCAGCCGAGCTTCGGCACGCCGTACTGGAAGACGCCGCGGACCTGCTCCGGCGAGACGGGGTCGTCGACCGCGGAGTTCGCGTCGCCCTGGGTGACGAGCCGGCAGGAGGTGCCGTCGTCGAAGGTGCCGATGGTCTTGCCGATCACCCGGTGGCTGATCAGCGCCGGGTCGTTCGGCTCGGGGAAGAACGTGACGATCTCGCCGACGCCGACCTCGGCGCAGACCTCGGCGGCGTCGACGCCCTTGACGACGATCACGTCGCCGGGCGCGAAGGTGGGCTCCATCGAGCCGGTGAGCACGGTGAGCGAGGCCCCGCCGGACAGCCGGGGCACGACGGCCAGCGCGATCACCAGGCCGATCAGCACCAGCGCCAGGGCCGTGCCGACCGCGTGGCCGGCGATCCGCCATGGCGAGTCGTACCAGGCTCCGGAGACCCGCACCGGGCGGCTCTTCCTGCTGACGCGCGTGCCCATCCGGCGGCTCCTCCTGGCTCGTGCTGCGGTCGGTCGGTCGGGGTCGTGCGGCGGGCGCGTGGCCCGGGTGGCGCGCGAGCGCCGGGACCGGCCGCGCCGCGACCCCGGGAGGGGCCGCGGCGCGGTCGGCGGTGGCGTCAGTCCTGCGGGAGGAACTGCGCGCCGGTGTCGCGGACCTGGTTGAGCGACAGGGTCAGGTTGGACAGCGAGTCGGTCACGGTGACCTCGTCGCGGTCCGGGGTCTCGGCGTCGAACGCGCCGTAGACGACGACCGAGATCTCCTGCGTGGTCTCCTCCATCTGGAGGACCAGGTTGCCGTCGGCGTCCGGCAGACCCGCGTCCTGACCGGCGCGGGGCGCGGCCAGGTACATGAGGGCGGTCTCGCCGTCCGTCGGGAGCTCGGCCTCCGCGGCGAGCAGCTCGCCGCCGAGGTAGACCTCGTAGGTCCAGTCCATCCGCTCGTTGACCAGCGAGTTCTCACCGAAGCCGTCCAGCGTCAGCTGGCCGACCAGGTTGTCGCCCTCGAGGGTGGCCTCGGCGGAGAACGCCGCGGCGACCTTGTCGCCGGGCACGATCCGCCAGGTGTCGGCGTCGTCGATCACGTGGCCGAGCTGGGAGCCGTCCGTGCCGGTCACCGTCTCGGTGGCGTCCGCGCGGTCGGCGGAGACGTCCCAGAACGTGGTGTCCTCGAGCGCGACCAGGTTCAGGTCACCCGCAGTGACCGAACCACCCTGGAAGTCGGCGTCCGCCGACCACAGGGCGAAGGTCGAGCCGCCCAGCAGCAGCGCGGTGCCGCCGGCGACCCAGAGCATGCCCTTGCGGCGCTTCTTCTCCTCGGTGACGACGACGACCGGGGCGTTGGTGGTGGTGCTCATGGTGGTGGTGTTCCTCTCGTTCGGCCCGAGCCGGGCCCTCTGGTGGACCGTTCGACGCCCCGGTGGGGGCTGAACGGGGATCTAGCGGGTGGGGAACCCCGGCTGGTCGCCGGTCCCCACGTCGGGGTTGAGGTTGGTCACGGCGGGGTCGAGCGTGATCACCACGTCGGGCTCCGCCGAGGGGTCCGGGAACAGCTGGGCGTGCCAGCTGTCCTCGTGCTGCACCTCGGTGCCGTCCAGGCCGAGGGCCTCGGCCCACGCCCGGTTGCCGTAGGTGCCGGTCGACGGGAGCGAGCGCGGGACCCCCACGCGCGCCTCCCACTCGTCGACGGCGGTGCGGGTGTTGCCGTCCTCGCCGCGGGCGGCGACGTCGACCCGGTTGGCGTAGAAGCCGTCCGGCTCGTCGAGCCAGTCCATGGCGACGCACCACTCGCGGACGACCTCGTCGCCCGCCTTGTTGGTGCCGGCGGCCTGGAGCACGTCCTGCTCCCCGCCGATCACCAGCACGTTCTTGTGCTCCTCGCCGGGCGGCGTGGCCGGCACGGCGGAGCAGTCGCCGCCGACGGCGGCCGGGTAGAGCTTGACCACGGAGCCGCCGAGCACCGTGCTGTCCGGCGCGACGCCGTCCGCGATGTCGGTGACGGTGCCGTCGCCGGCGACCGTGGAGCCGACGGTGACGTCGAACACCAGGCCGGTGATGCCGAGCGCGGCGCCGGCCGCCTGGAACCGCCAGAACACGGGACCGGGCTGCTCGGTGCCCTCGGGGTCCATGACCCGGACGATCTCCGAGCCCGGGAGCCGCACGGTCACCGGGGCGCCGCCGTCGGACACGACGCGCGAGCCGTCCTCGCCCGGCACCTGGCCGGCGAAGGTCACCGCACCGGTCCGCATGCTCGGCTGCACGCCGTCGCGGCTGTCGGACCACAGCGCCTGCGCGCTCAGCGCGCCGGCCCAGAGCCCGAGCCCGGCCACGACGACCGCGGGGCGGGACACGCGGGGCCGCCTCACTCGGCACCCCCGGTGAACTCGTCGCCCTCGCGGACCTGCTCGAGCGAGATCACGAGGCCGCCGCTGCTCCACACGCCCGCGGCGTCGACCGGGTGGCCGTCCGTCCAGGCGTAGTCGCCCAGGACCTCGACGCGGATCACCACGACCCAGTCCTGCGGCTCCTCGTCGTTGCTGCCGGCCAGGCCGGGCACGACCACGGTCTCGCCGAGCTGGGCGCCGCCCCCCTCGGGCGCGATCGTCATCCCGGCGTCGTTGCGCACCGAGAAGGTGACCGCGATCCGGCCGGAGGCGATGTCGTCGGCCAGCCGGGACTGCGCGGCGGGCCGGAGCCCGAAGCCGCCGGCGAGGTTGTCGCCCACCAGCGTCGTGGTGACCGGCTGGGCGATCTCGACCACGTCGCCCGGCATCGTGAAGAACTCCGCGGGGACGGTGCCGTCGAAGACGCCCTGCTCCCGCTGCACGACGCCCGGGGTGACCTGCTCCCAGGTCGGCTCGCCGACCTCCAGGGCCAGGTCGCCCGACGTGATCGTGCCGCCGGTGTACCGGGCGCTCGCGGCCCACAGGGCGAGCGTGCCGCCCAGGAGGAGCAGCGCGGCCGCGAGTGCGGCGACCGCCGGCGCGCCGAGCCGCGTGATCCGCGGCGCGGTGGTCGTGGTCCGTGCGTTCATGTCCTCCTCCTTCCCGTGGAGCCGGTCCTGCTCGGCCTTGCTGATGTGTCCATCCTTGGGCGGCCCGCAGGCCGTTCAGGGGGCCTCTCGGTGGTCCCACCGGGCCGTCTGCGCGTCGTCACGGGCACCTCTCAGCACCCCGCCCCGCCGCCTCGGTGGCCCGCGCGGCTCACCCGGCGACCCGGGTGTCGCCCGGGGTCATCACCGCGCACGCGGCGACCCGCTGCGTCTCGCCCATGCCGAGCGTCGGGATCACCCCGACGAGGCCGCCCTGGCCGAGCCGGGTGTCCGTGTCGACCACCTCGACGTCCGTCAGCGCGGTGGCCCAGTCGTCGTCGGAGACGTTGGTGACGGTGTAGACCCAGCACACGGGCTGGCCGTCCAGCAGCCGGCTCCCCAGGGGCGCCTCGGTGCCGGTGGCCACGATCTGCTCGGGCGTCGAGCTGTCGGTGACCCCGTGGTACGCCCGCTTGGTGACCTCGACGGCCGGGTCGGTGGCGAACAGCCGGATGTCCAGGTCGGGCACCACGAGGTCGTGGTAGCGGATGTCCTCGGAGACCGCCGTGTGGTGCACCCGCACCCGGCTGTCCGCGGGGACGTCGCCCTCCGGCACCATGACGTTGAGCGGCCCGGTGCTGGTCGAGCCCGCGGGCATCGTCGGCGTCGGCGTGCCCAGCGTCAGGCCGTAGTCCGCCGCCGTCCCGTCCGGTGTCGCGGTGAACTGCACGTCGGACGTGGGCACCGGTGCGCCCGGCCGGGTGGTGATCCGGTAGTCCTTGCCGTCCTCCCTGCCGGCGACGACCGCCAGCAGCTCGGGGTCGACGACCAGCGGGTTCACGAACGTGATGTCCGGGTTGTCGCTGTCTGCCGGGGAGTCGTTGACCCAGCCGGACTCGGACTCCACCGTGCCGGGCTCGATGGCGGCCTCCAGCAGCGCGGAGTCGTCCGCCTTGGCGATCACCGTGAACTCGGTGCCGCCGCTGCCCTCGACCGGCTCCACCGAGACCACGCGGGCGTTGATCCGCTCGGGGTCGATGGTGTGCTCGGTGGGACGGGCCGTCAGCGTGATGGCGTCGACCGTCACCGTCTCCTCGACCAGCGGCAGCGAGGACCTGATCGTCCAGTGCTTGTCCCGGGCGAGCGTCGGGTCGTTCTGGTAGTCGGCCTGGTTGATCGACAGCTCCGGCCGGCAGGTGCCCGCGATCGTCGCGACCCGGGAGAGCTGGGACGACACCGCGGTGGCCCCCGCGTTGGGGTCGTGGGTCTGCAGCCGCAGCCCGCCGGACACGGCGCCCGTCTCCGGGTCCACGGGCAGCGCGGCCCCCTCGGGCAGGTGCGCGAGGCGCGGGTCACCGGCCACCGGCAGCGTGACGTTGATCGTCTGCCGGGCGTTCTGGGTGACCGTGACCGAGTCGACCAGGACCTCGGCCTGGTTGCGCGCGGTCCAGTACACGTCGAGCCGCGCGGGCACCGCGGGGTTCCGGGCGCCGCTGACGGTGTTGCCGCCGGTCTCCGTCGGCGGGGCGACCTCGAGGTCCACCGAGCAGCTCTCGGCGACCACGGGCGCGGCCTGCTGGTTGTTCGCGCCGCGCGCGGTCGGGAACCAGGTGTTCATCTTGCCGTTGGCGCCGCGGTTGCGGTTGTTGACCATCGTCAGCACCGTCGCGTCGACCGCGCCGGCCTCCTCGCTGACGGTGTTCGTCTGCGCGCCGGTCCGGGCCCCGTAGGTGTTGCGCTGGATCGTCACCGCGCCGGTCATCCGCATCCGGATGGTGGACCGCGCGGAGGTGGAGCCCCACCCGTCGAAGTCGTTGTCCTCGATCGTGACGCCGGACGACTGCACGTTCAGCGTGTTGGTGTGCGCGCCCTGCCAGTAGATCGCCTGCATCGACCCGGTCGCGGCGTGGAACTGGTTCCGGGCGATCAGCCCGCGGCCGGCGATCCGGTTGTTCTGCGGCAGCCGGATCATCCCGCCGGTCGCCTCGCTCGCGGCGGTGACCCCGGTGATGACGTTGTCCGTGATCTCGAAGTTCGTCATGTCGGCGCCGCGCGCGGTGGCGTCGCCCATCTCGATCAGCGGGTGGTTCACGTAGATGCGCGGGTTCGTGAGGGTGTTCCGGGCGAACACGAAGTCGCTGACGGTCGCGCCGCGCAGGTCGATCATCCGGATGCTGTTGTTGGCGGCGCGGCCGTAGTTCGGCATCGCGCTGTCGACCACCGACAGGCCCTGCACGTGCTGGTTCCGGGCGTACACCACGCCGGAGGTGCACCCCGCGGCCGTGCTGGTGCTGCACGCGCCGGACGTCTGCGACTCGTAGGTGACGCCGCTGATCGTCAGGTTGCGCACGGCGTTCGCGGCGTTGGGGGCCCCGTCGAGGAAGCCCCAGCCGCGGTCCGCGGCGCGCGCGGCGAAGCCCGAGACGGTGTAGTCGCTGACCGTGACGTCGGTCGCCCCGCCCCGCACCACCAGGAACCGGCGCGGCCGGTTGTTCTGGGTGCGGACCTCACCGCCGGTGATCGTGACGTCCCGGGCGCGCTCGCCCACGTAGAACGTCGTCTCGCCGCCCCACGCCTGGTCGACGCCCCGCAGCGTGATGTCCGGGCCGTTCACGTGGAAGACCGCGGCGTTCGGGCCGGCGAGCGTGGTCACCGAGTTCGGGAAGATCTTGTTCTCGAGGTCGATCTCCACCGGCGCCGTGACGTGGAAGACCGCCCCGAGGTCGGCCGTGATCGAGCCGCCGCCGTCCGACGGGCGCGTCGTGCTCATCCAGGTGGCGGTGTCCGCGGTGAGGTCGATCCGACCGCCGGCGAAGCCGGGCTGCACGCCGATCCGGACGATGCCCGCGGCGAGGTTCAGCGCGTTCGACTCCTGGATCGCGGCCCGCAGGGTGCACGCGCCCTCCTCGGTCGCGCACAGGCCGTCGCCGGGGTTCGCGTCCTCGGTCGTCTCCAGGGAGTTCACGAGCAGCTCGACGCCCGGCGTCGCGCTCTGCGCGACGCCGAAGGTCGTGACGACCAGCGCCGCGGTCACGGCCCCGGCGGTCGCGCGCTTCACCCAGCGGGACGGCCGCAGCCCGCGGAGCGCGCCGAGCGCACCGGGGCGGCCCGACCGGGCCTCGCGTCGAGTCGTCACGTCGTCCTCCTCGTGTCGTGCCGGCGGTCCCGCCGGCCTGTCCAGGTTCGGTCGCGGCGGGGGCCGCGCAGGGGGGTGCTCAGTGGGTCCGCCCCGCCGCCTCGGTGGGCGGCGGGGCGAGGACCGGGGTCCCGCGGCCGGGGCTCGGTGCCCCCGGCCGCGGCGGGTCAGGCGCGGGAGTCGACCGGGATCAGCGGCGCGCAGGACGCGTACCGGTGGCTCTCCCCCACCCCGAGCGCCGGGATGCGCGCGATCAGCCCGCCGTCGCCCAGCCGGGTGTCCGAGTCGCGCACCACCACGTCCGTGAGCTCGGTGGCCCAGGTGTCCCGGGAGTTGTTGGCGACCGTCCAGACCCAGCACACCGCCTGCCCGTCCCCGAGCCGGGAGCCGGCGAGCACCTCCGTGCCGGTGGCCTGGATGCTCTCGGGGGTCGACGTGTCGCCCACGTGCACGTACGCCTGCTTGGTCAGCTGCAGCGCCGGGCTGGTGGAGTACAGCCGCACGTCGAGCGACTGCACCACGAGGCCGTCGTAGTTCACGTCCGTCGAGGCGACCTCGTGGCCGACCAGGGCCGAGGTGCCGGCCTCGACCTCGCTCTCGCCCGCCGTCACCGTGAGCGATCCCGTGGAGCTGCCGCCGGCGAGGATCGTGGGCGCGGTGTTCGCGAGCCGGACGTCGAACTCGGTGGCGACCGCGTCCGGGACGGTGCTGAACGACAGGGTGTCGGTGGGCACCGGCGCGCCGGGGCGGGTGGCGATCGAGTAGGCCTCGCCCGTCTCGTCGCCCGCCAGCAGGGTGACCTGCTCCGGGTCGACCACCAGCGGGTTGACGTAGGTGATCTCCGCGTCGGTGCTCGTCGCCGGGCTGTCGTTCAGCCAGCCCGACTCCGAGGTGACCGCCCCGGCCTCGATCCCGGCCCGCAGCAGGGCCGAGTCGTCGACCCGTGCGACGACGGTGAAGTCGACCCGTGCGACGACGGTGAACACGGTGTTCTCGGTGTCGGCGACCGGGGTCACGGACACGATCCGCGGGTTCAGCCGCTCCGCGTCGACGGTCAGGTCGGTGGGCTCGGCCGCCAGCTCGACGTCCGCGGCGTCCAGGCCGGTGAGCGGGAGCGAGGAGACGACCGTCCAGCGCAGGTCGCGCGTCAGGGCCGGGTCGGCCTGGCCCTCCGCCTGGTCGATCGTCAGCTCGGGCCGGCAGGTGCCGGCGAGCGAGGCGACCCGGGAGAACTGCGACGAGGCCGTGGTGCTGCCGGCGTTCGGGTCCTGCGTCTGCAGGCGGAGGCCGCCCGCGACCTCGCCCGTCGTCGGGTTCACCGGGATCGTCGCCCCGGCCGGCAGGTGCGCCAGCCGCTCGTCGCCCTCGAGCGGGAGCGTCACGGTGAACGTCTGCGGCGCCTGCTCGGTGACGGTGACCGACTCGAGGTACACCTCGGCGGCGGTGCCGGACGTCCAGTACAGGTCCAGCGTGGTGGGCGGCTCCGGGTTGCGGGCGGTGGCCAGCGCGGGCGCCCCGGACGGGGGCGCGACCTCCAGGTCGATGGTGCAGCGCTCGGCGCCCACGAGGATCGCCTGGGTGTTGTCCGCGGCGCGCGCGGTCGGGTACCAGGTGTTGAGCTTGCCGTTCGCGCCGAGGTTCCGGTTGTTCACCAGCGTCTGCACGATGGCGTCCACGGCCCCGGCCTCCTCGGCGACGGTGTTGACCTGCGAGCCGCTGCCGGTGCCGAAGGTGTTCCGCTGCACGGTGACCGCGCCGGTGTGCCGGAGCCGGATCGTGGACCGGGAGGCCGCCGAGCCCCAGCCGTCGAACGCGTTGTCCTCGATCACGACGTTCGACGGCGCGACGCTCAGCGTGTTGGCGCCGGGCCCCTGCCAGTAGACGGCCTGCGTCGGGCCGGTGGCCGCCTGGAACGTGTTCCGCGCGATGAGACCGCGGTCGCGGATCGTGCCGCCGAAGGGCAGCCGGACCGCGCCGCTCTCGGCCTCGGTCGCGGCGGTGACGCCGGCGAAGACGTTGTCGACGATCTCGAAGTCGTGCACCGTCGCCCGGGTCGCGGCGGTGCCGCCGAACTCGATGAGCGGCAGGCCGGCGCGCAGCTGCGGGGTGGTGATCGTGTTGTTCGCGAACACGAACCGGTCGACGGTGGCCGAGCGCAGGTCCATGATCCGGGTGCTCGCGCTCACCGCGCGGTTGAAGTTCACCACCGTGTTGTTGGTGAACGTGAAGTCGGTGACGGTCTGGCCGCGCAGCGACATCGGCGACGAGGAGCAGCCGCCCGCGGCGCTCGCGCCGCACGCGCCGGTGGCGCCGGCCGTGTAGGTGACGTTGTCCACGACGAGCCCGCGGACCGGGGTGGTGGCGGTCGCGCCGTCGACGTAGCCCCAGCCCCACTGGGTGTCGTTCGACGCGTAGCCGGACACCGTGTAGTTGCTGATCCGGACGTCGCTGGCGCCGCCGCGCACCAGGACGAACCGCTCGGGGTAGTAGTTCGCGGTCGCGATCGTGCCGCCGGTGATGTGGATGTTCGAGGCGTTCGGGCCGACGTAGAACGTGGTCTCGGCGCTGAACGACTGGTCGACGCGCTCCAGCGTGATGTCGGGGCCGTTCAGGTGGAACACCGCGGCGGCCGGCAGGTCCGCGTTGTTGTTCGGGGCGGCGGTGACCTTGTTCTCGAGGTCGATGGTCACCGGGGCGAGGACGTCGAACACCGCGCCGCCGTCACCCGTGATCGTGCCGCCGCCGGCGCTCAGCGCGGTGGTCCGCATCCAGGTGGACTGGGTCGCGGTCAGCACGATCCGCCCGCCGGCGAACCCGGGGTGCACGCCGATGCGCACCTCGCCGGGGCCGGCGTTCAGCGCATTGGACTCCATGATCGCCGCGCGCAGGGTGCACTCCCCCGTCGCGGTCTCGCAGACGCCGTCGCCCGGGTCCGCGTCGACGGTCGTCGCGAGGGAGTCGACCAGCAGCTCGTGGGTCCACGCCGACTCCGCGGGCGCGGGGTCGGCGACCGCGGCGGTCACGCCACCGGCCATCAGCGCGGAGGTGGCGGTCAGGGCCGCGACCGTGCGCGACCAGCGCCGTGCGGCGAGGGCGCGCAGTCCGGGGCGGCGCGCGGCGCCGGCGCGCAGGGCGGCGCGGTCCCGGCGGGGCGCGTCGGGCGCGGGTCGAGCGGGCATCGGTTCTCCTCACGGCGGTTCGGTCCGGCCCCGGCGGGTCCGCCGCCAGGCCGGTCGCCCGCGGTCCACCGGGGGCGCGAGCGGTCTCGAGCCTCTCGGCCCCGCGACCCGGCTCAGGGCCCCGACGGTGCCTGTGTGCGCGCTCTCGGTACCCGGCGCCCTCGTCCTGGGGGCCGGCCGGCGCCGGCCTCGGTGCGCAGGGCCCGACGGCCGGGGCACCGAGATCCCCCCGTCCCGGCACCCAGTCCCCCACCGAGGCACGCCCCGCCGGCGGCAGGGTTGTCCCCGGTCGACCGGCCGGTGTTCCGGGGGGATCTCGGGCACGTCGCCGGGCGGACGACGACGCCCCGCCGGCCGGTCGACCACGCGACGACGCATCCGGGTCTGGTCAATCCGCCCGAACAGCGGTGCACTGGGGACAGGTTGCCTCGCGCGCTCGACGACGTTCGCCGACGAAGGACCAGGTGGGACCGATGACGGATCAGATCGCCGACGGCGTGGCCGCGCTCGTGGGGCGCGGGACCAGCGTGCTGCTCACCGGTCCGGTCGGCTCGGGGCGCTCGCACGCGCTGCGCCGCGTCGCCACGCAGCTGGACCGGTCCGGCCGGGACGTGCTGACGGTGAGCGGGGTGGCCGGCACGCCGCCGCTCGCCGCCGTGCGGCTGGCGCTGCCGGGCGTGCTCCCCGGGCGCGGGACCGAGCCGGGCGGCTTCGCCGGGCTGCACCAGGCGCTGCTCGAGCACCTCGAGGGCGACGACGCGGTGATCGTGGTCGACGACGGCCACCTGCTGGACCGGGAGTCCTGGGGCCTGCTCGGCTCGGTGCACCGCCGGCTCGGCACCCCGGCGGTCACGACCGTCGTGCCCGGCGTCCCGTTCGTGCCGTGGTTCGTGGAGAACGTGCGGCCGGTGGTGGAGGTCGCGATCGGCGGCCTGTCCGCCGAGGGGCTGCACGCGCTGCTCGAGGACCGCGCGCAGGCGCCCGTGCCGCCCCAGCTGTCGGTCCGGATCCACGCCGAGACCGGCGGGCAGCCGTCGCTCGCCCTGGCCGTGTTCGACGAGGCCCGGCGGCGCGGCTGGGAGCCCGGTCCCGTGCCCGACGAGCTGCTGCGCTCCGCCCGGGTGTCCGGGATGTACGCGGCCGCGGTGTCCGGCCTGCCGCCCGAGGACCGGGACGCGCTCGAGCTGCTCGGCGTGGTCGGCCCCCTGCCGCTGCGCGCCGCGCTCGCCCTGCTCGGCGGGACCCGGCTGTCCGCGCTGGAGCGCCGGGGCGTGCTCCGGACCGGCCGCTCGGCCGGGGAGCCGACCGTCACGGTCGCCCCGCCCGGGCTCGCCGACCACCTCGCGCGCTCGACCGGCGAGGCCACGCGGTACCGCCTGGTCACCGCGGCGCTCGGCACGCTGGACGCCGTCCCCGACGGGGACGACGGGGGCCTGCGCACCCGGCTGCGCGCCCTGCTCACCGCCGTCGGGGACCGCGCCTCCGGGCCCGCCCCGGCCGGCGGGGCCGAGGACCACGGCGCGGGCGGCGCGGCCGTCGCCCGGCTGCTCGCCACCCGGGTGCGGATCCAGCTCGCCGAGGCGACCCGGCGGTGGCAGGACGACCACCGCACCGAGCACGCCGCCGAGCTGCTCCGGCTCCTGCTGTCGGTCGAGGACGAGCCGGGCCGCGCGGACGACGTCCTGGCCCGCACCGACCGGTCCACCGACCTCGACGGGTTCGCGCCGGTGCAGCTGCGGTACCTGGAGGGCCGCTGGGCGATCGCCCAGGGCGCGGACCCCGCCGCCGTCGCCGACGGGCTCGCGGGCGGCCTGCCGCCCGGGGCGTCGCCCGCCCACCGGGAGGCGCTGGACTCGCTCGCCGTGGCCCTGCGCGCGGAGTACGGCCGCGTGCCCGACGACTACACCGCCGTGCTCGCGCCGCGGGCCGACGGCGACGACCCCGCGGCGCTCGCGGCGCGGGTCGCGCTGGCGGCGTGCCACGTGATCGCGGGACGGCACGACGCCGCCGCGGCCCTGCTGACCCGGGAGCGGGGCGGCTGGCCCGCGCTGCTCCGCGACAGCGCCGACGTGCTCTCCGTGCTCACGCGCTACGGCAGCGGCCGGCTGGCCGAGGGCGTCGACCGCGCCCGCGCGCTCGCGGGGGCGGCCGTCGACGACGGGTCGCCGGCGACCTGGGTCGGCGGCCTGTACGTGGCGGCGCTGTGCCTGGGCAGCCGGATGCGGCTGGACGCGGCCCGCCGCGAGCTGCTGCCGGTGCTCGCCTCGGGCCTGCGCGCCCGCGCGCTCGTCGTCGCGCCGGACCTGGCCGCCCGGGTGCTGCTCGCGACCCTGTCGCTGCACACCCAGCAGACCGGTCTGGTCCCGGGCCTGCGGACGCTCGCCGAGGAGCACGACGCCCCCGCCGACGCCCTGCCGTTCGGCGACGCGCTGTGGGTGTCGGCCATGAGCCTGTTCGCGGGCGGGGAGCCCGGCGAGGGCACGCGGCTGCTCGACCTGCTCACCGACCGGGAGCGCGGGCTGGGCCACCACCTCGCCGCGGACGCCACCCGGATCTACCGGCTGCTGCTCGCCTTCGACCCGGACCTCGCGACCGCGTTCCGGGGCACCGCCGAGCGGGTCGGCGGCGAGGCGTACCTGACCTACCTCGACGCCCAGCACGCGCTCCGGGACGGCCGCGACCCGATGGCGCTGATGGCGGTCGCCCGGCGGTTCGTCGCCCTGGACATGCGGGAGCAGGCGGTCCGCTGCTACCTGATCGCGGCCGGTCTGCTGCAGGTCGCCGGCGACGACGACGGCGCGGCGCGCGCCCGCGCGGACGCCCAGGTGCTCGGGTCGACGCCCTCGGTCCCGCTGGACGAGCAGGCCGGCAGCGCCGAGCTGACCGAGCGGGAGCGGGAGATCGCCGCGTTGATCGCGCGCGGCGAGTCCACGTCGGCGATCGCCCGGCGCCTGTTCCTCAGCCGGCGGACCGTCGAGAGCCACCTCTACAACATCCGGCGGAAGACCGGCGCCAAGGACCGCGCCGACATCGGCCGGATCGTCGACCCGTACGCCTGACCGCCGTGCGCCGCCGCCACCTACCCACGCCGACGCGCGCGACGGCGCGTGCCAGGCTGCGGCCGTGACGACGGACCTGCTCTGGCTCGGCGCGCTGGCGCTGCCCGCCGCGCTGGCCGTCGTGCTGCTGCGCCGGAGCGACGGCCCGGCGCGCAGCACGGCGGCGGCCGCGCCGGTCACGCTGCTCCCGCTGGCGGTCCTGGCGGTGCTGGGCACCGGCGCGGGGACGGGGTCCGGCGTCCCGGCCGGGGCGGCCGGGGCGGCCGGCGCGACCGGCGCGACCGGCGGGCTCGTGCTGGTCGACGCGGTGTCCCGGCCCCTGGTGCTGGTCGCGACCGTGCTGTACGCCGCGGCGCTCGTCGTCACCGCCCGGGCCGGCAGCCCCGGCGCCGTCCGGCTGACCGCGCTGCTGCTGCTGTGCTGCACCGGCAACGCGCTCGCGCTGCTCGCCGCGGACGTGCTCGCCCTGGTCGCCGGGTGCCTGCTCACCACCGTCGCCGTCGCGCTGATGGCGCGGCTGCCGGGGACCGCCGCCGCGCGGTCGGCCGCCCGGGTGCACCTGGCGCTGGCCCTCGTCGCGGACGTGGCGCTGCTCGCCGCCGCGGCGCTGGTGGTCGGGGCGGGGGCGCGGCGGCTCGCCGACGTGCCCGCCGTGGTCGCGGACTCGCCGGTGCTGGTGCCCGTCGTGGCGCTGACCCTGGTGGCGTTCGGCATCCGCGCCGCCACGTTCCCGCTGCACGGCTGGCTGCCGCTGCTGGAGTCCACGGTCGCGATCCCGGTCGGCGCCGTCCTCAGCGGCAGCGTGGTCAAGATCGGCCTGGTCGGCCTGCTGCGCCTGCTGCCGCTCGGCGAGGTCGCCCTGCCCGGCTGGGGCACCGCCGTGGTGGTCCTGGCGCTCGTCGGCGGGCTGCTGGCGCTCGTGCCGGGCGTGCTCAACGACGACGCCGAGGTGTCGCTGGCCTACAGCACCGTCGGCCAGATGGGGTTCATCACGGTGCTGGTCGGGGTGGCGCTCGCGATCCCGGAGCTCGCCCAGGCGTGCGCGCTGTCCGCGGTCGTGTACGCGGTGCACCACGGCATGGCCAAGGGCGGTCTGGTGCTGTCGGTGCAGATCTGGCAGCGGCACGGCGGCGGTCCGCTGCGGGGTCTGGTGCTCGCCGGCGCGGCCGTGCTGGCCCTCGCGGTGGTCGGCGCGCCGCTCGGCAGCGGCGCGGTGGCCAAGTACGCCGCGAAGCGCGCCATCGCCGACGGCCCGGAGCTCACCGTCATCACCGTGGCGCTGCCGTTCGTCGCCACCGTCTCGACGCTGATCCTGGTCCGCACCGCCACGATCCTGCGCCGGCACGTGCGGCCCGGCCCGGTCGGCGCGGACGTCGGCCTGGTGTCCTGGGCCGTGCTGTGCCTCGGCGGGACCGCCGCCACCTGGTATCTCGCGGCCCGGTGGGTGCCGGTGCTCTCCGTGCCCGCCCTCGACACCGTGACGCTGTGGCAGGCGACCTGGCCCGTGCTGCTCGGCCTGGCCGTCGCCGCGCTCGGCGCCGGCGCGGTCCGGGCCGGCCTGGTGCCCCGGCGGCTCCAGTCGTTCACCGTCCCCCGCGGCGACCTCGTGGCGCTGCTCGGTCGCGCGCTGGACGCCGCCTCCGGGGCGCGCGGCGGCGCACCGGCCGGCACGCGGGGCGGGCCCGACCGGCCCGGGTGACGGCCCGGCCGGGCCCGGCTGCCGTCAGAGGGTGTCGAGCTGGTCGTCGATCTGGGTGAACCGCTCCACCGTGGGGTGGTCGAGGACGGTGCCGCGCGCGACGACGTAGGCGGGGGTGGCGAGCGCCCGGAGGTCCGCCAGCGGGTCGCCGTCGACGACGAGCAGGTCGGCGGCCCGCCCGGCCTCGACCGCACCGGTCACCGCGTCCAGGCCCAGGATGCGGGCGTTGCCGCCGGTCGCGGCGTGCAGGGCGGCGGCGGGCGTCAGGCCGCCGTGCCGGACGAGCAGGTCGATCTCGCGCCAGGTGTTGTAGTGCGTGACGTAGGTCAGCGCGGAGTCGGTGCCCATGCCGATCGGGATGTCGTGCGCGAGGGCGTCCTGGATGCCCTGGAGCATCTGGTCGAGGATCATCGCCGCGTTGGCGTGCACGACGTCGTCGACCCCGGTGTCGGCCCGCGGGAGCCGGACCAGCGGCAGGCACGCCTGCAACGTGGGGACGAGGGCCGACCAGCCGCGCAGGGACCGGGGGTTGTCCCGGAACAGGTCGACGACCTCGGCGTCCATGCCGGCCCCGTGCTCGATCGTGTCGACGCCGGCGCGCAGGGCGCGGGCGATGCCCTCGGTGCTCTGGGCGTGCGCGGCGACGAGCACCCCCGCCGTGTGCGCCTCCTCGCAGATCGCGGCCATCTCCGCCTCGGTGAGCTGGGGCCGCCCCGCCTCGCCGACCGCCCGGGCGTCGGTCACGCCGCCCGTGGCGGCGATCTTGATCGCGCCGACCCCCTTGCGCAGGTTCGTCCGCACGTGGCGGCGCGCGTCCCAGGGGTCGTCCGCGACCAGGGCGATCGTCGGGGTGCCGTGGCCCCCGGTCGCCGCGAGCAGCGGCCCCGAGGGCAGCAGCCGGGGACCGACGTGCTCGCCGGCGTCGATCTCCTCGCGGACCCGGACGACCTCGTAGGCGACGTCGCCCAGGCTGCGGATCGTGGTGACGCCCGACCGCAGCTGGGTGTCGACGTTGCGGCGCGCGCGGCCGGTCACGATGCGGCGGCCGAACGGGGAGTGGAAGAACGTCGAGACGAGCTGCTCCGCCGACTCGCTGGTCAGGATCGGCGGGAGGGGCTTGCCGTCGGCGAACAGGTGCGCGTGGGCGTTGATCAGCCCCGGCAGCACGAACCTGCCGGTCCCGCGCAGCCGGCGGTACCCGGGGGGCACCGCGACGGAGGCGGTGGGGCCGACCTCGGCGATGGTGCCGGTCGCGTCCACGAGGACGGTGTGGTCGGTCAGGACGGTGCCGGCGGCGTCGCCGGTGACGACGGTGGCGCCGGTCAGCGCGAACGGGGTGCTCATCGGGGTGGTCTCCCTTCGGAGGGCGGGCTCGGGGGTGGCGCGGCGCGACGACGCCCGGGGACGTTGTCCGCGACGAGGGCGGCGAACTTCACGCCGAGGCAGATGGCGACGAACGTGGTCAGGCTCGTCGTGAGGGCGACGGAGTCCGTGCCGGTCAGCGCGACCAGCCCGACGGTCCCGGGGACCAGCAGCAGGAACGCCGGCTGGAAGGTGGCCGCGGCGGGGAGGGCCAGCGTGCGGCGCTCGCCCCAGCGGGCGATCAGGAACAGGGCGGCGGCCGCGATCCCCGCCGCGGCGGCCTCGCCGACGGCCGGGACGAGCGCGCGCAGCAGGGTGAAGGTGGCGGTCATCACCACGACGTTCACCGCGCTGAGCCGGGCCCCCGAGCCGAAGGCGAGCCCGACGCCGGCGGCGAGCACCGCGACACCGACCCAGGCCACCCACGTCGGCGGGAGCTGCTGCCAGGCGCCGGCGTCGACCGGGGCCGGACCGGCGTCCTGGCCGATCAGCGCCACCGAGCCGGGGTCGACGGCCAGCCCCGTCAGGCTCGCGCCCGCGAAGATCCCCAGCGCCATCAGCGCCAGGACCAGCAGCCCGTAGACCAGGCGCCCGCTGCCCGTGACGACGTCCGTGGCGGTCAGGTCCAGCAGGGCGTTCGTGATCAGCGCCCCGGGGACCAGGATCGCGATCGGGGCGCAGACGGCGAACAGCGGGATCGGCCCCCACGACGCCGCGGCGGCGACGGCACCCACGGCCAGCGTCGAGGCCAGCGCCACCACGAACGGCAGCACCGCCGACCCGCCCTCGAGCAGGCCCAGCAGCTGGCTCAGGGCGCCGACGCCGGCACCGACGACCAGGGCCACGAGGACCGCCCACCAGGGGCAGCGGGTCACCGCGGCCAGCCCGCACGCGACCAGCGCGCTGCCGACGACCTGCTCCGCGCGGGGGTGCCGGCGGCGCATCGCCCGCACGGCAGCGATCCGGTCCGGGACCTGGCCCAGGCCGACGGTCCCGCCCTCCACCAGGCGCGCCAGCCTGCTGGCGTGCGCGGCCTGCTCGAAGGACAGGTCGTCCCCGCCCGAGGCCACGAGCGTGGAGGCGCCGCCGTCGCGGTCCGTGACGACCACCGTCCGCGCCAAAACCGAGACCGTGACCGGTCCCGACCGCTCCAGCGAGCGGCGCACCTCGCCCACCGAGGCGCCGCCCTCGAGCATCAGCACGCCGAGGTCGCCGAGCACGCGTCGGCCCCCCGCGCCGGCGGGCGCGCTCTCGCCTGGACCCATCGACCCCCCTCGCGCGGCCCGCACCCCCGCTGCTGACGGCTCGACGCTATCCCCGGGCCTCGTCGGCGGGACGGGCCCCGGGCCGGACCCGGTGCCGGTCCGGTGGCGACGGCGTCCCGCGTCCGTGCCGTGCCGCGCCGCGTCGGTGCCGCGGCGCGGTCGCCTCGGTGCCGTCGGGCGGGCTGTGCCCGTCCCCCGCGGCGGTCGCCGCGGTCGCCGCGGTCGGGCGCCGCGGCCCCGGTTGCCGGGCGGCCCCGTCCGTGCGGGGATGGGGCGTGCTCGCCGACCCGACAGGGACGCGCCGATGACCGGCCGCCCGCCGCTGCGCATCTCCGTCGTCGTGCCCGCGCGCGACGAGGAGGACCGGCTCCCGCGCTGCCTCGCCTCCCTCGCGGCGCAGACCCGCCTGCCCGACGAGGTGGTCGTGGTCGACAACGCCAGCACCGACGCGACCGCCCGCCTCGCCGCGGCCGCCGGCGCCCGGGTCGTGCACGAGGCCGAGCGCGGCATCTGGCCCGCGGCCGCGGCCGGGTACGACGCCGCCACCGGCGACGTGATCGCGCGGGTGGACGCCGACACCGTGCTGCCGCCGGACTGGCTCGCCCGGGTCGAGGCGCTGCTCACCGACGACCCGGGGTGCGCCGCGGTCACCGGGCCGGGGCGGTTCCGGCTCGGGCCGGCGGATGCGACGGAGCGGTCTCGGCCGGGCGGGCCCGGGCTGGGCGGCCGGACGAGGCTGCTCGGCGGCTCGGGGCTGCTGGGCCGGCTGGGCGGCGGGCTCGCGCACCTGCTGTACATGCGCGCGTACTTCGTGCTCGGGGGGCTCGCGCTCGGCGGGCCCCCGGTGTTCGGGTCGGCGTGCGCCGTGCGGACCGCGGCGTGGCGGGCCGCCCGGCACGAGGTGCACCGCGAGGCCGACGTGCACGACGACCTGGACCTGAGCTTCCACCTGCCGCCCGGGTCGGTGCGGTACGACGCCGGCCTGGCGGTGTCGATCTCGGCCCGGCCGCTGCGGTCGCCGCGCGGGCTCGGCCGGCGGCTCGCCCGCGGCTGGCGGTCCGTGGTGCTGCACTGGCCCGAGCAGGCGCCGTGGCGCGCGCCCGGTCGGCGGGCGGCGTGGTGGCAGGGGACGGCGACGACCCGCGCCCGGCGCTGACCCCGCCCGCCCGGCACCCGCCGGCGCACCGCGCACCGCGCCGCGCACACCGCACACCGCGAGTGAGCAACCGACACGTCGAGAGTGCATCCGCCGACTGCTCGCTCGACGTGTCGGTTGCACACTCGACGCGAGGCGGCGGCGGCGCGGGCGCGGCGCGGGCGCGGGCGCGGCTGGGGGGCGGAACAGGGCGGAGCGGGTGAGCACCACCTAGCGGCGCCATCAGCGCCACTCAGCGCCGCTGAGCGCGCCCCGCGCCGTGCCTAGCGTGGCGCGGTGAGCCCGCCGACGGACCCGGCCCCCACCGAGCCCCGCGCCGACGGCGCCGCCAGCTACCAGCTGCTGCTCGGCGCGTCCCTCACGCTCGTGGTGCTCGGGCAGGTGATGGTGCTGTCCGCGTCCGCCGTGGACTCGATCGCCCGGGGGAACTCCCCCTACGCGCTCGCGGCGGAGCAGCTGCAGTTCGCCGTGCTCGGGGTCGCGGCCATGCTCGTGGCCGCCCGGGTGCCGCTGCGGGTGTACCGCCGGGCCGCGGCACCGCTGCTGCTGTCCGCCCTGGTGCTGCAGCTGCTCGTGTTCACCCCGCTCGGCCTCAGCCAGGGCGAGCGGCGGAGCTGGGTGGCGCTCGGGCCCGTCGTCGGGCAGCCCGCCGAGGTGGTCAAGCTCGGCCTGGTGCTGTGGCTCGCGCGCGTCCTCGCGGCCCGGCAGGCGGGCGTGCACGACTGGCGGACCGCGGCGTTCCCGGCGGTGCCGGGCGCGGTGATCGCGATCGTGGCCACCCTCGCCGGGCACGACGTCGGCACCTCGCTCGTCATGGCGACCCTCGTCGCCGTGGCGCTGTTCGTCGCGGGCGCCCCGCTGCGGCTGTTCGCGGTGGCGGGCGCCGCGGCCGCGCTCGCCTTCGTGGCGATCGCCGCGTCCGCGCCCCGCCGGGTGCAGCGGATCAGCGACTGGCTGGGCGGCGACTGCGACCCGCTGGGCAGCTGCTACCAGACGACGCAGGGCCTCCGCGCCCTGGCCTCGGGCGGCTGGCTCGGGACCGGGCTCGGGCAGTCCCGGCAGAAGTGGTCCTACCTGCCCGAGGCCCACAACGACTTCATCTTCGCGATCATCGGCGAGGAGCTCGGGCTGGCCGGGACCCTCCTGGTGCTCGCCCTGCTCGCGGTGCTCGCGCTCGGCATGCTCCGCGTGATCGGGCGGCACCCCGACCCGTTCGCCCGCATCCTCACGGGCGGCGTCCTGGGCTGGGTGGTGTCGCAGGCGCTGGTCAACATCGGGACGGTGATCGGCCTCGCGCCGGTCATCGGCGTGCCCCTGCCGCTGGTGTCGGCGGGCGGGTCGGCGCTGGTCGCCACGATGCTGGCGCTCGGCGTGGTGCTCGCGTGCGCGCGCTCCGAGCCCGGCGCGCCGGAGGCGCTGGCCGCGCGCCCGGGGGTGCTCCGGCGGTCGCTCGCCGTGCTGGGACGGCCGCTCGGGGTCCGGTCGAGCCGGGTGCGCTGACCGGGGCGGGGTGCGCCGCGCGGAAAATGCCGGGCGCGCGGCCCCGGGACCTTGCTACCGTCCTGTCCGTGGAGACGATCGAGGTCGACAGAGCCTAGCCACCGGACCGCCGGTGGCTCGCCGTCCGACGCCCGGCGCCGGTCCGCCCACGCGTGGACCGCGCCGCGACGAGTCCCCCGGCACGTCCGGCGCCGCACCGACCCCGGTGCGCGCCCGCCCGGTCCCCCGCCCTGCACGCGCCGCGCGCCTCCGTGCGCCCGCGCGTCGCCGCCGCGGCACGCGCCCGGGCCGGCCGCCCACGCCGACCAGCGCTCCCCCGCCCACAGGCCGGGGAGAGAGAAGAGCACGCCCATGTCCCCGTCCGTCACCCTGCGCGCCGTCACCCTGGTGTGGCCCGACGGCTCGACCGCCCTCGACCGCGTCGACGGCACGTTCACCGCCGGCCGCACCGGCCTCGTCGGCCGCAACGGCACCGGCAAGTCCACGCTGCTCCGGCTCGTCGCCGGCCTGCTCACCCCCACGTCGGGCACGGTCGAGGTCGCCGGTGAGGTCGGCTACCTCCCGCAGACGCTCACCCTCGCGCGGGACACCACCGTCGCGGCCCTGCTGGGCATCGACGGCACCCTGGCGGCGCTGCGCGCCATCGAGTCCGGCGACGTCGACCAGCGGCACTTCGACGCGGTCGGCGACGACTGGGACATCGAGGCCCGCGCGGACGAGGCGCTGCACCGGATCGGGTTCTCCGGGGCCGACCTGCCGCGCCGCGTCGCCGAGGTGTCCGGCGGCGAGGCCATGCTGATCGCCGTGACCGGGCTGCGCCTGCGCCGCACGCCGGTCACGCTGCTCGACGAGCCCACCAACAACCTCGACCGGCCGACCCGGGCACGGCTCGCCGAGATCGTCGACCAGTGGCCCGGGACGCTCGTCGTCGTCAGCCACGACCTGGAGCTGCTGGAGCACGTCGACCGCATCGCCGAGCTGCACGACGGCGTCCTGGAGACGTTCGGCGGCACCTACAGCGCCTGGCAGGAGCACCGGGCCGCGGAGCAGGCCGCCGCCGAGCAGGCCGCGCGCTCCGCGCAGCAGGCGCTCCGGTCCGAGAAGCGCCAGCGCGCGGAGGCGGAGACGACGCTCGCCCGCCGCGCGCGGACCGCCCGGGCGACCCAGCGGGACGGCGGCATCCCGAAGATCCTCGCCGGCAACCGCGCCAGCCGCGCCCAGGCGTCCGCGGGCGCGCTGCGGTCGACCCTCGACGACCGGGTCCGCGCCGCCCAGACGGCCGTCGACGCCGCCGACGCGCGGGTACGGGACGACGAGCACATCCACCTGGTCCTCCCCGACCCGGGGCTCCCGCGCGGGCGGCGGATCGCCGAGCTCGCGGACGTCGACAGCACGGTCGTCGTCCAGGGCCCGGAGCGCGTCGCGCTCGTCGGGGCCAACGGCACGGGCAAGACGACCTTGCTGGAGCAGCTGGTGCGCGGCACCGCGCCGGTGCCGGGCCGCCCGCACGGCCGGCTGCTGACCGACGCGGTCGGGTACCTCCCCCAGCGGCTCGACGGCCTGGACGACGACGCCGGCGCGCTCGCCGCGGTGCAGGCCGTCGCCCCCGGGACACCCGCCGGGACGCTGCGCAACCAGCTCGCCCGGCTGCTGCTCCGCGGGGACGCGGTCGACCGGCCGGTGCGGACGCTGTCCGGCGGCGAGCGGTTCCGGGTCGCGCTCGCGCGGCTGCTGCTCGCAGACCCGCCCGCGCAGCTGCTGGTCCTCGACGAGCCGACGAACAACCTCGACCTGGCGAGCGTCGCGCAGCTCGCGGAGGCGCTCGACGTCTACCGCGGCGCGCTGCTGGTGGTCAGCCACGACCGGCCGTTCCTGGAGCGGATCGGGATCGACACGGTGGTCGAGCTGACCCCGGACGGACGCATGCACCGGCGCGCGGAGCTCCCTGCCTGACCCCGGCGTCGCGGCCTGGGTGCTGGCACCCAGGCCGCGGCGGCCGGACCTCAGTTCCCCTCCGATCCCGGCACCGCCCGCCGATCGGTCCCCCGTCCGGTCCGGGGGCGGCTCCCCCGTCGAGAGAACGAGGGAACCCATGCCACACGCCCGTCCGACCTGGTGGGAGCGGCTGCGCCGCCCGGCCGCCCTGGCCGCCGCGGCGGCCGTCGTCGCGATCCTGGCGCCGGCGTCACCGGCCACCGCGGCGGTCACGGCCACCGTCACGCTCTCCGCACCGGTCGCGGGGGCGGAGCGGATCGACCGCACCGCCACCTACGACCTGAGCTGCGACTTCGACGGCCCGACCGAGCGCGCGGGCGGGTTCTGGGCGCTCAGCAGCAGCGCGGGTCGCGCCGGCGGCGGCGAGCTCACCCTGGTCGACGACGGCCTGCACCGCTCCGGGAAGTTCACCATCGACTACGCCGGGCTGCCGGCGGGCTCGTACCTGATCACCGCGGCCTGCTACACGACGTCGTCGTCCTCGGTGTGGACGACCCGGTCCGTCACGCTGGGCGACGTCGCGACGTCCACCACCGTCGTCTCGCCCGGCACCGTGGTGCTCGGCCAGCAGTCGACCCTGGCCGCGACCGTCGTCGGCGTCCCCGCGGGCCAGCTCGTCCACTTCGCCCTCGGCGAGGAGGAGATCGGGACCGCGCCCGTCGACGCCTCCGGCCGAGCGGAGATCTCCTACGCGTTCACGACCTCCGGCACGGTGTACGCCCGGTTCCTCGGCTCCGAGGGCTTCGCGCCATCGGGCTCCCTGTCGTCGGTGACCGTGCTCTCCGACGTCGCCGCGGGCACGTACTCGTACGCGCCGCGCCCGACCGTGGGCACCCGGGTCCAGTTCGACACCTGGGGCTGGAGCCCGTCCCTGCAGCAGGGCCTCACGCTCGGCTACGCGTGGTCGGTCGGCGGCGAGGTCGTCAGCCGCGAGGAGACCTTCACCCCGTCGGCCGAGCAGGTCGGCCAGGAGCTGTCCGTCACCGTGACCGGGTCGCACCCGCTCCTGGCCCCCGGCACCGCGAAGTCGTTGACGACCGTCATCGGCACCGTCGAGCGCGGGACGATCGCCGAGGGGCACGTGAGCGTCGAGGGCACCGTGGACGGCCAGGCCGTCCTGGGGCAGCCGCTCGTCGCGCGCGCCTCGGGCTGGACGGGCGCGACCGTCTCCTACCAGTGGTTCATCGGCGACGACGAGTTCTCGCGCCCCGGTGACACCTACACGCCGGTGCCGGCCGACCTGGGCCGGTCGATCCGGCTGCGCGCCACCGTCATCGCCCCCGGCATGACGACGGTCTGGGACGACGCGTGGGTCCGGGGCTCGGTCGCGACCCCGACCGTCACCGTCGGCTCGTCCACGGTGACCGTCGGCCGCGACGCCGTCGTGCCCGTCACCGTCTCCGGCCCCGCGGGCGCACCGGTCCCCGCGGGCGAGGTGCAGGTCACCCTGACGCCCCGTGCCGGCGGCGACCCGGTCGCCCTCGACCCGGCGTCGCTCACCGGCAGCGGCACCGCCTCCGTCTCCGCGGCCGGGCTCGCGGTGGGCACCTACGACGTCGTCGCGACGTACCTGCCCGGGTCGAGCCCCCACGCCGCGTACTCGGTCCCCGCGGCGACCGACCTGCCGTCCGACCCGTACCGCAGCGCCGCCGGCTCCGGCACCGTCACCGTGACCAAGGCCGCGGTCGGGGTGCGGCTCGACGGCGCGCTGACGGTGGCGGTCGCGACCCGGGGCGAGCTGACCGCAGCCGTCACCGGGGCCGCCGCGGGACAGGCGTTCGTCGTGCGCGAGGGCGGCACCGTCCTCGGGCGCGGCACGGTCACGGCGGGCGGCGGCCTGACGTTCCGCCTGCCCGTCCTCGCCGTCGGCGCCCACGACGTCGTCGTGGAGCTGCCCGAGACCGCCACCACGCTGGCCGCGTCGGCGACGGCGCGGGTGACGGTCCTCGGCGAGCCGCCCCGGGTGGGCGCCCTGCCGACCGCGGCGCTGGACACCCCGAAGGCCGCGACGGCCCCGGGCCAGCAGATGGAGCTCGTGGCCGAGGGCTTCCAGCCCGGCGAGACCGTCGCGTTCTACCTGCACTCCGACCCGGTGTTCCTCGGCACGGCGGTCGCCGGGGCGGACGGGGTCGCCCGCCTGCTCGCGACCGTCCCCGCGGACGTCCCGGCCGGCGCGCACACGGTGTACGCGACCGGCGGCACGACCGGCCGCTGGGCGACGCTGGCCGTCGAGCTGGCCGTCCCCGGCGCAGCGGCGGCTCCGTCGGCCGGGACCGGGGCTCCCGCGGCAGCGGCGCCGGTCGCGGCGGCCGGCGACCTGGCCGTCACGGGCGCGCAGACCGGCGGGGCGCTGGCCGCCGCGTGGCTGCTGCTGCTCGGCGGCGCGGGTCTCGTCGTGCTCGCCCGGCGGGCGCGCGCGGCGCGCTGACCCGACGCCCGCCGCCCCGCCGCCGCTCGGTCGAGCGGGCGTCGAGCTCGGTGGTTCTGCACGAGATCGGTACCTGCAACCACCGATCTCGACGCGAACCACCGATCTCGGCGAGGCGCACACGCGCTCGGCGCGGGCGGCGGACGGGGCGGCGGGGCCGGTGTGGCGGGGCGCACGCCGGGCCGGTTTGGGCCGAGCGCCCGCGACCTGTACTCTCTTCTACGGCCCTCCGGGGCCGATGCGCCCGTAGCTCAATGGATAGAGCATCTGACTACGGATCAGAAGGTTGGGGGTTCGAGTCCCTCCGGGCGCACAGCACGAGAGAAGCCCGGCGCCGGTGGTGCCGGGCTTCTCTCGTCCCCGGGGCGCGGGAACCCGCCACCACCTGCACCACCCGCACCCGGGTCGGCGGACGCCACCTCAGCGCGGTGCGTGCCCGGGCCGGCCCTACGGTGGCGCGCATGGACACGATGACGATCGGCATGATCACGTTCGACACCACGGACGCGCGGGCGCTCGCCACATGGTGGTCGCGCCACACGGGCGGCACCGTGCAGGGTCCCGACGACGGCGCCTCGGCGGTGGTCGCGCCCGCGCTCGGCGGGCCGATGCTGGCGTTCCAGCGGGTCGACGACCCGACGCCCGGCAAGAACCGGGCGCACGTGGACCTCATGGTCGCCGACCGGCGGGCGACCGCCGCGGCCATGGTGGCGGACGGGGCGACGCTCGTCGGCGAGCGCGCTCACGACGGCTTCTCCTGGACCACGTTGGCCGACCCGGACGGCAACCAGTTCTGCCTCGCCCAGACGGACGGCGCCTGACCGGTCGCTCCGCCCGCGGCCCGGCGGGCGACGACGGGAGGCACCACCGGTGACTTTCCCTCCCGGCAACTGATCGCATAGACTTGCCGACATGGAAACCGACGACGCCGACCGCCCCGGGCCCCGCACCCCGCCCTCGCCCGCCGAGGCCCGCGCGGCGCTGGCCGACCTCCGCGCGGACGGCGCCGCGCTCGCGGAGCGCGTCGTCACCCCCGCGTGGTACCACCCGGTCCTGGGCGCGATCGTCGCCGCCATCACCTGCACCCAGGCGATCGGGTCGCACGCGCGCCTGATCTTCCTGCCGATCGCGCTGTTCGCCCTGCCCCTCCTCGTCGTCGCGTACCGCCGGCGCTACGGCGTCTGGCTCAGCGGGCCGGCCGGACCGCGGTCGCAGCGGATCCAGCGGGCGCTGATGGTCGTGCTCCTCCTCGTGTTCGGCGGCGCGGTCCTCATCGGGCTGACCCCGATCCCCTACCCGTGGGTCCTGCCGCTGGCGGTCGTCGGCCTGGTCGTGCCGATCGTGCTCGGCCGCCGGTACGACGACGCCCTGCGCCGCGAGCTCGCGTCCCCCCGGCCGGGGGCCGCGTGACCGCCGCCGCCACCCCCGAGTTCAGCGACGTCGTGCACTCCCCCGCGCGGCTGCGCATCTGCGGCGTGCTGCGGCGCGGCGCCGAGATCGAGTTCGCCGTGCTCCGCGACATGCTCGTGCTGTCGGACGCGAACCTGTCCAAGAACCTGCGCGTCCTCGCCGACGCGGACATCGTGGCGGTCCGCAAGGAGCGGTCCCCGGCCCGCTCCGACGCGCGCCGCCTGACCTGGGTCACCCTCACCCCTGCCGGCCGGCGCATCGTCGAGGCGCACCTCGCCGCGCTCGCGGAGATCGCCGGGGACTGACGCCGGGCCGGCACCCCTCCCCGGGGGCCGACCACCTCACCGCCCGGTCCCGGGGCTGGGTGGTGCGCAGCGGATGGCACCGTCGAGGTCATGACCAGGATCCGCGGGGACGCGCGCCCGGGCGACTCCGCGGCGGCGGCGCGCACGGTGCTCGACGCGGCGCGCACGCCTCGACCGGGTGTTCGCCGACTTCGACACGGTCGTCGTCGCGTTCTCCGGCGGCAAGGACTCGGGGGCGATGCTGCACCTGGTGCTGGACCACATGCGTGCCCGCGGCATCCGCAAGCCCGTCCACGTGTTCCACATGGACTACGAGGGCCAGTACTCCGCCACCACCGAGTACGTCGACTCCGTGCTCTCGTCGGACGGTGACCTCGTCGTCCCCTGGCGGGTGTGCCTGCCGGTGGCGGTCGGCTGCGCGGCGACCATGTTCGACGACCACAGGTCGGGGGTTCGAGTCCCTCCGGGCGCACAGCGCAGAACCCCCGCCCAGGTCACCCCGGGGCGGGGGTTCTTGCATGCCCGAACGCGATCCGCGTGCTACGGCACACCCGTGCGCAGCGCCGTCCGGAGGCTCCGGCCGATGGCGAGGTCCGGGACGGTCCACGCCGCGTCGCACTCCCGGTGCGCTGACCTCCAGGCCGCGCGCACCCCGGTCGCAC
This sequence comes from Cellulomonas sp. ACRRI, assembly GCF_022346185.1. Lineage (GTDB taxonomy): Bacteria > Actinomycetota > Actinomycetes > Actinomycetales > Cellulomonadaceae > Cellulomonas. The sequence goes on along the minus strand of NZ_JAKRMS010000006.1, from coordinate 8,288 downwards.
TCGTCCGTCCGGGTCGACGGCCTCGGCACCAGCAGCACCGCCCCGGTGCGGTCTCGGTGACCTCGGTGGACGGTCCGGGCAGCGTGACCCCCTGGTCACGCCCCGGTGAACGTCCGGGGGTCCGCACCGATCCGTGCCGCGCGGTCGAGGTCGTCCACGGCTGCCATCTCGGAGGGGGTCAGCGTGAACCCGAGCACGTCCAGGTTCGCCGCCATCCGGTCCCGGGACACCGTCTTGGGCAGCACGACGTGGCCCTGCTGCACGTGCCACCGCAGGACGACCTGCGGGACGGTGACGTCGTGCGCGTCGGCGATCGGCGTCAGGGCGGGGTGCTCGACGAGCGCACCGCGCGCGAGCGGGCTGTAGGCCTGGACGACGATCCCGCGGTCGGCGCAGAGCGCCCGCAGGTGGCGCTCCTGGTTCTCGGGGTGCACCTCGATCTGGTTGACCGCCGGTCGCGGGAGGCCGTGGTCGTCCAGGGCGTCGAGGTGCTCGGGCAGGAAGTTCGACACCCCCACCGCGCGCGCCCGGCCGGACTCGGCGATCTCGGTCATGACGTCCCAGGTCTCGATGTACCGCCCGAGCGGGGGTGCCGGCCAGTGCACGAGGTACAGGTCGACGTGGTCCAGGCCGAGGGCGTCGAGGCTGCGGTCGAACGCGGGTAGCGCCCCGTCGCGCCCCAGGTCGCGGATCCAGAGCTTGGTCGTGACGAACACCTCGTCGCGCGCGAGCCCCGAGGTCGCCAGAGCGGCGCCGGTGGCCGCCTCGTTGCCGTAGACGGACGCGGTGTCGAGGTGGCGGTAGCCGACGTCGAGGGCGTCCTCGACCACGCGTCGCGCCTCGTCGGGCGCCACCTTGAACAGGCCGAACCCGATCTGCGGGATCGCGACCCCGCCGGTGGTGGTGATCGCCGGGGAGGCGTGTGCGGGGGCGTTCACGCGGGGACCGCCACGGCGGAGCCTGCGGTGCGGGTCGCGTGTGCGCGCCGCACGAGGGACGCGAAGAGCGCGGCGGACACCCGGTGGGTCGGCGCGAGCTCCTCGGGGTGCCACTGCACGGCGTGCACGCGGCCGTCGAGCGACTCGACGCCCTCGACGACGCCGTCGGCGGTCTCCGCGGTGACGCGCAGACCGGCGCCGAGGTCGCGCACGGCCTGGTCGTGGATGCTGTTCACGGGGAAGGGGTCCTCTCCTGCGATGTCTCGGAGGGCGCCCGCGGTCGCGCGCACCTGGTGGACCAGGGCGTCGCGGGGGACGGCGGGGGCGTGCTGGTCGGCGAGCCCGTGGTGCGGCAGGTACTGCCACAGGGTGCCGCCGTGGTGGACGTTGAGCACCTGCAGCCCGCGGCAGATCCCCAGGACGGGGACGGCCTGCGCGCGCGGCGTGGCCAGGACGGCGAGCTCGAACTCGTCACGGTCGTGCTCGGGGTCGAACGCGACGCCGGCCTCGTACCCGCGGTCGTACCGCTCGGGGGCGACCGACGCCCCGCCGGCGAGCACGAGGGCGTCGGCGTCGGCGGCGTCCCACGCGGCCCGGCCCGCGGAGGGCCGCAGGAGGACAGGGTGTCCCCCCGCGGCCCCCACGGCGCGCAGGTAGGGGTCGGCGTGCGTGGTCTCGCCCGCGAGGACGACCACGACGGGCGCGGGGCGGGTCACGGCCGCTCGAACGCCACGTCGGCGGAGCCCGGGGTGAAGTCCTCGGGGATATCGGCGCCGGGGTAGAACTCCTGCACGAGCTCGTACCAGGTGCCGTCCTCGATGACCTCGTCGAGCGCCTCGTCCATCGCGGCCGTCAGCTCCGGGTTGTCCTTGGACACCGGGAACGCGATGGTGTTTCGGCTGTTGAGCTGGGAGTAGACCATCTCCATACCGGCGTCGGGGTACTCGTCGAGGTACTTGGTGCCGGTGCCGAACGGCGCGAGCCAGGCGTCGCCCTGACCGGAGATCAGCGCCTGGAACGCGGCGGTCTGGTCCGGGAACCGGGTGGGCTCCAGGCCGAGCTGCTGGGTGGCGTACTCGTCCTGGACGGTGCCGTTGGCGACGAGGACGTCCTGGCCCTCGAGGTCCTCGAACCCGGAGTAGTCCGACCCGGCGGGGGCGACGATGCCGAGGAACGCGAAGTAGATGGAGCTGGTGAAGTCGACCGTCTCCTTGCGGGAGTCGGTGATCGACACCCCCGCCGCACCGGTGTCGTACTGGCCGTTGGTGATCGACGCGAGCAGCGAGGTGAAGTCGATCGCCGAGAACTCGGTCTCCAGGCCCATGCGATCGGCCACCTCCCGCAGCAGCTCGACGTCGAAACCGGTGAACTCCCCGGTCTCGTCGATGTACGCGTTGGGGGAGCCGTCGGAGATCGCGGCGACGGTGAGGGTTCCGGGGGTGACCAGGTCGTAGTCGGCCTGGGTCGCGGAGGTGGAGGTCGCGCCTCCCCCGTCGCTCGCGGCGACGGGAGAGGAGCACGCGGCGAGGGCCAGGGCGGAGCCGAGGGCGATCAGGGGCAGGGGGGAGCGCAGACGAGAGGTCACGGGTCGTGCCTTTCCGGGGAGGGGCAGGGAGGCCGTCCGGCCGCGGGGGCGGCCGGTGCGGGTGGTGCTGGCGGTGCGGGTGGTGCGGTCAGAAGCGACGTGGGTCGAGATAGCCGGTGTCGAGCGTCGGGGCGCGGCCCTGGACGAGGTCGGCGACGAGCTGCCCGATCCCGGCGCTGTGCTTGCCGCCGTGCCCGCTCTCCCCCGCGGCGACGACCAGCCCGCGGCCGTCGCCGACCTCACCGACGAGGAACTGCTCGTCGGGGGTCCGGGTGGAGTGGCAGACGTACCCGGCGGTCGGATCGGGGTGCAGGGCGGGCAGCCACCGGGCGACCACGTCGGCGGCGGGTCGGCCGTCGGCGGGGTGGAAGGTGCGGTCGAGCTGGTCGGGCAGCGGGTCGTCGCGGCGGGCGACCGCGCCGCGAGGGCCGACCTTGACGCCCTCGCCGGGCAGCGCGCCGTGACCCCAGTAGCCGCCGCCGTCGCCGACCTCGCGGATGAACGCGCCGACCCGCTCGAGGTCGGTGGGCACCCCGGTGCCGGTGCGTGGCGCGAACCAGGTCATGGGCATCCGGGTGGTGCGCAGCGGCAGTGCGGGCAGCAGCTCGCGCGTCCACGACCCGGCGGCGACCACCACCCGCGGTGCGCGCAGCACCCCCGTGGTGGTCTCGACGCGGTAGCCGCCCGGGATCTCGACCACCGCGGTGACGTGCACACCCGACCGGGTGCGGGCGCCGGCCTTCTGCGCCGCCTCGAGCGCGCGGGCGACGGCGGTCTCGATGCGCAGGGCCCCGGAGGACGGGTCCAGGACGCCGACCTCGTCGGGCGCGACGTCGCCGTGGAACGGGAACCGCTCCGCCAGGGCGTCGCGGTCGAGCGTCTCGACCGGCAGCCCGCTGCGCTCCGCGGCGGCGCGCACCGCCGGGACGGCGCGACCGCCGGGGTGGCCGATGGTCAGCCCGCCGGACAGGGTGACCAGCGGGTCCGTCGGGTCCTCGAGTTCGCGGTACAGGTCGAGCGACAGGTCCGCGAGGCCGGACAGCAGGGGGTGCTCGAGGCAGACCCGGCGGAACAGCCGCGTCGACCCCCACGACGAGCCGTGGGCGTGCGGCGCCTCCCACCGGTCGACCGCCAGGACGTCGACGCCGTCCTCGGCGAGCCGCCACGCGGCCATCGACCCCCAGGCGCCAGTGCCGACGACGACGACGTCGGCGTCCCAGACACCGGCTCCGGCGCGTGCCGTGCTCATCACAGGACCTGCGACAGGAACTGCTGGAGGCGGGGGCTCTGCGGGCGGTCGAACACGTCGTCCGGGGTGCCGGACTCGACCACCACGCCGCCGTCCATGAAGACGACCTGGTCGGCGACGTGCCGGGCGAAGCCCATCTCGTGCGTGACGACGACCATGGTCATGCCGCCGCCCGACAGGTCCTCCATGAGGCGCAGCACCCCCTTGACCAGCTCGGGGTCCAGGGCGCTGGTGACCTCGTCGAACAGCATCACCTCGGGGTCCATGGCCAGGGCGCGCGCGATCGCCACGCGCTGCTGCTGGCCGCCGGAGAGGCTGGACGGCCGGTACGGCGCCTTGCCCCGCAGGCCGACGTGCTCCAGCTGGCGCAGGCCGATGTCCTCGGCCCGGTCCTTCGGCACGCGCTTCAGCCGCCGCAGGGCGAACGTCACGTTGTCCAGCACGGTCATGTGCGGGAACAGGTTGAAGTGCTGGAACACCATGCCGACCCGGCGGCGCAGCGCGTCGGGGTCGTCGGCCATCACCGAGCGCCCGTCGAGCAGGACCTCGCCCTGCTGCGGCTCGATCAGCCGGTTGAGGGTGCGGAGCAGCGTCGACTTCCCGGAGCCGGACGGCCCGATGACGCAGGTGGCGCTGCCCTGCGCGACGTGCAGGTCGACGCCGCGCAGCACCTTGACGTCGCCGTAGGCCAGGTGGATCCCCCGGGCGGTGAGGCTGCCGGAGGCGGTCGTGGACGACGCCGGGGCGGGGACGGTCGTGGTCATGCGCGCGCTCCGATCGGGGTGGCGGCGGGGGCCGTGGCGGGGGTCGTGGTCGCGAGGTCGTCGCCGTCGTCCGTCGGGGCGGCGACCCGGCGCCCGTCGCGCAGGCGGCGGTCGATCCAGTTGACGAGGTGCGTCAGCGGGACGGTGATCGCGAGGTAGCAGACGGCTGCGGCGATCAGCGAGGACTGGTTGCCGGTCATGGACGCGAAGTCCTGCGCGATCCGGAAGATCTCGCGCTGGTCGGCCTGCAGGCCGAGGTAGAACACGAGCGAGGACAGCTTGATCAGCTGGATGAACTGGTTGACCGTGGCTGGCAGCACCCGGCGGAGGCCCTGCGGGATGACGACCAGCAGCATCGCCCTGCCGTAGCCGAACCCGAGGGCGCGCGAGGCCTCCATCTGGCCCTTGTCGACGCTCTGGATGCCCGAGCGGAAGATCTCCGCGAGGTACGCGCTGGTGATCAGCGTGAGGGCGAGGATCCCGAGCGGGTACGGCGACGTCGTGCTGAACACGTCGCGCGCCAGCCAGAACAGGCCCTGGCCGATGATGACGATCGCCAGAATCGCGGGGATCCCGCGGAAGACGTCCACGTACACCCGGGCGGGCCAGCGCAGGATCCGCCGGCGCGACAGGCCCATGACCGCCAGCAGCACGCCGGCCGCGATCGAGAACAGGGCGGAGACCGCGGACAGGTAGAGCGTGTTGACCAGGCCGACCCCGAGCATCGTGGGCAGGACCTGGGCGATGTAGTCGAGGTCGAGCAGGTTCTGCACCAGCCGGGACAGCACGTCCATGCCTCGTCTCCCTTCGACCGGTTGTGGCGGTGGTTGATCGGTGGTTGAGGACGCTAGGCAACGCCTCCCGGGTGGTTGGTTTCCGCTGCGTAAACTCTGCGTTGCGGCTCTCAACTCCCAGTTGATCTCTTACTCTCGGCGTCGCAGGGTTCAACCAGAGATCGATGACTTGGAGGAGAGATGACCAGCGGGAACAGCGCCGCGTCGGCGTCCGGCGAGCAGGACCTCGCCGCACCGCAGGACCCGGGCGCGCTCGAGCCGGCCGCGCTGATGCGGCTGCTCGGCCAGGTCGTGGAGTCCGTGGGCTCGGCGCTGCCACGGACCATCGAGGTCGTGCTGCACGACCTCGCGCGGCTCCCGGACTCGATCGTCGCGGTGTCCGGCGACGTCACGCACCGGGTCGTCGGCGACCCGGCGACCGACGTGCTGCTGCGGGCCGTGGTGGACGGTTCCACCGACCGGTTGACCGGCTACGAGACCCGTCTCGACGACGGCCGGCTGGTGCGGTCCTCGACGCTGATCGTGCGGGACGGCGCCGGTGCTGCGGTGGCGGCCCTGTGCGTGAACGCCGACGTCACCGCGTGGGAGCGGCTGCGCACCCTCGCCGACGAGGTGCTGGCGCCCCGTGGCGGCGCGACCGCACCGCGCGAGGCCGTCGGGCAGGGCGACGCTCCGCCGGCCGAGAAGTTCGCCACCGACGTCGACGAGCTCGCCGCCCACCTGGTCCGCCAGGCCATCGCGGACGTCGGCGTGCCGGTGACCCTGATGAAGAAGGAGCACAAGCTCGCGGTCGTCGCCGAGCTGCGCGCCCGCGGCATGTTCCTGCTGCGCGACGCGGTCGAGATGGTCGCGACCAGCCTGCACGTCAGCCGCTTCACGATCTACAACTACCTGAACGAGCTCGACCAGTCGGGGCGGGCGGCCGATGACTGACCTCCTCCCGCCCCCCGGCCGCACCCGGACCTGGCAGGAGCACGCCGACGTCCTGCGCCGCCGCGGCGGGGAGAAGTGGGCGGCGGCGACCCCCGACCAGCTCGCGGCGTGGGTCGCGGAGATGGACTTCGGCGCCGCCCCGGCGGTCACCGACGCGCTGCACGACCTGGTGGCCCGCGCGGAGCTCGGCTACGTCGCCCCCGCCCGCCGCCAGACCTACCGCGAGGCGGTGGCGCGCTGGTACGCCGACGAGCACGGCTACGTCGTCGACCCGGCGCGCGTGCACGTCGTCGCCGACGTCATCGAGGCGTACCGGCAGGCGCTGGCGCACCTGTTCCCCGAGGGCGACGTCGTGCTGCCCGTGCCGGCCTACCCGCCGTTCACGATCGCCGCGCGCACCCTCGGCCGCCGGGTGCGGACCGTGCTCCTGCGCGAGCGCGCCGGCCGGTGGGAGCTCGACCTGGACGCGCTCGACGCGGCACTGCGCGGCGGCCCCCACGTGCTGGTGCTGTGCAACCCGCAGAACCCGACGGGGCGGGTGCACACGCGCACGGAGCTGCTCGCCGTCGCGGACCTGGCCGAGCGGCACGGCGCCAGGGTCTTCGCCGACGAGATCCACGCGCCGCTGGTGCACGCCGGGCACGTGCACGTCCCGTACGCGAGCGTCTCCCCCGGCGCCGCCGCGCACAGCGTCACCGCGTTCAGCCCGTCGAAGGCGTTCAACCTCGCCTCGCTGAAGTCGGCCGCGCTGCTGCTCACCCGCGACGAGGACGTGCGGGCCCTCGCCGACGTGGGCCACCTGGCCTCGCACGGCGCGAGCATCGCCGGCCTCGTCGCCGGGACCGCCGCGCTCGACGCCGCGCGCCCGTGGCTGGCCGACGTGCGGGCGACGCTGCAGCACAACCGCGACCGCGTCCTCGCCACGCTGTCCGGCGCGCCCGGCCTGCGACTCGCCGCACCCGAGGGCACCTACCTCGCGTGGGTCGACGCCACCGCGACGGGCGTCACCACACCGGCCGCCCACCTCGCCGACCGCGGCGTCCTGGTCAACGACGGCGCCGGCTTCGGCGACGCGTACGGCAGCTGGTTCCGGCTGAACTTCGCCACGCCCGCGCCGGTCCTCGAGGAGATCGTGCGCCGCGTGGTCGCCGCCTTCACCTGACCCGCCCCACCCACCACAGGAAGAGAGCACCGTGTCGCACTACACCGACCCGACCGACGCCCGGTACACCTCGGTCTACAAGGAGCAGACCCCCGAGATGCTCAAGGCGTTCCTCGCCTTCGACTCCGCGGTGTTCGCGGCCGAAGGTCCCGAGCTCCCGCTGAAGGTGCGCGAGCTGATCGCGGTGGCCGTCGCACTGACCACGCAGTGCTCGTACTGCATCGAGGCGCACAGCGAGAACGCGATGAAGGCCGGGGCCACCCTGGGCGAGCTCGCCGAGGCCTCCTGGGTGGCCAGCGCGATCCGGGCCGGCGGCGGGTTCGCGCACGGGCGGATGGCGTTCAAGTTCGCACAGCCGCACGCGCACGCCGCCTGACGCGTGCTCGTGGCGTCGCGCGCCGTCGGGCCGGGCCTCGGTGCCGCGTCCCGACGGCGCGCGTGGTCACGTCCCTGCCGGGCCGTTGCCGACGACGGGGCGCAGCCCTGATCCTGGTCGTGGTGCGCCGACCGCGTCGAGGCAGACGCCGGGCGACCCGTCGGCCGTCCCGCCGCACCGTGAGCCGCCACTGGGCCGCGGTGAGAGCCGGCCCTTCCCACGGGTACCGGCGCGCCCCCGGGCGCCGAGCCCTCCCCTGCTGATCGCGCAGAAGCCGGAGGCGTTCGACCATGACCGAGAGCACCCGCACCCCACCCCGATCCGCCCTGCTGTGGATCCTGCTCGCGACCACCTGCTGCCTGGCGGGCTGGATCCTCGGCGACCTCACCCGCGCCGACGCCGCGCCGACGCCGCCGGCCCGGATCGCGCTGGCCACCCAGGAGGCCTCGGCGAGCTCGCCCAGGGTGGCCCCGGCCTTCATCGCGTT
>NZ_JAKRMS010000069.1 GCF_022346185.1 Cellulomonas sp. ACRRI | reverse complement strand
GGCACGCGGGATCCGTTCCGGGTCGGGGGAGGCAGACGGATCGTACTCTCACGTCACGTCAGGGTCCGGGGTCCGGGCGGCCCTGTCCCGTCGCCGCCGCGGCGCGGCCCCGCTACCGTCGCTGCCACCCGGGCACGCGCCCGCGGGCCGACGCCGTACGGAGGAGACACGTGGACGACGACCTGATCGTGGTGACGGGTGCCTCGGGCCGGGTCGGCCGGCGGCTCGCCGTCCGGCTGGCGGCAGAGGGTGCGCACCAGCGCGTGGTGGTCCGCTCGGCAGACCGGGCGCCCACGATCCCGGGCACGGAGACCGAGGTCGCGCTGAGCCCGGGCTACCACGACGTCGCGTCGATGCGGGCGGCGTTCGCGGGCGCCCGCACGGTGTTCCTGGTGTCCGGGCGCGAGTCCGCCGACCGGGTCGCCGAGCACCGGGCGGCGGTGGACGCGGCCGTGGACGCCGGCGTCGAGCGGGTCGTCTACCTGTCGTTCATGGGCGCCGCGCCGGACGCGACGTTCACGTTCGCGCGGGACCACTGGGCGACCGAGGAGCACATCCGGGCCTCCGGCCTCCGGTTCACGTTCCTGCGGGACTGCCTCTACCACGACGCGATCGTGCGGTTCGTGGGCGAGGACGGCGTGATCCGCGGGCCGGCGGGGGACGGCCTGGTCGCGGCCGTCGCGCACGACGACGTCGCGGACGTGGCGACGGCCGTACTCCTCGACGAGCGCCACGGGGCGCACGACGGCGCCGCGTACGACGTCACGGGGCCCAGCGGCTACTCGCTCGCGGAGGCCGCGCAGGTGCTGTCCACGGCGACCGGCCGGGCGATCACGTACCACCCGGAGACCGTCGAGGAGGCCTACGCCTCCCGGGCGGCCTACGCCGCCGAGCCGTGGGAGGTGGCCGGCTGGGTGTCGTCGTACACGGCGATCGCGGCGGGCGAGCTCGCGACCCCGTCGCCGGTGGTCCGCCGGCTGTCGGGCCGGCCCGCGCAGTCCCTCCAGGAGTGGCTGACCCTCAACCCGCAGGAGTGGGCGCACCTGCGGACGTGACGCCGGGCGCGGGGCGGAGAGGCGGGGGCGGCGCCCGACCTCCCCCGAGCGTGCGCCGCCCCCGCCCGTCCAGGCGTCCGCGCGACCGCGACGGGCGTCCGGCTCACGCTCGCCGACCCCGCTGGCCGGGGGGCGACCCCGGGGTGAACGCGGGGCGTCGGTCGCGCGTCGGTCCTGCGTCGGCCGCCCGCGGCGTCAGCCCTTGCGCGCGGTCAGGACCAGCGGCCCGTCGGGGGTGATCGCCACCGTGTGCTCGGCGTGCGCGGCGCGCGACCCGTCGGCCGTGCGGATGGTCCAGCCGTCCGGGTCGATGACGTAGCCGTCGCCGCCGGCCATGAACCACGGCTCGATCGCGATGACCAGGCCCGCCTTGAGCGTGAGTCCCGTGCCGCGGCGGCCGAGGTTCGGCACGTGCGGCTCCTCGTGCATGGTGCGCCCCACGCCGTGGCCGCCGAAGTCGGCGTTGATCCCGAGCCCGGCGGCGCGCCCGACCTCACCGATCGCCGCGGAGATGTCGCCCATCCGGTTGCCGGGCCGGGCCTGCGCGATCCCCGCCGCCAGCGCCTCCTCGGTGACCCGGATGAGCCGCTGCGACTCCGGGTCCGGGGTGCCGACCTGGAAGGTCAGGGCGGAGTCGGCGACCCAGCCGTGCACCTGCGCCGCGAAGTCGATGCTGAGGACGTCCCCGTCCGCGAGGACCTGCTCCGACGGCAGCCCGTGCAGCGCCGCGTCGTTGACGCTGGTGCACAGCACGCCGGGGTACGGCATCGCGCCGAACGAGGGGTGGTAGCCGAGGTAGACCGAGTGGGCGCCGGCCTCGTCGATCAGCCGGTGCGCGTGCGCGTCGAGCTCCTTCAACGTCGTGCCCACCCGGGCGACGTCCTGCAGGCTGCTCAGCACGCGGGCCACGAAGGCGCCCGCCGCCCGCATCGCCTCGATCTCGCGGGGTGTCTTCAGGTCGGCCACGCGCCCACCCTAGACGCGCGGGGCGCGGATCAGCCCGTCGCTCCCGCCGGCCCGGCCGCGAGCGCCGCCACGCCGGCGACCAGCATCCCGACCAGCACCTCGAAGCTGCGGTCCCGGTCCTGCGGCAGGCGGAACCCGCCGCCGAGCTCGAGGGCCACGAAGCCGTGCACGCCCGCCCGCACCGCGCGCACCGCGTCCACCGACCGCTCCTCGGGCAGGTCGAACCCGCGCAGCGCCGCGGCGATCACCTCGACGGTGCGCGCGGCCGCCGCGGCGAGCGGCGCGGCCTCGGGGTCGTCCGGGTCCGGCGCGACCTGCACGGCCGCGTACCGGCCCGGGTGCGCGTGCGCGTAGTCGCGCATCGCGTGCGCCAGCGCCCGCACCGCGTCGGGCCCGGACCGCCCGACCGTGCTGTCGACCAGCCGCTCCGTGAGGTCCTGCACGGTCAGGACCGCGACCTCGCGCCGGAGCGCGGCGAGCGAGCCGACGTGCTTGTAGAGGCTCGGCGTCGCGACCCCGGCCTCGGCCGCGACCTTGGCGAGGGTCAGGTCCGCGAACCCGGTGGGCCCGCCGGCGTCCACCAGGTGGAGCGCGATCCGGACGACGGCCTCGCGGGACAGGCCCGCCCTAGGCACCGGGCACCGCGTCCACGGGCGCGACCTCGGCGAGCAGGCCGAGCACCGCCTCCGCCACCACCTCGGGTGCCTGGTGCTGCGGGTAGTGACCGGCGTCGTCGACCAGGAGGGCCCGGGCACCGACCGCGTCCCGCACCCACGCCAGCTCGGCGGCGGGGTCCGGCCAGTCGGGGTCCAGCGCGCCGACGACGGCGAGGGCCGGTGCCTCGATGCGCGCCACCCGCGCCTCGACCGGCGCGTGCGTGAGCGCCAGCGTCAGGCGCCGGAACGCGCGCAGGTAGCCGGGACGGCGCAGGGCGGCCCGGATCGCGTCGGCGTGCGCCGCGAGCCGCGGCGAGCGGGTGCCCCGGTTGAGCGACCGGTAGTACGCCGCCCAGACGGCGGCCCCCCACGGCCCGGAGAACAGCACCCGGTACGCGACGGGCAGCAGCGCGCGCACCACGGCCGGCTGCGCCGGGTCGCGCAGGAACGGGGCCAGCAGGACCAGCCCCCGGACCAGCTCCGGCCGGTCGGCCGCGACCACGGCCGCCGCCGACGACCCCATCGAGTTCCCGACCAGGACCGCCGGACCGGCGCCCAGGTGCTCGACGAGCGCGACGACGTCCCCCGCGGTCGCCTCGTCGCCGTGCGTGGCGAAGCCGGGGTCGGAGTCGCCGTGGCCGCGCAGGTCGGTGGTCACGACCCGGTACCCGGCGCCGAGCAGGGCGGCCCGGAGCTCGTCGTAGGTGGACCGCAGGTCGCCCATCCCGGGGACCATGACGACGAGGGGGCCGGTGCCCGCGTCGTCGTACGCGACCCGTCCTCCGGGCCGCGGCAGGTGCAGCGTGCGTCGTGCGTCGTTGTCAGCCATAGCCCCGAGGCTAATGCCATTAGCCTGCTGATGGCAAGGGCCGTCTGAGATGCTCCTCGGGTGCTGCACGATCTCGCCCTCGAGGGCCACGGAACCCGCCTCGTCCCGCTCGACCTCCCGCACGCCGAGGCGCTCGCCGCGTTCGTCGACGCGCGCGTCTGGGCCGGGATGTCGTCCGCGCTGCCGGAGGGCGTGGCCGCCTGGCGGGACGAGATCACGGCCGCGCGCGAGGCACCGGGCCGGCTGGCGTTCGCCGCGCTCGACGCCGCGACCGGCGAGGTGCGCGGGAGCACGTCGTTCTACGACTGGGAGCCGCGGGTCCGGCGGGTCGAGATCGGCCACACGTTCTTCGCGCCGCGCTGGTGGGGCACCTCGAACAACCCCGCGTGCAAGCTCCTGATGCTGGAGCACGCGTTCGGCACCTGGGACTGCGCGCGGGTCGCGCTGCGGGCCGACACCCGGAACGCCCGCTCCGTCGCGGCGATCACCCGGCTCGGCGCCGTGGCCGAGGGGGTGCTGCGGAACCACCGGGTCGCGCCCGACGGCACCCGGGGCGACACCGCGTACTTCTCGATCCTCCCGGCGGAGTGGCCCGGGGTCCGCGCAGGGCTGCTGGCCCGGCTCGCGCCGGCCTGACCGGGGCGTCCGCGCCCGGGCAGGGAACAGCCCGTGGGCCGGGCCCCCTGCTGGAGGGCCCTGCCGCGAAGGACGAGGTCGCGGCTCCCACGGGCTGCGGTGACTGCGGGGATTCGCCCGTCGCGGCCGCCGGTCGCACCGGCGGGGCGGCGAACGGATCGCAATCCGTCCGAACTCTGCTGTCCGCGACTAGCGGGCAGTCACCTCACTCGTCCAAGAAGACGTCATGTCTCGGACCACCTCCTTCCCGTGTGCCTCGACCGTACGTCCGCGCCGCCGCGTCGGCCAACGGTTTTTCCCCACGGCGGAACGCGGGTCACCTGACCAGGAACAACGGGACCGCCCAGCCCGTTGGCCCCGACATGACCACGATCGGATTCATCGGCGCCGGCCACATCGGCGGCGCCCTCGCGCGCCTGGCCGTCCAGCACGGGCAGTCGCCCGTCGTCAGCAACTCCCGCGGCCCGCACACCCTGGTCGACCTGGTGGCCGAGCTCGGCGACGGCGCGCGCGCCGGCACCGCGGACGAGGCCGCGGCGGACGGGGACGTCGTCGTCGTCACCGTGCCGTTCCACGCGTACCAGCAGGTCCCCGCCGCGCCGCTCGCCGGCAAGGTCGTCATCGACACCAACAACTACTACTGGGAGCGCGACGGCCACGTCGCCGCCCTGGACGACGGCTCCACCACCAGCTCCGAGCTGCTCGCCGACCACCTGGGCGACGCCCGCGTCGTCAAGGCGTTCAACCACATCACCGCCGCCGACCTCGGCTCGAAGGGCACCCCCGCGGGCACCCCCGGCCGCCGGGCGCTGGCCATCGCCGGCGACGACGCGGACGCCAAGGCCGTCGTCACCGAGCTGATCGACCGGTGGGGCTTCGACGTCGTGGACGCCGGTCCGCTGTCCGAGGGCTGGCGTTTCCAGCGGGACACCCCCGCCTACGGCACCGAGCTCGACGCCGAGGGGCTGCGCGCGGCGCTCGCCGCGGCCACCCGCTGACCCGACCACCCCGCCCGGCCGGCGCGGCGGCGCCGCGGCTCAGCCCGCGGTGCCGTCGCGCTGGTCCGGGACCCGCACCTCCGGCGCGAGCCGGTACCCCAGGCCGCGCACGGTGCTGATCGCCGTCCGGTCGCCCGACCCGTCGGCGAGCTTGCGGCGCAGGTTCGCCATGTGCACCTCGATGCTGCGCCGGTCCGCGTCGGTGGGCGTCGGCACCGCGTGCGGCCCGTGCACCGCGACCGCCACGGCGAGCTCGTCCTTCGACACCGGCTGACCCGCACGCTCCGCGAGCGCCACGAGGATCTCGAACTCGCTCCGGGTCAGCGGGACCGGCCGGTCCGCGACGCGCACGCACCGCGCGGGCACCTCGACCACGAGGTCCCCGCGCACCAGCACCCGGCCGTCGTCGAGGCCGGAGTCGTCTCCGAACGCCATCGGGTCACGGTACGTCGGGGGCCTCGTGCGCGCTCGGGCAGGCTCCTCGTCGCCGGTCGGCCGGGGCGTGGGTGCCAGCACCCAGCCGCGCGAGCGGGACCCTCAGTTCCCCTGGACCCGTGCCCGGGGCCGCCGATGAGGCTCTCGTTCCGCACGAGCACGGGGGTCGCCCCCGTCCGACAGGGGGAGAACCCAGTGCACACTTCGCGCACGCGATCAGGGCGCCTGAGGCGTCCCGTCGCCCTCGCGACCGCCGCGGTGGTCGCGGCGATGCTGATCCCGGCGGGCGCCGCGTCCGCCGACGAGGGCGTCACCGACCCGAACGCCGTCGTCGAGACGCAGCCCGTCGCCGACCCGCAGGCCGCCGACCCGCAGCAGCAGCCGGACCCGCAGCCGCAGCCCGACACCCCGGACCAGGGCTCGACCACGCCGGTCGAGTCCACGCCGGTCGAGTCCACGCCGGTCGAGTCGACCCCCGTCGAGTCGACCCCGGTCACCAGCGGGTCGGGCTCCGGGGAGGACACCTCGCCGACGCCGGACACCCCGGCGCAGGGCGACACCTCGGACACCGACGTCCCGGCCGACACCACGCCGGTGGCCGACCAGCCGTCCACCGGCACGACCACGCCGGAGCAGGACGTCCCGGACACCGACCAGGACTCCGGCGACACCGGTCCGTCGTTCTCCGCCGGCGGCTTCCGCGTGTCCGGCTACTCGGTCGACCCGCAGGGCAACCGCGTCGCCGTCGCCGGCCAGACGCTCACGCTCGAGCGCACCGAGCCGACGCCCGAGGACACCGAGTACTCCTGGGACTGGCGCACGAACAGCGGGTGGCGCGGGGCCTCCGCCCAGTTCACGCCCACGTCGGACGACGTCGGCAAGCAGCTCGTGCTCACGGTGATCGCCTACACCGACGAGGGAATCGTCCGCGTCCTCACCGAGAACTTCGGGCTCGTGCTCGCCGAGGCGCCTGCATCCGGCCCGGTCACGACGCAGCCCACCTCGCCGGTCGAGAGCGACCCGCAGGCGGACGACCGCGTCGAGGCGCCGGACGAGTGGACCGACTTCGTCTTCTCCGGGACGACGACCGACGAGTGGGGCGACCCGATCGCCACCATCGGCACGCCGATCACCGTGCACCCGACCACCAACTGGATGGCCGGCACGACCTTCACCTACGAGTGGCGCCTGGACGACTTCGACGGCCCGGTCGTCGGTGAGGGCACGACCTACGTCCCGACGGACCTCAACCGGTCGATCTACCTCGTCGCCGACCCGACCCCGGTGGACAACAGCGCCCTGGGCGCCGGCACGATCGTCGCCTCGAACACGATCGCCCCGACCGTCCCGGGCGACTCCGACTCCGACGACGACCCGGGCCTGAAGCCGATGCCCGAGGGCTGGTTCCAGATCGAGGCCGCGAACGGCTACGAGCTGGCCTACGGCAAGGAGTACACCGCCACGCCGACCGGCTTCGCGCCGGGCGCCGAGTACACGGTCCGCTGGACCGTCGACGGCGTGCAGGTCGGCTCGGGCCGCACGTTCACCCCGGCCGCCGGCCAGATCGGCCAGTTCGTCGACCTCGAGTTCGAGGTGCGCGCCGAGGGCTACGAGACCTACACGTCCGTGCGTTCGGCCGGCTGGGTCCAGGCGCAGCCCACGGTCACCGTGTCCGCCCCGACGATCACGGCCGGCGCGGCCGCGACCGTGACCGTCTCGGTCACGGGCCCCGCGAAGGCTCCCCAGGTCACCGGCCCGGTCGACCTCTCCGTGCACGGCAACGGGTACAGCCGGCCGCTCACCGGCCAGTCGCTCCAGAACGGCGTCGCGACCTACAGCGTCCCGAACCTCCCGGCCGGCTCCTACGAGCTCACGGCGTCCTACACGGGCGACCAGATGTGGGCGCGTTCGTTCTCGGTCCTCGGCGCCTCGTTCGGCGGCTACACGTCCGCGCAGGGCGAGGGCACCCTGACGGTCCTGCCCGCCGCCGCCACGGTCACCGCCCCGGCCACGCTCACGGTCCCGGTCGCGATGCGCTCGACGTTCGACGCCAAGGTCTCCGTGCCGGGCTCGGTGCTCCCGGCCTCATGGACCCTCCGCGAGGGAACGACGGTCCTGAGCCACGGCGCGACCCACGACGGCCGGTTCGCCGTCACCGTCCCGGTGCTGACCGCCGGCACGCACACCCTGGTGCTCGAGGTCCCTGCGACCGAGTTCTCGGCTGCGGCCGCCGCGACCATCACGGTCACCGTCGTCGGCGAGCCCGTCCGGACCGGCACCACGCCGTCCGCGCAGCTCGACACCCCGAAGGCCGCCACGGCCCCGGGGCAGCAGATGGAGCTCGTCGCCGAGGGCTTCCAGCCCGGTGAGACGGTCGCGTTCTACCTGCACTCCGATCCGGTGTTCCTGGGGACCTCGGTCGCCGACGCCAACGGCGTCGCCCGGCTGATGGCGACCGTGCCCGCCGACGTCCCCACGGGCGCGCACACGGTGTACGCCACCGGCGGCACCACCGGCCGCTGGGCGACCCTCGCGGTGCAGCTGGCCGTCCCCGTGCCGACCGAGGTCACCCCGGTGTCCGCCCCGGTCGCGGCAGTCCCGGCGGCCCTGACGCCGGCGGCGACCGGCGCCGGTGAGCTCGCGGTGACGGGTTCCGAGGGCGGCGCCCTCGGCGTGGCCGCGGCGCTCCTCCTCGGGCTCGGCGGCGCCCTGGTGCTCGCCACCCGCCGGCTGCGCGCCACGCGCTGACGTCCGCCGCACGACGGCCCCTCGACCCGCGGATCGGGTCGGGGGGCCGTCGTCGTCCCCGGCGCCTGCCTCGTGCCCACCCGGGCCCCGGCGCGCGACCGGGCGCCCCGCGCCCCGGTCAGCAGGCGTCGAACGTGTAGCCCGGGCCGTCCGGGGTCGTCAGGTCCCGGTCGCGGCGGATCGTGGACGCCGGGCGGCGGGGATCGGCGCACGCCGCCGCGAAGCCCTCGTCCGTGTACTCGACGTCGAGCACCGCGTCGCGGTAGACCGCGGTGTACGCCGCGCACTCGTCGTACTGCGCGCACTCCTCGGCCACCGCGAAGTCGAACCCGGCCTCGTCCCGCCCGCGCACGCCGAGCTGCGGGGTGTTCTTCTGCCCGGCGGCCAGCCCGGCCTCGTGCGCGACCGCCACCAGCCGCGCCGCCAGGTCGACCGCCCCGTCCTCGTCCAGCCGGCCGCCGGACCGCGTCCAGGAGTCGAGGTTGTCGAGCTCGACGGCGACGAACCCGCGCTCGGCGCACGCCCGCACCTGCCGGCCGACGACCGCCGCGAGCGCCGCCCGGTTCGCGGGAGTCGACGTGTCGAGCAGCAGCTCGTCGGGCCACCCCTCGTCGACCACCGGCTGGCCCGCCTCGTCCCGGAGCACCAGGTCGGGGTGGTCGGCGAGCCACGCGTCCCGCTCGCCGGGCTGGGTCTGGAAGCCGTTGACGTAGCAGGCGGACCACAGGCCCGGCGCTGGCTCGTCGGTGACGTCACGGACCACGCCGCCGACCCCCGCCGCGGGCGGGTAGCCGCCGCCGAGCTGGTAGTCGACGACCACGCCGGCGGGCGGGCCGCCGGGACGGTCCGGCCGGGCGCCGAGACCCGTCGCCGGGGTCGACCGCGTCGTCGCCCCGTCGCGTGCCGCGTCGGCGCCTCCCCCACCGGCGTCCCCGGCCGCGCACCCCGCGACGAGCGCCAGCACCAGCGCCAGCACCCCCGCGCGCGCCCGCCGGCTCGTGCGCCCTGCGCTCACAGCACCGCCGCGAGCCCCTCGAGCGCCGCGAGCGGGTCGGGGCCCGCGGGCGCGAGCACCACGGCGTCGGCTCCCGCGAGCGCGAGCCCGTCCAGCCGCGCCCGCGCCTGCTCCGGCGTCCCGACGACCGCGAGCCGGTCGACCCAGGCGTCGGGGAGCGCGGCCGCGAACGCCGCCCGGTCCGGGGTCCGGTCGCGCAGGTCGCGGAACTCGGCCGCGACGTCCATCGGCTCGATGTGCGGCGCCCAGCCCGGGTCGCCGATCCAGGCCAGCGCGGGGCGCACCCGGTCGCGCGCAGCGGCGGCGTCCGCGTCCACGGCCGCGACGTCGTAGGCGACCACCCGGTGCCCCGGCGCGTGGCCGATCTGCGCGATCGCCGCGGCCAGGTACTCCGGGCCGACGGGCTCGGCGAGCACCGTCCCGTCCGCGCACCGGCCGGCCGCGGCGAGCGACTTCGGGCCGCGCACCCCGGCCAGCACCGGCGGGACCTCGGCCGGCGGGTTCTCCAGCCGCACGCCGTCCAGCCGGACGTACCGGCCGTCGACGGTCACCTCCTCGCCCCGCAGCAGCGCGCGTAGCGCGGTCACGTACTCCTCGAACGCGGTCAGCGGGCTCGTGGGCCACGCGCCGACCTGCCGCATCCAGTCCGGCATGCCGTGGCCGATGCCGAGGTGCAGCCGGCCGGGGAACAGCTCGGCGACCGTGGCCGCCTCCATCGCGGCGAACGCCACGTTGCGCGCGCCGACCGGCAGGATGCCGATGCCGACCCGGATCCGCTCCGTGGCCGCGAGCACGGCCGCGGCCTGGGCCATCCCGCCGCGGAAGCCGAGGTCCTCGACCACCCACAGCTCGGCGAACCCGAGGGCGTCGGCGCGCCGCGCGTACGGCAGCACCTGGTGGGCGGGCAGGTCACGGGGCAGCAGGACGCCGACGTCGAGGCTCATGGCCCGACCCTACGGGCGGACGTGGTCCGCGTGTGCTGTCCTGGTGCCCTGACCCGCAGCGTCGCGGGACCCGCCCACGCCGGGAGGTCGGCCATGGCCAGGCTCGTCTACTCCGCGATCACGTCCCTGGACGGCTTCGTGGCGGACCGGGACGGCCGGTTCGACTGGAGCATGCCGGACGAGGCGGTGCACCAGCGGGTCAACGAGCTGCACCGCGGCGTCGGCACATACCTCTACGGCCGCCGGCTGTACGACGTCATGGTGGCGTGGGAGACGATGGAGACCGCCGACGAGCCGCCCGCCGTGCAGGAGTACGCGCAGCTCTGGCGGGCGGCGCACAAGGTCGTCTACTCGACCACCCTCACCCAGCCGCGCAGCACCCGGACGCAGGTCGAGGCGACGTTCGACCCCGAGGCGGTCCGGCGGCTGCTGCACAGCTCGCCCCACGACGCGCTGGTCGGCGGCGCGCACCTGGCCGGGCAGGCGCTGCGCGCCGGGCTGGTGGACGAGGTGCACCTGTTCGTGTCGCCGGTGCTGGTCGGCGGCGGGACGCGCGCGCTGCCGCGGGACGTCCGCGTCGACCTGGAGCTGCTCGGGCTCGAGCGCTTCGCGAACGGGGTGGCGCACCTGCACCACCGGGTGCACGCGGTCCACTGACCGCGCGGCGGGACCTCAGCGCCGGACGGGGAAGCTCAGGTGCGTGACCCCGCGGGACGGCACGACCGTCGTCGGGTCCCCCAGGGCGACCGGCCCCGCGTCGGCGGTGAAGTACGGCCGGCCGGACCCGAGGAACACCGGCGCGAGGTCGACGTTCACCGCGTCGAGCAGCCCCGCCCGGTAGGCCTGGGACGCAATCGTCCCGGCCGCGACGCCGACGACCCGGTCCCCCGCCAGCTCCTGCGCCGCGGCGACCGCCTCCCCGATCCCCTCGTGCATCACCACCAGGTCGGGCGACCCGAGCGCCGCCGAGTCCCGGACGGGCCGGTGCGTGAGCAGCACGAACGGCACGCCCAGCGGGTGCGTCCCGCCCCAGCCGTCGGTGAGGTCGAACAGCTCGCGGCCCACCACGAGCGCGCCGAGCGACTCCCGCCAGGCCAACCAGTAGGCGGCGCTCTGCTCGGTCAGCCGGAACGGCGGCAGGTCGCCGTGGTTCTCCACCACGACGTCGCCGGCGTCGTACCAGCCGAACAGCTCGTCGATCCCGTGGTCCTGCCGCGCGATGAAGCCGTCGAGCGACGTGGTCGCCGAGGCGATGACCTGGCCCATGCCGCCGACGGTAGCCGCAGGGCCTCGCGACGGGCAGCGGGTCAGACCTTCGCGTGCCGCGCCCGCCCGAACGCGTACACCCCGTACGCGGCGAACCCGAGCGCCACCAGGGTGAGCAGGACCGCCCCGAACGGCAGCCCGGCCAGGGTGTGCAGCGCCGCGTCGAGGCCGGCCGCCTTCTCCGGGTCGGCCTGGACGGCGGCGACCACGAGCAGCACGCCGACGACCGCCAGCGCCGCGCCCTTGCCGATGTAGCCGACCTTCCCGGCGGTCCGCACCCAGGGCGCCGGGCTGGACTCGAGGTCCTCCAGGAACGTCTCCCGCCACCCCTTCGCCACGTGGTACCCGCCGACCGCCACGACGCCGACGCCGACCAGCCCGACCAGCACGCGCCCGACCCCGGAGGACAGCAGCCCCGACGTCGCCCCGCCCGAGGATCCGCCGGACCCGCTGGTCAGCACGGTCACGGTCGTGACCGCCAGCACCGCGTAGACGACCGCCTTGGCGGCGGCCTTGGCCCGGTCGGCGGCCTCGCCCCAGGCGATCGCCTCGGTCGCCTGCCACAGCGCGAGCAGCACGAACCCGACCAGCAGCACCCAGAGCAGCGCCTGGCCGAACCCGTTGCCGGCGAGCTGCTGGAGGGCGCCCTGCTGGTCCGCCTGCTCCCCGCCGGAGGTCCACGCGAGCTGCACCGTCACCCAGGCGAGCAGCAGGTGCAGGACGCCGCTGGCGGCGTAGCCGAGGCGGGCGCCCTTCTCGAGGAGCGGGTGGTCACCGGCGCGGGCGGCTGCGTGCTGGACGTCTCCGGTCATGCGCCGAGCGTGGCACCGGGCGGGCCGGGGCGCGCGGCGAGCGGGACGTCGCGCCGGAGGCGCGCGTCACACACGACCTGGGCCGATGGTCGCAGCCGCCGCCCGTGGTCGGGGGAGCAGGGTGGGCCCGTGCAGTCGGACGAGTGGGCTCAGCAGGACGTGCTCGGGCAGGACGGGCTCGGGCAGGACGTCATCCAGCAGGCGCGGCACCGCGCCGAGGTGGTGCGCGACCACGTCGCGCACGCCATCGACCTGGCCGAGCGCGACGGCGGCCCGTTCGACTTCCTGTCCATCGCCATCGCCGCGCACTGCTCCGTGTCCTACCTGCGGCAGCACCGGGAGTTCGCGGCGCGGATCCGCGCGCTGCAGGCCACCGTGCCGCCGGAGCCCGTCGACCGGCGGGACGCCGCGCTCCGGCGCCGGCTCGCGGACGCGCAGCACCGCGCCGCCGCGCTGGCCGAGCGGGTGGGTCTGCTGGAGGCGGAGAACGCGCGGCTCCGGGACCGGCTGGCGTCGGGCCGGCGCGCCGCGCCCGTCCGCCTCGGCCCGGGCGTGCGCCGCCCCGGGTCGCCGCAGGAGCGGCGCGCTACTCCCCGGCCAGCGCCCGCACCGCCCGCGCCACCCGCTGCGCCCGCACCTCGGGGCTCGGCGCGACCATGAGCGGGTGCAGCACCGAGTACCGCGCCTGCCGGTCGAGGGCGTCGAACGCCGCCCGGGCTGCCGGGACCGCGTCGAGCGCCGCCAGCAGGTCCGCCGGCACCTCGGCGGTCGCCGACCCGGCGTAGGCGCGGTCCCACCGGCCGTCCGCGCGGGCGAGCTCGACCTCGCCGTGGCCGCGCGGCCGCATCCGGCCGTCGGCCGTGAGCCGGGCGATGTGCTCCACGTTGCGCTGCGACCAGATCGACCGCGCCCGCCGCGGCGTGAACCGCTGCAGGAAGGTCGCGTCGTCGCGGCTCCGCTTCTGGCCGTCGATCCACCCGCTGCACAGCGCCTCGTCCAGCGCCTCGGCGTAGGTCAGGCTCGTCGGGTCGACGGTGCCCTTCTTGGCGAGCACCAGCCAGACGCCGTCGGTCTCGTGCTCGTGGGCGTCGAGCCACGCGCGCCAGGCGGCGGCGTCGGCCACGACGAGGGGGGCCGGCGCCGCGGCGGGCTCGGGGGCGGTCATGCGCCCAGCCTGGGGCGCCCCCCGGCCGCGCACAAGCACCCCACCGCGCGCCGCGCGCTCACCGGTCGGCGGTGATCGCGAACGGGAGCCGGAACGTGAGCCGCCCGCCCCCCTCGGGGTTGGTGCCCAGCGAGAGCGTGCCGCCGCGGTGCTCGATCCGCTCGCGGTGCCGGTACAAGCCGTGCAGGGTCGGGTCCGGCCGCGTGGGCCCGGTGCCGTCGTCGTCCACGACGGTCGTGAACACCCAGCGCAGCGGGTCGTCCGTCGGCTCGGCGTCGGCCCGGACCCGGACGGTGCCCGCGTGCCCGTGCTTGAGCGCGTTGGTCACCGCCTCCTCCACGGTGTAGATCACGACGAGCCGCTCGGCCATCGGCATCCGGGCCGCCCCGCGCTCGACGAACTCCCGGTAGGTCGGCCCGACCTCGATGGACGTCCGGACCTGCGGCGGCAGGCGGTGCAGCAGGAGGGCGATCGCCTCCTCGGTACCGAGGTCGGCACCGCTCGGGAACACGGTGTGGCTCAGCGAGCGGACGTCCTCCTCGCGGATCTCCTCGAGCGTCTCCGCCCACCGGCGCAGGTCCGCCGCCCGGTCTGCGTCCCCCTGGGCGTCGAGCTGCGCGGCGAGCCCGTCGAGCCCCGCGGTCACGCTGACCAGGTGGTACTGCAGGGTGCCGTGCAGCTGGTCGAAGACCATGCGGCGCACCCGGATCTCCTCCTCCTGGAGCGCGTCGACCGCCCGGCGCGCCCGCGCGGCCTCGGCCTCGCGCCGGCGCTCCTCGGTCCGCGCCCGGTCGACGAGCGTGGCGGCGAACAGCGCGGCCAGCATGCCGACGACGCCGGACAGGAAGCCGAGCGACCCGATCGCGACGACGTAGGTCGCGCTGGCCGGCGTGCTGCTCACGGCGACGAGCGCGAGCATCCGCGGCACCGAGGCGACGGCCGCGAGCGCCGCGGTGATCAGGACGCGGGCGCCCCACCCGCGCCGCAGCACGCCGAGCGCGAGCGAGCCCGCCAGCACCACCAGGCCGTACGCCAGGTTGATCAGGACGACGACCACGGCGTCCACGGCCACGCCGACGACGCTCCGCTCGTGGTCGACGGCCTCCTGCAGCCCGCCCCACGCGACCCACGCACCCATCGCCATGAACGCGTAGAGGGTCACGTTGGTGACGCCGACGATGATCGTGATCCGCCGCCGGTCCCGGTCGTCCCGGGCGGCCGCGGCTGCGCGGTCCCGGGCGGCCGGTCGCGGGTCGGCGGCGTGCGTCGCGGTCACGCCCGCCACGCCCGTCCGGTCTGGTCCAGGAAGGCCAGCACCGCGGCCACGCGGCGGTTGTGCCCCTCGCCGTCGATCCCCAGCCGCTGGTAGATCGACTTCAGGTGGCTCTCGACGGACCGCTCGTTGATGCCGAGCCGCTCCCCCGCCGCCTGGTTCGACAGTCCCTCCGCGACGAGCCGCAGCACACCGAACTGCGCGGGGGTCAGCTCCGCCACCGCGGAGCCCGCGCGAGGCGTGGAGCGCTGGACCAGGTACGGGTCGAGGACGACCTGACCGCGCGCGGTGGCGACGACGGCGCGCACCAGGACGTCGCGCGCGAAGCTGGACCGCTTGGACAGGTAGCTCCACGGGCGGCTGACCTGCTCTTGGACCGTCGTGAACAGGCCCATCACGTCCTCGCTGGACAGCAGCATCACCGCCAGGCGGGGGTCTGCCCGCTGCAGCGCGACCCCGAGCGCGACGCCGTTCCCGTCCGGCAGGTTGACGTCGAGCAGCGCGACGTCGCACGAGCCCGGGGTGAACACGAGTCGGGCCTCCGTGACCCCGGGCACCGCGTGCACGACGCGGATCGACTCCTCGGCGGACAGCGTCTGCTCCAGCATGCCGCGCAGCAGCGCCTCATCCTCGACGATGCCGACCCGTGTGATGGGCGTCACCATGCGGCGATCGTAGGCCGGGGCACCGGCTTCCCGCAGGAGAGCCGGTGCCCCGTCGGCGGATCACGCCGTGGTGAGCTCCACCGGGAGGTGCTCCGCGGGCAGGTGCCCGGCGACCGGCCGCGCGACGAGCACGGGGCAGTGCGCCCGGTGCAGCACCTGCTGGCAGGTGGACCCCAGCAGCAGGCCGCGGAACCCCCCGATCCCGCGGGAGCCGACGACCAGGAGGTCGGCCGACGTCATGCACTCGAGGAGCCCGCTCGGCGCGGTCGCCTCGACGACGGCGCCCTCGACGGGGACGTCCGGGTGCTGGGCACCCAGCCGGTCGGTCACCCGCGCCAGGTCGGCCCGGGCGGTCGCGACCAGCTCGTCGCGGACGCCGGACCGCTGCCACGGTGCGCGCCGCCAGGTGCCGGTCGGCACCGCCCGCACCACCAGCAGGGACGACCGCCACGCGCGCGCCTGCTGCACCGCGTGGTGCAGCGCCGCCTCGGAACCGGGCGACCCGTCGACGCCGACGACGACGCGCCCGTGCCGCGGGGCCTCCTGCCGCGCGGACGGGGCGCCGCGCCGCACCGGGTGGTGCCGGGCCGGCACGACGACGGTCGGGCAGTTCGCGTGCGCGGGCAGGGTCGCGGAGACCGTGCCGAGCAGGCGCTCCGCGACGCGACCCGCGTTGCGCGCGCCGACGACGACGAGCGCGTGCTCGGCCGACCGCTCCACGAGGACGGCCGTCGGCTCGCCCTCCGCCAGCTCCGTCGACGCCGGGACGCCGGCGCGCTCGGCGCGCTCCCGTCCCTCGTCCAGCACCTGCTCGACCCGGCGGCGGACCGCGCAGTCCTCGATGAGCGGGTGGGCGTACGGCCAGTCGCCGCGGGCGTGGGTGTCGGGCAGCTGGTAGCTGCACACGAGGTGCAGCGAGCGCCCGGTGCGCCGCGCGTACGCGGCCGCCCAGTCCAGCGCCTGCAGGCTCGGCGCGGTGCCGTCGATCCCGACGAGCACGGTGTCGCGCCGGGTCACGACCGCCACCCCCCTCGGGGCGCGGGGGTCACCGCGGCGGTGCGGAGCGACCGCTGCGGGTCGCGCATCAGGGTGGTCCACACGCGGTGGGCCACGGCGAGCAGGGCGAGCAGACCGCCGAGGACGGCCAGGTCGGTCAGCACGACGACACCTCCTGGAGGACGACGGGGACGGGGACGGGGTCCGTGGCGGGCGTCGCGGCGCCGCCGGCGTGGTGCAGCGCGAGGGCGACACCGACGAACCCGGCGACGATCGCGCCGAGCGCCACGGTGAACGCGGTGGTGGACAGGGTCAGGGACATCGGGACCTCCTGGGTCGGGTCGGGTCGGGTCGGGCCGGGTCGGTGCGTCAGGCCGCGCGGGACGCCCCGAGCGCGGGAGCGGCGGCCGCGTCCGCGGTGCGCGACCACAGCCGGTCCATCGCGAGGTCGAGCGCGTTCGTGACGGCGGCGGAGCGCCGCAGCGCGGCGGCGACCGGGACGGGGACCGGGGCGTGGTGCCGGTAGGCGAGCCGGTGCTCCAGACACGCCCAGAAGTCCATGGCGACGGTGCGGAGCTGCATCTCGACCGTGACCTGACCGGCGCCGCGGACGGGGACGCCGACGACGAGGTGCAGGCTGCGGTAGCCGCTGGCCTTCGGCCGCGCGGTGTAGTCCCGCTCCTCGAGCAGCACCAGCCCGGGGAGGGCGAGGACCGCGTCCCGGACGTCGCGCAGGTCCGAGAGGAACGCGCACACGACGCGCAGCCCCGCCAGGTCCTGCATCTCGCGGCGGAGGGCGTCGTCGTCCAGCGGGATGCCCTTGCGCCGGGCCTTCGCCTCGATGGACGCGGCGGACTTGAGCCGCCACGTCATGTGCTCCACCGGGTCGTGCGCCCGGCCGTCCCGGACCTGGTCGCGGAGGCCGGCGATCTTGAGGAGCAGCACCGCGAGGGCGTGCCGGTGGTCGAGCAGGAGCCGGTCGGTGTCGACGGCGCCGGTGCGGGCGGCCGCGGGGACCGCCGCGACGGCGGGGTCCTCGAGCGCGGTCCCGGTGCGGGCGGTCGGTGCGGTCAGGGTGGCGTGCACGGCTGGTCCTCGGTGGTGGTCGGGGAAGATGACTCCCTGATCTCACGCGAGGGCGCGGCGCCACCCGCCCCCGTCTGCGTGGAACCACGCACGCGGGGTCCGGCCACCCGGGTCCGCCGCGGCCCACGGGCGTCCGGCACCCGGCGGCGGGCTCAGATCCAGCCGCGCTCCTCCGCCACCAGCACCGCCTGCTGCCGTGTCGCGACCCCGAGCTTGCCGAGGACCGACGACACGTGGTTGCGCACCGTCCCGGGCGACAGGTACACCGCGGCCGCGATCTGCGCGATGGTCTCTCCTCGCCGGCCCGCCCGCAGCACGTCCAGCTCGCGGTCCGTGAGCGGGCTGCGCTCGTCGGCGAGCGCGTCGGCCGCCACCTCGGGGTCGACGTACCGGTGCCCCGCTGCCACCAGGCGGATCACCTCCGCCACGTCCTGCGCGGGCCGGGACTTCGGCAGGAACCCGTCGACCCCCGCCTGCAACGCCCGACGCAGCACGCCGGGGCGCGCGTGCCGCGTCACCACCAGGCAGCGCGTCGGCACCGTGCGGGCCAGCCGCGCGGCGGTGTCGATCCCGTCGATGCCGGGCATCTCCAGGTCCAGCAGGCACACGTCCGGGCGTGCGCGCACCGCGGCCACCAGCGCCTCCTCGCCGGACGCGCACTCGGCGACGACGTCGAGGTCGGGCTCCAGCCGGAGCAGGGCCGCGAGGGCCGTGCGGATCATGTCCTCGTCATCGGCGATCAGCACCCGGATCATGCGCCCGTCCCGTCCACCGCGTCCGGCCGCGCCCCGTCCGGCACCGCGACCGTCAGCACGAACTCGTCGTCGGCCCGCACCTCCACCGTCCCGCCGAGGGCGGCGATCCGGTCCCGCATCGCGGCCACCCCGGTCCCCCGCGACGCCGCGGCGCCGGGGGTGGCCGGGTCCCGGTCGTTCGCGATCGCGTACCGCCACATGCCACCCTCCCGGCGCAGGCTGATCCGGGCGCGGCGGCCGGCGCCGTGCTTGAGGACGTTCGTCACGCTCTCCCGGACGAGCGGGCCGAGCACGTCGGCGGGCGCCCGCTCCGCGCCGCGGTCGAGCTCGACCTGCACCTCGTGGCCCGCCGCGCGGAGCAGGTCCGCGGCGTTCGCCAGCTCGTCCGGCAGCGGGACGCCCCGGAACCGGGTCGCAAGGTCGCGGGTGCCGGCGCGGGCCTCGTCCACCGACGCCCGCGCGGTCCGGATCTGCTCCGCCGCCGCGGCGGGGTCGCGGTCGATCAGCCGCTCGGCCAGCTCGAGCTGGAGCGCGACGACCTGGAGGTGGTGGCCCTGCAGGTCGTGCACCTCGCCGGCCAGCCGCAGCCGCTCGCGCATCGCCGACACCGCCGCCGCGGCCTCCCGGGCGCGGTCCAGCTCCCGCACCAGGTCCCACCACCACAGCGAGAAGGCGGACAGGGCGGGCAGCAGCAGGATCAGCGTGGGCGGCAGGGTCGACAGGTCGGCGTCGGCGGTGTCGATGCCGAGCCGTGGCGCGTCCACCACCCACAGCCCGGCGAGCACCAGCGTGAGCAGCGCGACGAGCCGCCACCGCACGCCTCCGGGCCAGGGCAGCAGGCTCAGCAGGAACGCGAGCACGCCGACCCCGAGCATCCAGGACCCGGTCGTCACGCCGAGCAGCGCCGCCCCGGCCGCGCCGACGGCCAGGGCCACCGCGCCCCGGCGGCGGCGGGGCGCGGTCACGGTGTCCTCGGCGTCGGCCGGCCGCACCGCGACCGGGTAGTCCCGCACGAGCACCGCCGCCGCGCCGAGCTGGAGCGCCACGCCCAGGGCCGCGAGCGCCGGCCCGCCGGGCAGCACCGCGTGCGCCGGGAGCTGGCCCAGCCACAGCCACCAGTTCATCAGGACGACGAGGTCGAGGAACACGAGGCCGGCGACCGTGTACCACCAGGTGGCCCGCACGCCGCCGGCGTACGGGCTGCCGACCGCGGCGCCCACCCCTGCCGCCCGAGAAGCCATGCCGCCGACCGTACGGCCATGACATCCGTCACGGGCGGACGCGCGCGACCCCACGTGCGCCGGTGACACCGCGGCACTGCCGCGCGACCCGGCGACCACGTTGGCTGGAGGCACCGAGAAGCACCACCCCAGCCGCACCCCCGGAGGTCACCATGGCAGGTCTGCCCGACATCGTCCCCGAGTTCCAGGAGCTCGTGGCCCAGCTGCCCGACTGGCTGCAGCCCGCGGGCGTCGCGCTCGCCGGCGCCGTGCCGTTCGTCGAGGGCGAGGGCGCCGCCGCGATCGGCGTCGTCGGCGGGATCCACCCCGTCGCCGCCGTCGTCGCGGCGATCGCCGGCAACTTCCTCGCGGTGCTGCTCGTCGTGACGGTCGGCGTCCGCACCCGCGCGGCGGTCGTCACCCGCGGGGGCCGTGCGCCCGTCGCCCCGAGCCCGCGCCGGCAGAAGTTCGACCGCGCGTTCGCCCGGTACGGCGTCGCCGGCGTCAGCCTGCTCGGCCCGCTGCTCATCCCGACCCACTTCACCGCCGCCGCCCTCTCCGCGTCCGGGGTCTCCCGAGCCCGGATCCTCACGTGGCAGGGCGTCGCGATCACCCTGTGGACCGTCGCGATCAGCCTGCTCATCACGGGAGTCGTCGCGTTCGCGCGGTGACCCAGGGCGCGCTCCCCGCCGCCCGCGCTCCCCGCGTCCGCGCGGTGACCGCGGGCGCTGCCACGCGTCCGCGCGCATGCTGGACGGGCCGGGTGCAGCGCTGCCGCCCGGCGCCCAGCTCGGACGAGGAGACGTCATGACGACGAAGGTCGAGGAGTCGGTCCTGGTGAACGTGCCGGTGAGCGTCGCGTACAACCAGTGGACGCAGTTCGAGGAGTTCCCGCGGTTCATGGGGGGCGTGAAGTCCGTGACGCAGCTGAGCGACGACCGGCTCCGCTGGGTCGCCGAGATCGCCGGCGTCAAGCGGGAGTGGGAGGCGCGGATCCTCGAGCAGGTCCGGGACAGCAAGGTGGCCTGGGCGGCGACCGAGGGCGCGACCAACGCCGGCGCGGTGACGTTCGAGGACCTGGGCGGCGGGCAGACCTCGGTGCACCTGTCGCTCGAGTACGAGCCCGAGGGCCTGGTCGAGAAGGTCGGCGACAAGCTCAACGTCGTGGAGAACCGCGCCGCGAAGGACCTCGAGCGGTTCAAGGAGTTCATCGAGGCCGAGGGCTACGCGACCGGTGCCTGGCGGGGCGAGGTGCGCGAGGGTGCCGGGCTGGGCACGCCCGGGGTGGCGGACGCCGCCGCGTCGCAGGGCGACTCCGGCAAGGCCGGGCTCTCCGGCACGGCCGTCGCCGCGGGCCTCGGCGCCGCCGCGGCGGGTGCGGCCGCCGCCGTGGTCGGTGCCGCGAAGGCGGGCGGGACGAGCGACCGGCCGACGGCCGACGAGGTCGAGCCGGTGGAGCCGGTCGTCGTCGAGACGGAGACCCTGGTCGTCGAGACCGAGCCGGTGGTGGACGTGCCGCCGCCCGGCACGACCCCGGACGACGGCACCGATCCCGCCGCGCGGATCTGACCCGGAGGCACGAACGCGGAGACGCGGTCCCCGGCCGGATCGTCCCGGCCGGGGACCGCGTCGTCTCAGCCCTCGCCCCCGGCGCCCCACACGGTCGCGCGCGGGGGCACCACGACGCCGCCGCCGAGCTCCGCGGTCGCCGGCGCGCTCGCCACCACGACCTCCCCGACGCCCGCGACGGGGTACGGCTCGTCCCCGAAGTTCGCGACGACGTGCCACCCGCCCGGCCGGACGTAGTGCAGGACGTCGTCCCGTCCCGTCTCCACCCAGGTCAGCCGCTCGGCGCCCTGGAGCCGCCGCCGGGCCGCGAGCGCCCGGCGGTACAGCGCCAGCGTCGAGCCCGGGTCCGCCTCCTGCGCGTCGACGGCGTGCTCGGCGAACCACGCGGGCTGCGGCAGGTGCGCGCGGCCGTCGCCGAACCCGAAGGAGTCGCCGTCCGCCGTCCACGGGAGCGGCACCCGGCAGCCGTCCCGGCCGACCTGCGCCCCGCCCGTGCGGAAGAACGTCGGGTCCTGGCGCTGCTCCCCCGGGATGCCGGCGACCTCGTGCAGACCCAGCTCCTCGCCCTGGTAGAGGTAGGTCGACCCGGGCAGGCCGAGGACCAGCAGGGTCGCGGCCCGCGCGAGCCGCAGACCCCGGTCCCGGTCGAGCGCCGACTCCGGGCCGCCGGCCAGCAGCCAGTCCGCGGCGCGCTCGCGCGGCGCCTGCCCGTCGCCGGTGGGCGGGATGCCGTACCGGGTCGCGTGCCGCACCACGTCGTGGTTCGACAGCACCCAGGTGCTCGACGAGCCGGACCGGGCCGCGAGCGCCAGGTTGTCGGTGATGATCCGCCGGAACTCCGCCGCATCGGGCTCCGCCAGCAGCAGGTCGAAGTTGAACGACTGCCCCAGGCTCTCGGGCCGCGCGTACAGCGGCACCCGCTCCGAGTCGACCCACGCCTCGGCGACCGCGGCGCGCGGCGGGTCGTAGGAGTCGAGCACGGCGCGCCACTCGGCGTAGACCTCGTGCACGTCGTCCCGGTCGTAGAGCGGGTGGTTCCCGTCCCGGGGCAGCGCCTCGATCTCCGCCGCGGACGGCAGCGGCTCCGTCAGGTCCTTGGTGAGCATGTGCGCGACGTCGATCCGGAACCCGTCGACGCCCCGGTCGGACCAGAACCGCAGGGTCCGGACGAAGTCGGCGCGCACCTCGGGGTGGTCCCAGGCGAGGTCCGGCTGCTCGGGGGCGAAGCTGTGCAGGTACCACTGGCCGTCCGGGACCCGGTCCCAGGCCGGCCCGCCGAAGGTCGACTCCCAGTCGGTCGGCGGCTCGGACCCGTCCGGCCCGGACCCGTCGCGGAAGATGTACCGGTCGCGCGCGGGCGACCCCGGGCCCGCGGCCAGCGCCTCGCGGAACCACGCGTGCTGGTCGGAGGTGTGGTTGGGCACGATGTCGACGACCACCCGGATGCCGCGGGCGTGCAGCGCCGCGACCAGCGCGTCGAAGTCGTCGAGCGTGCCGAGCCGCGGGTCCACGTCGCGGTAGTCCGCGACGTCGTACCCGCCGTCCGCCAGCGCCGAGGGGTAGAACGGGCTGAGCCAGACGGCGTCCACCCCGAGCGCGGCGAGGTAGTCCGCGCGCCGGGTGATCCCGGCCAGGTCGCCGAGGCCGTCGCCGTCGGCGTCCGCGAAGCTGCGCGGGTAGACCTGGTAGACGACGGCCTGGCGCCACCACGCCGGGACGTCACCGGGCGGGGTGCCGGCGGCGGGCGCCGGCACCCCGCCCGGT
>NZ_JAKRMS010000068.1 GCF_022346185.1 Cellulomonas sp. ACRRI | reverse complement strand
CGGCCAGCCGGATCTCCCGCTCGACCCGTTGCCGCAGCTGGGCCACGGAGCACTGGTCGGCGTCGGGGAGCACCGCGTCCTCCACGGCGTGCGCGGCCTGGAACGGCAGGTCGGTCAGTGCTGCGGCGAGGACCTGGGCCTTGGCGGCGTCGATGTGCCCGACCTCCAGCGCCTGCCGGGTCCGTGCGAGCAGGCCGTCCAGGACGACCGCCCGGTGCACGACCCTCGTCGATGTCACCCGAGGCCACCCCAGGCGCATCGCGAGCTCGTCGCCAGCGACGCACGCCTGCGTGGGCGGCGCCCCGGCCAGCGGGGACCAGTCCGGGCGCATCTCCTCGCGGGATGCCAGCACGGCGATGGCGTCGAGCATCGCGGCGTGCTGGTGGGCTTCCATCCGCGCCCGCGCCGCAACCACCTCGACCAGGACCGTGGAGGTCAGCACGTCCAGGTCCAGGCCCCGCAGCCACGCGTCCAGCTCCGGCCCGGGCGGGCACGACCGGATCGCCTCGACCTGCCGCTGCTCACCCGTGCGCGGCGCCCCGCCGGCGGCCACGACCGGGTCCGGGCCCAGGCCGGTCAGGCACGTCCCGTCGGGCCCGTAGACCGGCAGCACCACGGCGGCGACCACGTCGCCGTCCGGATGTTCCTGCAGGTCAGGTGCCATGGAACAACGCTATCCGCCACCACTGACACGCCCCGGGGCCGGCTGCTCCTCGGCGGGTCCCTCCGGCAGCTCCGCACCGTCCGGGCCGAGCGCACCGACCAGCTCGACCTCCTCCGTCGCCGGGTCCAGCCAGATCTGCCGGCCCGGGCCGGTGGCGGCGGTCTCGAACCGGACGGCGACGCGGCCGTCGTCGCGCGTCCGCACCACCCAGCCGCGGCCGTGCACCGGGTGCCGGACGTCGAGCCCGGGGGCGGCGTCGTCGACGCGGAGCCGGCCGCGGCGGCGCCTGGCCACGGGGCGGAGCGCGTCGGGGTCGTCGGTGCCCGGGTCGGCCCCCGCGCCCGGGTCGGCCCCCGCGCCCGGGTCGCCCCCGAGGTCCGGGGCGGCCGGCGAGCCCGGCGCGGCCGGGTCGGCGGGCCCCGCCAGGTCGAGCATGAGCTGCGCGTGCTCGGACAGCCCGCTGAACGCCACGCCGAGCAGCCGCACCGGTTCGGTCAGCTCCACCAGGTCGAGCGCCCGCGCCGCCGCCTCGTGCAGGGCTGCCCGGTCCGCGGTCGGCGACGGCAGCGACACCGCGCGGGTCACGGTGCTGAACCCGGCGAACCGCACCTTCGCCGTCACGGTCCGTGCCGCGCCGCCGTGCCGCTCCAGCCGGGCGTACGCCTGGTCGACCACGGCGGGCAGCTGCGCCGCGACCTCGGCCCGGCCGTGCAGGTCGCGCTCGAAGGT
The DNA here is from genome assembly GCF_022346185.1 of Cellulomonas sp. ACRRI. Lineage (GTDB taxonomy): Bacteria > Actinomycetota > Actinomycetes > Actinomycetales > Cellulomonadaceae > Cellulomonas. The sequence continues at coordinate 21,901 of NZ_JAKRMS010000068.1, read as the reverse complement.
GTGCTCGGCGCCGGCGGACTTCCGCTCCCGGGTCTCCGCCACCGGCCGGTCGTCCCAGCCGCGCGCCACCCGGAACAGGTTCGACCCGGCGGCGTCGCCCAGCACCATCGTCAGGGTGTCGAGCGGCTGCCCGCGCAGGTCCTCGACGGTCCGCACGCCGATCTTCTCCAGGCGCTCGGCGGACACCGGCCCGACGCCCCACAGGGAGCGCACCGGCATCGGCAGCAGGAACGCGTCCTCGTCCTCGGGTGCGACGACCACGACGCCCGCGGGCTTGGCGGCCGCCGAGGCGAGCTTGGCGACGAGCTTCGACCGGCCCATCCCGACGGACACCGGCACGCCGGCGAGCTCGACCGCGCGCTCCCGCAGGTCCCGGGCGACGCCGGGCCAGCCGCCGGGGCCGGGTCGCACGGCACCGAGGTCGGCGAACGCCTCGTCGATGCTCAGCGGCTCGACCGCGTCCGACCGCTCGCGCAGCGCCGCCATGATCCGCGCCGAGTACGCGGTGTACGCGTCGAACCGGGGGACCACCACGGTCGCCTGCGGGCACGCGCGGCGGGCGCTCGCCATCGACATCGCGGACCGCACGCCCATCGCCCGGGCCTCGTAGGACGCCGCGGCGACCACCCCGCGCGGCCCGGTCCCGCCGACCAGCACCGGGCGCCCGCGCAGCGACGGGCGCTGCGCCTGCTCGACCGACGCGAAGAAGGCGTCCGCGTCCAGGTGCGCGATGCTCGGCTCGGTGCGCAGGCGCGGGGCCGTCACCTCGCTGCTCACCGGGCCATGCTGCCGCACGGCACCGACACGCGCGCGGGTGCAGGATGGGCCCCGACCGACGGCCCGCGAACCGGGGAGGGACCCGTGCAGCTCGTGCTGACGTCCGGCGGCGTCACCAACCCCAGCATCCGCGCGGCGCTCGACCGGCTGCTGCCCCGGCCGCTCGCCGAGTGCCGCGCGCTGGTCGTCCCGACCGCCCAGTGGGGCCACCCGCTGTGCGGGCCGGGGTCGGTGCGCGGCCTCGTCGCCGCCGAACCGGGCTTCGAGCACCTGACCGGCCTCGGGTGGGCCTCCCTCGGGGTGCTCGAGCTCACCGCGCTGCCGACGATCGGCGCGGAGCGCTGGGCCCCGTGGGTGCGGGACGCCGACGTGCTGCTGGTCGACGGCGGCGACGCGACCTACCTCGCGCACTGGGTGCGGGAGTCCGGGCTGGCCGACCTGCTGCCGGGACTGCCCGACCTCGTCTGGGTCGGCGTCAGCGCGGGGAGCATGGTCATGGCGCCGCGGATCGGCGAGATGTTCGTGGAGTGGGCCGACGCGCCGGACGACAGCGCGCTCGGCGTCGTGCCGTTCGCGATCTTCCCGCACCTCGACGCGTTCCCGACCAACACGAGGGCGGCGGCGGAGCGGTGGGCGGCCGGCCTCGGCGGGGTGCCCGCCTACGCGATCGACGAGCAGACGGCGATCGTGGTCGCCGGCGGGACCGTCGAGGTGGTGTCCGAGGGGACGTGGGCGCGGCTCGGCGGCCCGGGGGAGGAGCGGCGATGACGCGGTTCGCGATCGACGCCCCGACGGCCGTGCGTCTGGTCGAGGAGGCGTTCGCCGTGCCGGACGGGCACCAGCTCGTCGCCCCGAACCTGCTCCGCTCGGAGGCGATGGGCCTGCTCTACCGCGCCGTCCGCGCCGGCACCCTCGACACCGCGCGGGCCGAGCGGCTGCTCGACGGGCTGACGACGATGCGCGTGCGGCTGCTCGGCGACCGGGTCTCCCGGGCCGTCGCCTGGCGGATCGCCACCGAGCAGGGCTGGGACGACGTCGCGCCCGCGGAGTACGTCGCGGTCGCCCGGCTGCAGGCGGACGTGCTCGTCGCGTCGGACGCGGACCTGGCGACCCGGGCGCGGGGCCTCGTCGAGCTCGCCCCGGTCGAGGACCTGCTCGCGGTGCGGGCACCGTAGGTCCGCGCCGTCGTCCCAGCCGGCGTCCGGCCGGTCATCGCAGCAGCACCATGTCCCGCCCGCTGGAGCCGTAGCCGTACAGCGCCCCGTCCCACGACCACAGGGACTCGACGCCGTCCGGGACGGGGGTGGTCCAGGCGCGGCGCCCGGACCCGAGGTCGTAGGCCGACAGCACCAGGTCGGCGGTGCCGTCCTCGCGCTCGGCGCGCAGCAGGTGCCGGCCGTCGGTCATCAGCCCGGTGCCGTCGACGGGCGGTGCCGTGGTGCTCCAGCGCTCCGCCCCGGTGAGCGCGTCGACGGCCCAGACGGCGGTCAGGTCCGTGCCGTACAGGACGCCGTCGAGCAGCAGGTAGCCGCTGCGGGGACCCGTCTCCCCGGGACGCTCCCACAGCGCGCGCCCGGTCGACGCCTCGACGCCGCGCACGACGCTCCCCGACCCGTCGGGCGTGGAGACGGGCTGGATGCCGGGCGCGGAGCCGTCGTCGGGCGACAGGTACAGCGGGTAGCCGTCGAGTGTCGCGGTCGCGCTGCCGTCCGGCCCGAGCAGGCGCAGCGCGCCCGTCGTCGGCACGGCCACCAGCGCGTCGCCGCGCGCCGCGTACAGCGCCTCGGCGTCCGCCTCGATGCGGCCGTCCGCGGGATCGACGGCCCAGGTGGCCGCGGTGCCCTGGACGAACACGTGCCCACCGGCGGAGACGAGCCAGCCGCTCCAGAAGGACGGGTCGACAGGGTCCGCGATCTCGGTGCGCCACCGCTCCGCACCGCCGACGTCGCTGCCGGTCAGGACGACCCCGTCGTCGCCGCGGACGCCGACGACGAGCACGTCGGCGACGACCGTCGCCTCGGCGCCGGGCTCCAGCTCCCGGGCGTCGGCGACCGCCCGGGCCGCGAGGTCGACCTCGACCAGCCGGGTCGTGACCGGGCCCGCGTCACCCGCGGGGCCGTCGGTGACGGCGCACCACAGCGTCTCCGCGGGGGCGTCGGTGCCCGAGGTGCACGACGCGGTGCGCGTGTACCCGTCCTCGGTCGGCAGCACCCCGATCTCGGCGCGCCACCGCTCCTCGCCGGTGCCCGGGTCCAGCGCCACCACGGCGGCGGGCTCGCCGCTGCCCGGCGTCAGCACGCCCGCGATCAGCCCGTCCGCGGTGCGGGTCCCGGACATCAGCAGCCCCATCGCGTCGCTCGTGCCCCACGGCGTCGCCTCCAGGGGCGCGGTGACGGTCTCGGCGAGGACGCCCGGCGTCGCGCGGAGGCGCTCCGCCGCGGCCTCGTCCCGGCGGTCGGCGACCACCTGGGCCGCGACCAGTGCCAGGACCACCGCGACCGGCGCCGGCCACCAGCGGCGCAGCAGCGCGCGGGCGCGCGCGGGGGTGCGCGACGGCGCGACCGGCCCCGGCTCGGCGACGTCGTCGAGCTGCACCTCGGCCATGCGGTCCGCCCCCATGACCGGGGACTCTACGGTCGTGGGGGCGGCCGCGGGGCCGGTTCGGCGGTCGGCGCGGGAGCGCTCAGGCCATCGTCGCGACGTCGATGACGAACCGGTACCGCACGTCCGAGCGCAGCACGCGCTCGTACGCCTCGTTGACGGCGTCGGCCGCGATCAGCTCGGTCTCGGGCGCGATGCCGTGCTCGGCGCAGAAGTCGAGCATCTCCTGGGTCTCCGCGATGCTGCCGATGCTCGACCCGGCGAACGAGCGGCGGTTGCCGAACAGGGTGAACACCTGGACGGGCAGGGGCTCGCCGGGCGCGCCGACGTTGACCAGGGTGCCGTCGAGCCGGAGCAGCGACAGGTAGGCGCCCAGGTCGACGACCGCGGACACGGTGTTGACGATGAGGTCGAAGGTGTTCGCGAGCTCGGCGAACGTCGCCGGGTCCTCGGTGGCGAAGTAGTGGTCCGCGCCGAGCTCGAGGCCGTCGGCCTTCTTGCTCAGCGTGCGCGACAGCACGGTGACCTCGGCGCCCATGGCGTGCGCGAGCTTGACGGCCATGTGGCCGAGGCCGCCCATGCCGACCACCGCGACCCTCTTGCCCGGGCCGGCGCCCCAGTGGGCGAGCGGGGAGTACGTGGTCACCCCGGCGCACAGCAGCGGCGCGGCCTTGTCGAACGGGATGGCCTCCGGCACGCGGAGCACGAAGTCCTCGTCGACGACCACGTGGGTCGAGTACCCGCCCTGCGTGATGGTGCCGTCGCGGTCGACCGACGCGTAGGTCTGGGTGTTGCCCTCGAGGCAGTACTGCTCCAGGCCGGCGCGGCAGTTCTCGCACTCCCGGCACGAGTTCACCATGCAGCCGACGCCGACCCGGTCGCCGACGACGTGCCGCGTGACCTCGGTGCCGACCTCGGCGACCACGCCGACGATCTCGTGCCCGACGACCTGCGGGTAGGTGATGGGGCCCCAGTCACCCCGGACGGTGTGGATGTCGGAGTGGCAGACGCCGGCGTAGCGGATCTCGATCAGCACGTCCTTCGGCCCCACGTCGCGGCGCTCGATCGTCACGGGGACGAGCGGCTCGGTCGCGGAGGGGGCGGCGTAGGCGTTGACGGTGAGCACAGGACTCCCTGGGGTGAGCGGAACGGTGGCGGTGCCGGCGCGGAGGTCTCCGACGGACGGCTGCCCGCCCAGTCAACCCTCCCGGCGCCGGTCGTGCGAGGCCCTGGCGGACCCTCCCGGCGCCGGACGCCCCTCGTCCGCGTGCTGACCGGGAGCAGCCGGTCAGACGACGCCGAGGCTCACGCGGCGGCAGGCTGACGCTCGAGCCCCGGGGCGAGCCGCTCGTGCGCGCCGCGGATCACCCAGACGACGGCCACGAGCGCGAACGCCTCGACGAGCAGCTCGAGGGCCCCGTTGTTCGCGAGCCCCGACGCCTCGCCGCGCTGGGCCGCGAACACCGAGAAGTCCCACAGGGCGTGCAGGGCCATCGCCCACACCAGTGTGCCGGTGACCCGCCGCAGGATGTACAGCGCGGTCCCGAACAGGAACGCGGAGACGACCTGGAACACGGTCGCCCCCAGGGCCTGACCGCCGAACGCGTTGACCAGGTGGATCAGCCCGAACGCCAGCGAGGACAGGAACCACACCCAGCCCTCGCCGAGGCGGGACCGCAGGCCGACGACCAGCAGGCCGCGGGTGGTGATCTCCTCGGTGAAGCCCACGAGCAGCAGGACCAGCGACGCCGCGAAGAACCCGCCGTCGTAGGCGCCCCAGTCGGTGCCCACCAGGTTGAGCACCGCGAGCACCCCCAGGACCAACGGGGCGATCAGCGGCCACCGGTGGGCGGCGCGGTGCTGCTCGTGCAGGGCGGGCCGCCACCACCCCAGGGCGGTCGTCAGGGCCGCGAGGGCGAGCGTGCCGACGATCAGCGAGATCCCGACGCCGCGGAACAGGTTGCTGCCGCTGTCCCCGAGCTCGGGGTACGGGACGCCGGACAGCCGCTGGATCAGCGCGACGAGCAGCACGTAGCCCAGCACGGCGGCGACACCGATCCACACGGAGGGACGGACCCGGTACTGCTGCATGACGACCTCTTCTCCCCGGGGCGTGCCCGGTTCTCGACCCGGTCGGCGCGTCCTGCGCGTCGACCTGGTTCCATCCTGTGCGTGGTGGGGCGGGACCCGGAGCCGACCGGGGGCCGGTCCCGGGTGCTACTTCGGTCGCAGACCCGCAGGGCCGGTCGGGCGGCGGGAGTGCAGCAGGAGCCCGGTGCCGGCGAGCACCAGTGCGCCCGCCAGCAGCCCGGCGCCCGGTGCGTCCGTGCCGGTGCGGGCCAGGCGGTCCGCTCGCGCGCCGTCGTCCGGGTCGGCGGGCGTCGCCGCGGTTCCGCCGGCGCCGCTGCCCGCCCCGCCCGGGCCGGACGGACCGGTCGGGCCGCCGACGGCGGCGCTCACGGTGACGGACACGCGCGCGGTGGCGCAGGCGTCGGACCCGTCTTCGGCGCAGATCTCGTAGACGAGCTCGTCGGTACCGGCGTACCCGGCCGCCGGCGTGTAGACCAGCGCGGCCCCGTCGACGACCACCGTGCCGTGGGCCGGCCCGGTCACCACCCGCGGCGGCAGCACCGTGCCGCGGTCGTTGTCCAGGACGGTCGCGCGCACGGCGGTCCCGCCCGCCGTGGCCACCACGTCGTCGGTCGCGACCGGCGCGACCAGGGCGGTGACGAGGCCGGTGGAGCACAGCGCCGGCTCGCCGTCGTCGCACGCGGTGTACGCGTACAGGTCGCGCCCGGCGAACCCGGGCGGCGGGACGTAGCGCGTGCCCGCGGGGTCCAGCGCCGCGCTGCCGAGCACGGGGGCGAAGACCGCGGTCACCGTGATCGGGTCGCCGTCGGGGTCGGTGACGACGACCGGCCCGGCGACGGGGACGTCCACGGTGGTCTCCAGGTCGGCCAGGAACGCCTGCGGCGGCCGGTTGACCGCCAGCACCTGCACCCGGACGGTCGCCGTGGTGCAGTCCGTCGGGTCGGCCGACGCGCACGCGCCGTAGGTGAAGGTGTCCGTCCCGGTGAACCCGCTCGCGGGCGTGTACGTGACCGTGCCCGCCGCCGGGTCGGCCACCGCGGTGCCGTCCGCCGGCGGGGTCCCGAGCGCCGCGGACAGCCGCGACCCGCCGGAGTCGTTCGCGGTCACCGGGACCGCGACCGGCGTGCCGGCGGTGGTCGTGGCCGCGTCGTCGGCCGCCCGGGGGTGCAGCACGACGGTCACGGTGGCGTCCGTGCACTCCTCGGGGGTCTGGTTGTCGCACACCCGGAAGCCGAACGTGTCCGTGCCCGCGAAGTCCGGCGGCGTGAGGTACGCGAACAGCCCCGCGGGGGTCAGCGCGACCGCGGCGACGCCGGCGGGGGAGGTGATCGCGTACCGCAGCTGCAGGTCCGGGTCGCCGGGCGTCGCCGGCAGCGCCCCGAGGACGGGCACCCCGCCGACGCCCTCGAGCAGCACGGGCGCGGTGCTGGGTCCCGGCGCCCGGACGGGCGCGGTGGCGATCTCGGTCCCGACGCGCTCGCTGAGCGCCGTCCCGTCGTTGTTCGACGGGTCCGGGTCCGGGGTGCTGGACCCGGCCCGGGCCGTGGTCACCAGGTACCCGGAGGCGGGGGCCGTCCCGGTGACGGTGAGCGTGCGGGTCGCGCCCGGGGCGAGCGCGCCCAGGGCCCACCGGACCTCGCCGGCCGCCACGGTCCCGCCCTGGTCGGCCGTCACGGCCGACAGCACGCCCTGCGGGGCGGCCGGCAGGGTCTGGGTCACCCGGACGTCGCCGGCCTCGTCGGGGCCGGCGTTGGTCACGGTGACGGTGTACGTGACGGCGGCACCCGGGTCCACGACCGCCGGCCCGGTGACGGCCAGCTGGACGTCGGCGGAGGGAGCGGCCGCGGCGGCGCCGGCGCAGTCCGGGGCCGGGTAGGAGCCGGCCGCCGGGATGGTCAGGTCCGTGACGGTCACGTTGGCGACCGTCCCGGTGACGAGGTCGAACCCGGCGCCGGGGAGGTCCACCAGCACCGGCGCGGCCGCGGAGTCACCGGTGAACCGGCCGTGCACCGTGGTGGTGCCGGTGAACGCGTACCGGCCGAACCCGGTGATGGTCCCGTCGTCCAGCAGGTCCCGGGCGGTGAGCGCGCCGGTGCTCGACTGCCGCCACGTCCCGGTGGTCCGGGCGTCCCCGTCGACGGCGACCAGGCCGGTGTTGGTCGCCGAGCCGCCCGACAGGTCCAGCCCGGCCGCCTCGAGCACGCACCCGTTGCGCAGCGTGCCCGAGCCGTTCACGGTCAGCGTGCCGGCCAGGCGGGCGGAACCGGTGGTGTCCAGGGTGCCGTCGACCACCACGGGCCCGCCGACGACCAGCTCGCCCGTGCTGGTCAGCGTGGCGGCCCGGTTGAGCGTCAGCCCGGCGGGCAGGTCCAGCCGGCCCTCGTTGACGAGGGCGCCGGCCGACGGCGCGAACGCGGAGGCGACGGTCAGGCTGCCCTCGGGAGCCGTGCGGAGCGTCGCCGGGCCGTTCACGTTCAGCCCCGCCACCGTGACCGTGCCCGCGGCGTCGAGCACGAACCCCTGGCCGGTGGACATCCACGGCAGCTGGGCCGTGCCGCCGGCGGCCACGTGGAGCGTGCCGGCGGGGGCGTTCAGGTACGCCGGGGCCAGGACGGCGCCGGGCGCGACGCACAGCGTGCCACCGGCGGGCAGGGCGTCGACGCCGCCGGCGACGCGACCCGTGACGCGCACGACCTCCCCGGGTCGCACGGTCACGGCGGCCCAGCCCTCACCCGCGACGGTGCGGGTCGGGCTCGCGCAGTCGTCCGCGGGCGCCGCCGCGGCCCGCCCCGGCGACGCGACACCACCCACGGCGATCCCGGCCGCCGCCACCAGAGCCAGCGCGAGAGCGCGCACCCGTCGGCCATCCCTGCTCGTGTGCACCGATCCCCCGACTCGTGCGGCCCGGGGCCGAGCGGCGCGGGCAGTGCGGCCACCCTAAGCAGCACTCCGCCCACCTGACCAGCGCTCGGGCGCCTCGGTCGCGGCCCCGGGCCCCGGGATCAGGACCCGGCGCCCTTACGCTGGCCCCGTGAGCGGCGCCGGGACGACGAGCGGGCCGTCGGCCCGACCCCCCGCGGCGGTACCGCCGGCGGGACCGTCCCGGCCGTCGACCGCCCTCGTCGACCGGGCGGAGGCCCTCGAGCTCGCGGCCGCCGCCGTGCTCGGTGGCCTCGTCCTCGCGCTGGACCTGTCGCAGGGCCCGGAACCGGCGTGGCGCGTGGTCGTCGACGTCGCGGTCGGCGTCGCGGCGCTCGCGCTCCTGCTGCGGCGGCACCAGCACCCGGTCGGCGTCGCGGTGCTGGTCGTCCTGGCGTCCACCGTGAGCCCGGCGGTCATGGGCGCCGTGCTGCTGGCCGTGGTCTCCCTGGCGACGCACCGGCGGTGGCGGTCCATCGCGGCGGTCGGAGGGCTGTTCGTCGTCGTGACGCTCACGGGCGCGCAGACCTCCGACCGGGCGGCCGACTGGCGGGCCGAGCTCGCCCTGACCGTCGCGGTCTACGGGCTGTGCGCGGCGTCGGGTGCGTACCTGGGCAGCCGGCGGGACCTCGAGACGGCGCTGCGCGAGCGCGCGCGCTCCGCCGAGCGGGAGCAGGCGGCCCGGGTCGAGCAGGCGCAGGTCGCCGAACGCACCCGGATCGCCCGCGAGATGCACGACGTGCTCGCGCACCGGATCGCGCTGGTCTCGATGCACGCCGGCGTGCTCGCCTACCGCCCGGACCTGCCCGCGGACGAGCGGGTCTCCACCGCCGCGGTCGTGCAGGAGAACGCCAACCTGGCCCTGCTGGAGCTGCGGCAGGTGCTCGGCGTCCTCCGGGCCGACGGCGGCCGGGCCGGCGCCCCGGAGGCGCCGCAGCCCACCCTGCCGGACGTGGCTGCGCTCGTGCAGGGCGCGGCGCGCGGCGGCCAGGACGTGCGCCTGCGTCTGGACCCGGAGGACGACTGGCCGGCGCGCGTGCCCCGGACCCTCAGCCGGCACGCGTACCGCCTGGTGCAGGAAGGGCTGACGAACGCCCGCAAGCACGCGCCCGGTGCCCGCGTGGACGTGACGCTCAGCGCCGCCGGGGACGGGCAGCTGGTGGTGGACGTGGTCAACGGGCCGGCCCGCGCCGGCGATCCCGCGCCGCCCGGGTCGGGGATGGGTCTGGTCGGGGCCGCCGAGCGCGCGCGGCTCGTCGGCGGTCGGCTGGTGCACGGCCGGGACGGCTCCGGCGGATACCGTCTGCACGCGGAGCTGCCCTGGCAGCCGGGAGAGGAGCAGGCGTGACGGAGCCGGACGGCGTGCGGGTGCTGCTGGTCGACGACGAGGAGCTGGTCCGCACCGGGCTGCGGCTGGTGCTCGGAGGTGACCCCGGGATCGTCGTGGTGGGGGAGGCCGGGGACGGGCGGCGCGCGCTCGACCTCGTGCGGGCCCTCGACCCGGACGTGGTGCTGATGGACATCCGGATGCCCCAGATGGACGGCCTGGAGGCGCTGCGACGGCTGCGCACCGCCCCGGCCTCGGGCCCGCGCCGCCCCGCCGTCGTCGTGCTGACGACCTTCGACACCGACGACATGGTCCTGACCGCGCTGCGCGACGGTGCCGACGGGTTCCTGCTGAAGAACACCGCCCCGCCGGACCTGGTGGCCGCGGTGCGCGCCGTCGCCGCTGGCCGGCCCATGCTGTCGCCGTCCGTCACCGAGCAGCTCATCGCCGCCGTGGCGCGCCGGCCCGACAGCGCCCTGGTCGCGGACGCCCGCGCGAGACTGGCGACGCTGACCGAGCGCGAGGCGGAGGTCGCCGCGGCCGTCGCCCGCGGGCTGTCGAACGCGGACATCGCGACCGAGCTGTACATGAGCGTCGGCACCGTGAAGACCCACGTCGGGCACCTGTTCGACAAGCTCGGGGTCGACAACCGCGTCCAGGTCGCCCTGCTCGTCCGCGACGCCGAGGGCTGATCGCGAGGAGGCGCCGCGACACCGGTCGCGGAGCCCGGCGCGCCGACGACCGATCCGGTTGCGCTCGACGGTCCACGTGGTGGGGGTTGTGCGCACCCGCCCGGGACCGGCCTACGACCTTCGTCGGAGCACCGTCGGGGCCGCCGGACGATCCGCGTCCCGGGGCCCGCGGGACAGGCTCGGGACATGACCACATCGCCGGCCCCGTCCCGCGTCCTCCCACCGGCCGCCGTCGCCGGGCTGGTCGTCGCGACCACGGTGCTGTCCGTGCTCGGGGCCGCCGCCGGCCACTCTCTCGCCGCCGAGCCGGCGACCCCCGTCCCGGCCCCCGCGGTCGAGGTCAGCACCGTGTGCGGCGTCGTCGACCCCACGACCGGCCAGCGCTTCACCTACGTCGTCCGCTGGGCGGTGCACGACGACGGTCACGCCGAGGCGCTCGACGAGCGCCCCGCGCTCGACGTCGCGCCGTCGGCCGTGTGGGCCTGCGGCCCGGACGTCCGGCGCGTGCTCCGCCTCACGCACTGATCCCCACGTCACCCAGGAGAACCGTCATGCGCACCACCCGAGCCCTCGGCATCACGCTGGCGACCGGCGCCCTCGCCCTCGGTGGCACCGCCGGCGCCGCGCTCGCGGCCGACACCGGAGGCTTCACGATCTGCTTCCGCGGCGTCACGCAGAGCTTCGGCCCCGAGTACTCCCTGGAGTCCTTCGTCGCCGACGGTGCCCTGGTGGGCGCGTGCCCCACGGACGGGGCCGGGACACTCCCCGACGCCCCCCTCGCCGTCCCCGCCGCGTCGACGGCCGGCCAGGTGGTCGACCCGCAGGTCCCCGACCTCGGCTCCAGCACGCGGGGACCGGACGCCACCACCCCGACCGCCGTCCCGGAGCCGTCGTCGGTCACCGTGGACCCGCCGCGCGCGACGACGGCCACCGGTCCCGTCCCGGACGGGGTGGCGCCGAGCGCGGCACCCGTCGGGTCGCCCGTCACCGTCGTGACGCAGGACCACGCGCAGCGGGGCACCGCGACCACGACGGCGGACCGGGACGGGGCGCTCACCGCGACGTTCACCGAGCCCGTGGCGCCGTCCGGGACGGAGCTCGCCCCGCCGGCGCAGGCACCCGGTCCGTCGCGCGCCGCGACCACCCCGGACCCGCACCACCCGAGCCGCCTCGCCGTCACCGGCTCCGCGGGGATCCGGCTGCCGCTGCTGACGGCTGCCGCGGCGATCGTCACCGGGCTGGGCCTGCGCGGCGCGAGCCGGCGTCGGCGGGCCGGCCGGTGATCCCGCCCGCCGGGGCCGACCGCCCCGTCCTCCTCGTGCCGCGAGCCCTGTCGCCCGCCGAGATCCAGGCGGTGTGCTCCGGCCGGCTCGCGCTCACCCACCCCGCCGCGGCGTCCTGGATGCGGGAGCGTGCCCGCATCCAGCTGGGTCCCGACGGGCACCAGCACGTGCGGGTGGTCGACCCCGCCTGAGCGGTGTCCACGTCGCCGGCACGGCACGGTGACCCCGTCACCGCACGAGGCGGTGGCGAGAAGGTGGCAGCCCCGCCACCACGAGGGTGACGGGGCTGCCGTTCGTGCAGGTCAGGCGCTCAAGGGAGCAGCCTTGAACCCTGACGCTCACACGTCGTAGTAGAGCTCGAACTCGTGCGGGTGCGGGCGCAGCCGGATCGGGTCGATCTCTGCGGACCGCTTGTAGTCGATCCAGGTCTGGATCAGGTCCGGGGTGAACACGTTGCCGGCGGTCAGCCAGTCGTGGTCGGCCTCGAGGTTGTCGAGCACCTCGCCGAGCGAGCCCGGGACCTGCTGGATGAGCGCGTGCTCCTCCGGGGGCAGCTCGTACAGGTCCTTGTCGACCGGCTCCGGCGGCTCGATCCGGTTCTGGATGCCGTCGAGGCCGGCCATGAGCATGGCCGCGAAGCACAGGTACGGGTTCGACGACGGGTCCGGCACGCGGAACTCGATGCGCTTGGCCTTCGGGTTCGAGCCGGTGACCGGGATGCGGATGCACGCGGAGCGGTTGCGGGCCGAGTAGACCAGGTTGACCGGCGCCTCGAAGCCCGGGACCAGGCGGTGGTAGGAGTTCACCGTCGGGTTGGTGAACGCCAGCAGCGACGGGGCGTGCTTGAGCAGGCCGCCGATGTACCACCGCGCGATGTCGGACAGGCCGCCGTAGCCCTTCTCGTCGAAGAACAGCGGCTTGCCGTCCTTCCACAGCGACTGGTGCACGTGCATGCCCGAGCCGTTGTCGCCGAACAGCGGCTTCGGCATGAACGTGGCGGTGCGGCCGTCGGCGTGCGCGACGTTCTTCACGACGTACTTGAACAGCTGCACCTTGTCGGCCGACTTGGCGAGCGTGTCGAAGCGGTAGTTGATCTCCGCCTGGCCGGCGGTGCCGACCTCGTGGTGCGCCCGCTCGACCTCGAGGCCGAGCGCGTCCAGCTGGAGCGAGATCTTGTCGCGCAGGTCGGCGAAGTGGTCGACCGGCGGGACGGGGAAGTAGCCGCCCTTGTAGGGGGTCTTGTGGCCGAGGTTGCCACCCTCCTCGACGCGGCCCGTGTTCCAGGCGGCCTCGATGGAGTCGATCGAGTAGAACGACGCGTTCTGCTTCGTCTCGAAGCGGACGTCGTCGAAGATGTAGAACTCGGCCTCGGGGGCGAAGAACGCCGTGTCCGCGATGCCGGTCGAGCGCAGGTACGCCTCGGCCTTGGCGGCGACCTGACGCGGGTCGCGGCTGTACGGCTCGTCGGTGTAGGGGTCGACGATGTGGAAGTTCAGCACGAGCGTCTTCTCCGTGCGGAACGGGTCGACGAAGGCCGTCGTCACGTCCGGGAGGAGCTTCATGTCGGACTCGTTGATCGCCTGGAAGCCGCGGATCGACGACCCGTCGAACATCTGGCCCTCGACGAAGAAGTTCTCGTCCACGGACGCGGCCGGCACGTTGAAGTGCTGCATCACGCCGGGCAGGTCGCAGAACCGGACGTCGACGAACTTGACGTCCTCGTTCTTGATGAAGGCCAGGACTTCCTCTGGCGTGCTGAACATCCGCTGCTCCTCGGGTTGACGTGCCCTCACCGGGCTCCGACGAGGCTAGGGGTGCCCAGTTTCCCGCCGGTGTACCGATTGTTTCGCCCGTGTTACGCGACCCCTGATCCGTGTTGCGGGCGCGTGACGTCGCCGGTCCGGACGCGCACGACGGGCGGTTACCGTTGACGCATGGTCGATCGCGAGGACGTCGGTTCGTGGCTCGAGGGGCCGCCCGTCGGTGACGGGAGCGCGCCGAGCGGGTCCCGGCTGGGCCTGCCGGCCACGGGCAGCGGGTCGCTCGCGCCGCTCGGACGCCGGCTGATCGCGCTGCTGATCGACTGGTTCGCCTGCCTGGCCATCGCGAACGTCTTCCTGCCGGCCGACGCGCAGCAGCTCGGGACGCTGGCGGTGTTCGCCGTCGAGAACGTGCTGCTGGTCGGGACGGTCGGCGGCACGCTGGGGCACCGGCTGCTCGGCATCCGGGTGCGGCGGGTGCGGCCGCCGGCTCTCGTGGCCCGGCCGGACGCGCGCCCCGCCGACCCGGGCCCGGACGCGCCGCCGAACCTGCTGCTGGCCCTGGTGCGCACGGTGCTGCTCTGCCTGGTGATCCCCGCCGTGGTCTGGGACGCCGACGGCCGGGGCCTGCACGACCGCTCCGCGGGCACCGCGATCGTCCGCCGCTGACCGCGCGGGCCCCGCCGCACCCCCACCCCGCCGCACTCCCACCGCGCCGCACCCGCGCACCCGCGCCTCCGGCGCCGCTCGCCGAGATGGCAACTCTCGGCTGTCCCGAGCCGTCCGCGCACAGCCGAGAGTTGCCTTCTCGGCGGTCGTGCGGTCGGGCGGGGAAGCAGGACGCGCCCGCACCCCCCAGGGGTGCGGGCGCGCGCGTGCGGGTCGGCGGCTCAGCGGCCGCGCATGCCCTTGCGGTCGGGGCGGACGCGCATCGGGTCGACGCCCTTCGGCACCGGCATCTTCACCGCACCGAGGGCCTGCAGACGCTTGACGACCTCGCCGACCTCGGCCTTGGTGAGCTGCGGCTTGAGGCGCTGCACCTTGCGCGCGAGCTGCGGCAGGGGCACCTGGCCCTCCTCGCGACCGACCTCGATCAGCGTGATCGGCACGCCCTGGAGCACGCGCGCGGTGCGCTTGCGCTCCGACTCGAGCAGCTTGCCGATGCGGTTGGCGGGGCCCTCGCCGATCAGGACGATGCCCGGGCGGCCGACGCCGCGGTAGACGAGGTCCTGGGTGCGGGGCGCGACGGCCACCGGCTCCTGCGCGAACGTCCAGCCGCGGCGGATGGTGCCCAGCGCCGACAGCGCGGCGCCCGGCTGGCCCTCGATCCGGGCGTAGGCGGCGCGCTCCGCGCGGCGGGTCAGCGTGAACATGGCACCGAGCAGCCCGAACGGGATGCTGACGAGCAGCCACCACCACCAGCTGAGGAAGAACAGGCCCAGCACCTGGCCCAGCGCGACGATCCCGACGAACACCCCGAGGATCAGCCAGGTGACCGCGGGGTCCTGCTGGCGGGTCATCTGGTACGCCTGCCAGACCTGGTGGTACCACCGGGTCTTCTTCACCTTCGCCGGCTTCGGGGCCGCGCCGGCGGTCGGGTTCTTCTCACGGGCCATGACCCGGGAGTCTACCGGCGCGCGGGGCGTCGCCGTCGCCCGGCCGGGACCCCGGTGCCGCGCCCGGCCCGGACCCGGCGGGGCGTCGCGGGACCGAGGTCCCTGGCGGCCGCTGGGCCGTCCGGGTGACGCTGGGACGACGGGCGCGGTGCCGAGCCGGGCCACGGGACGCGGTGGAGGCGACCATGCGGGTCCTGGTGACGGTGGCGTCGCGGCACGGCAGCACGCGGGAGATCGGCGCCGAGGTGGCGGAGGTGCTCCGCGCGGCGGGCCACGACGTCGCGGAGGTCGAGCCCGACGACGTCGGGTCCGTCGAGGAGTACGACGCGGTGGTGCTCGGCTCGGCGGTGTACGTCGGGCGGCTCGCGGCGGCGCTGCGGGACCTGGTCGACCGGCAGGCCGCGCGCCTGGCGTCCCGGCCGACGTGGCTGTTCTGGTCGGGGCGGGTCGGCGAGCCGCCGCTGCCCGCCGCCGAGCCCGACGACGTGCGGGTGGTGGCCCGGCGGGTGGCTGCGCGGGACGTGGTCGCGTTCGGCGGGCGGCTCGCGCGCGACGAGCTCGGGCTGGCCGAGCGGGCGCTCGTCGCGATGATCGAGGCCGAGGCGGGCGACTTCCGCGACTTCGACGAGGTGGACGCGTGGGCCGGCCGGGTCGCCGAGGACCTGCGGCGGATCGAGCGCGGCGGCGCGGTGGCCGGCCGCTGAGCCGCGGTCAGCGCCGCGCGACCAGCAGCAGCAGCGCGCGGAGCTGGTCGACCTGCTCCGGCGTCAGGCCGTCGGTGACCATCGCCTCGGCGGCGACCGGGTCCGAGGCCGCGAGCACGGCCTCCCGCCCGGCGTCGGTGACCGAGATCTGGTGCTTGCGCCGGTCGGTGGCATGGGCCGTCCGGGTGACGTAGCCGGACCGCTCCAGCCGCGCCAGGACCCGGCTCATCGTCTGCTCGGTGACCTCGCACATGGCCGCGAGCTCCGCCTGCGTGCGGGGGCCGCGGAGCAGGATCACCAGGACCGGCTGGCTCGCGTGGTTCAGGTCCCAGGACGCCAGGTGCGCGTTCCAGTCGCGCTCGACGCGCCGCGCGGCCGCCGACAGCAGCCGGCCGACCGGCCAGCCGCTCGGCTCCGGCGCGGCCATCGCCTGCCACCGCGGGTGCTCCTGCGGCCCTCCGGCGTCGCGGTCCACTGGTCCCTCTCCTCCTGCTGGGCGGTTGCCCCGGGCTCATGTTGCCGGAACGCGGCGCGTCCCGCATAGTGCTCAGCATGCTGAGGAATGGCGCACGGGGGATCGGGCGGGGGCTGGCCGTGCTGGCGGTCGCCGCGGGGTGGCTGGCGGTGGGCTCGCTGGGGGGCATGGCCCAGGGCCAGCTCTCGCAGGTGCAGACGAACGACGCGGCGGCGTTCCTGCCGTCGTCGGCGGAGTCGACGCGCGCCGCGGAGGCGTCGGCGGCGTTCACCGACTCCGAGTCGCTGCCCGTCCTGGTGGTGCTCGAGGCCGAGGACGGCGGCGCGCTGGACCCGTCCGCGATCGCGGCGGTGCAGCCGGTCGTCGACGGGCTCGCGGACGTCGCCCTGCCCGGCGCGGACCCGGCGGCGGGCGACCCCGCCACCATCGGGGACGTGCTGACGGGCGACCCCGTCGTCGTGCCGTCGGAGGACGGCGAGGCGCTGCTGGTGCCGCTGTCCCTGGACGCCGAGCAGGCCGACGCCTCGCTCGCCGACGACGAGAGCGTCGTGGGTGCGACCGTGCAGGCCGTGCGGGACACCCTCGCCGACGAGCTCGGCGCCACCGCCGACTCCGCGGGGGAGGCCGGCCTGCACGCCTGGGTCACCGGGCCCGGCGGGTTCGTCGCGGACCTGACCAACGCGTTCGGCGGCATCGACGGGGTGCTGCTGCTCGTCGCGCTCGGAGCCGTGCTGGTCATCCTGGTGCTGGTCTACCGGTCGCCGTTCCTGCCGCTCGCCGTCATCCTCACCGCGGTGTTCGCCCTGTGCGCCGCCGCGCTCGCCGTCTACCACCTGGCCGATGCCGGGGTCCTCACGCTCAACGGCCAGGCGCAGGGCATCCTGTCGATCCTGGTCGTCGGCGCGTCCGTCGACTACGCGCTGCTGATCGTCGCCCGGTACCGGGAGGAGCTGCGGTCGGTGGCGGCGCCGGCCGCCGCGATGCGCCGCGCGCTGCGCCGCAGCCTGGAGCCGATCACCGCCAGCGCGGGCACCGTCGTCGCCGGCCTGCTCTGCCTGCTGCTGTCGGACCTCGCCTCCAACCGGTCGCTGGGGCCCGTGGGTGCCCTCGGCATCGCCGCCGCGTACCTGGCGGCGTTCACGCTGCTGCCGCTGCTGCTGCTGATCGCGGGGCGGCGGTCGCGGGTGCTGTTCTGGCCGCGGGTGCCGCGCGTCGCCGAGCAGGGGGCGCACGCGGTGGGCCCCGCGCACGACGACCCGGCCGGGACCCCGGTCGCGGCCGGGACCGCCGGCGCGCCCGCGCACGACCACCACGGCGCGCACGCGCCCGCCGGCCACCCCGCCCCCGCCGAGGGCCTGTGGGGCCGCCTGGCCCGCGGGGTCGGGCGCCGCGACCGCGTCGTGTGGGTGCTGACCACGGTCGTGCTCCTGGGCTGCGCGGCGTTCCTGCCCACCTTCCAGGCCTCGGGCACGAGCCAGGCCGACGTGTTCCTCACCGACGTCGACGCCGTGGCGGGCGAGGAGGTTCTCGCCGACCACTTCCCCGCGGGGACCGTGCAGCCGGCGACGGTGATCGTCGCCCAGGACGAGGCGGACGCCGTGGTCGAGGCGGCGCTGGACGTCGACGGCGTGGTGTCCGCGACGCCCTACACCGGGGCGACGACCGGTGCGCCGACCGGGTCGGGCGGACCCGGCGCCCAGGAGCCGGCGGAGCCGGTCGTCGTCGACGGCGAGGTGCGGGTGGACGTGACCACCGAGGCCGCGGCCGACACGACGGAGGGTGTGGCGACGGTCGAGCGGCTCCGGGACGCGGTGCACGAGGTCGCCCCGGACGCGCTGGTCGGCGGGGCCGCCGCCGAGACGCTGGACGCGCAGGACGCTGGCACCCGGGACCTGCGGGTGATCGTGCCGGTGGTGCTGGTGGTGATCCTGCTCATCCTCATGGTGCTGCTGCGCTCGGTCGTCGCCGCGGTGCTGCTCATGCTCGCCAACGTGCTGTCGTTCGCGGCGGCGCTGGGGGTCGCGGCGCTGGTGTTCGAGCACGTGCTCGACTTCCCGGGGGCCGACCCGGCGGTGCCGCTGTACGCGTTCACGTTCCTGGTGGCCCTGGGGGTCGACTACTCGATCTTCCTCATGACGCGGGTCCGGGAGGAGAGCATCCGGCTCGGCACCCGGGACGGCGTGCTGCGCGGTCTCGCGGTCACCGGCGGCGTCATCACCTCCGCGGGGGTCGTCCTGGCGGTGACGTTCGCGGCCCTGGGCGTGATCCCGCTGCTGTTCCTCGCGCAGCTCGCGTTCATCGTGGCGTTCGGCGTGCTGCTCGACACCCTCGTGGTCCGCAGCCTCCTGGTGCCGGCGCTGGTGCACGACGTGGGGCGCCGCACCTGGTGGCCGAGCGCCCTCGCGCGGCAGGAGGAGGGCGCGCACCGGGCCTAGGGTGGCGACCATGACGGACGCGCTGCGGGTGGGACTGGTCGGCTACGGCTCGGCGGGGCGGGGCATCCACGCCCGGCTGCTCCGGGAGGTCGGGGCCCAGGTCGTGCGGGTCGTCACCCGGAACCCGGCGCGGGCCACGGCCGCGGAGCGGGACTGGCCCGGCGTGGCCGTCGACCCGGACGTGCCGTCGCTGCTGGCGCACGCGGCCGACCTGGACGCGGTCGTGATCGCCAGCCCGACCGGCGACCACGTCGAGCACGTCTCGCAGGCGCTCGCCGCGGGCGCGTCCGTCGTGGTCGACAAGCCGCTCGCCACCACCGCCGACGAGGCCGCCGCGCTGGCCCGGCTGGGGGCGGAGGCCGGTGGCCGGCTGACCGTGTTCCAGAACCGCCGGTGGGACCCGGAGCAGCTCACGCTGCGCGGCCTGCTCGAGGCGGGCGAGCTCGGCACCGTGCACCGGTTCGAGCGCCGGTGGGAGCGGTGGCGACCGGTGCCGCAGGACCGGTGGAAGGAGAACGACACCCGGGCGGGCGGCCTGCTGCTCGACCTCGGGGCGCACCTCGTCGACTCGGCCGTGCAGCTGTTCGGGCCGGTGGCGCGGGTGCACGCCGAGCTGCGGAACCTCACCACGCCCGCCGAGGACGACGTGTTCCTCGCGCTCGCCCACGCCCCGCGCCCCGACGGGTCGGCGGTCATCAGCCACCTGCAGGCCGGCGCGCTCGTCGGCGCGCCCGGACCGCGCACCCGGGTGCTCGGCGACCGCGGCGCGTACCTCGTGACGTCGTTCGAGGGCGAGGCCACGCCGTTCTCGGCGCTCGACGAGGGCGACGACGCGCACGAGGGCTGGCTGGTCCACGGCGACGAGCGGGTGCCGGTGCCGCGCGCGCCCGGCGGCCACCCGGACTTCTACCGGGCGGTCGCGGCCTGGGTGCGGGGGACCGGCCCGGTCCCGGTCGACCCCGCCGACGCCGTGGTCACGGCCCGCGTCCTGGACGCGGCCCGGCTCTCGGCCCGCGAGCACCGCACGGTGTCGCTGGACGCCTGACCCCGGCGCCCCGGACGGCAGCCGCTGCTGCGCGGCCGCCCCGGGCGCGCCGTCAGGGCAGGACGGAGGCCGCGGCGGACTCCGGCGTGGGGTGCGTGTGCACGAAGCCCGAGGCCGTCAGCGCCGCCGGGACCACGCGCAGGCTGCCGAGGATCTCCTCGGAGAACTGGCCCAGCGCGATCCGGAGCGCGAACCCGGGCACCGGGAGCACGGCCGGGCGGTGCGCGCGGCGGGCGAGCGCCCGGACGATCTCGAGCTCCGTCGCCGGCTCCGCGGTCAGGTTCACCGGGCCGCTGAGCGGCGCGTCGAGCAGGTGCAGGATCGCGCGCACCTCGTCCTCGAGGCTGATCCACGACCAGTACTGCCGCCCGCTGCCGAGCGGGCCGCCGAGCCCGAGCCGGATGAGGGGCAGCAGGCGCCCGAGCGCGCCGCCGGACGGCGCCAGCACGATCCCGGTGCGCAGGAACGCGACCCGCACCCGCGGGTCGGCGACGGCGGGCGCCGCGGCTCCCTCCCAGGCGCGCACGACCTCGGCGAGGTACGACGTGCCGTACGGCTCCTCCTCCGTGACCCGGGTGTCACCCCGGTAGCCGTACGCCCCGGTGGCGGACCCCTGCAGCAGCACCCGCGGCGGGTCGTCCAGCCCCGCGACCGTGCGGGCGAGCAGGCCCGTGGTGCGGGTGCGGGACTCCAGCACGACCCGCTTGCGCGCCGGAGTCAGGCGCTTGTCGCCGACGCCGGCGCCCGCCAGGTTCACCACCGCGTCCACGCCCGCCAGCACCGCCGGGTCCAGCACGCCGGCACCGGGGTCCCAGGTCCGTTCGTCCGGCGTGCGCGGCGCGCGGCGGACGAGCCGGCGCACCTCGTGGCCCTCCGCCCGCAGGCGCGCGACGAGCGCCGTCCCGATCAGCCCGCTCGACCCCGCCACCACCACGATCATGCGGCCGACCCTACGTGCGCCGTCGGCGGGCGGCGCGCCGGCGGTGGCGCGCGGCCCCCTACGCTGGGGCGCCATGGACGCCGAGCACCCGGGCGCCGGGGCGCCGTCGCCCCTGGCCGTCGTCGCCGCGGAGGCGGGCGTCTCCGTGCCCACCGTGTCCAAGGTGCTGAACTCCCGACCGGACGTCGCGGGTGCGACCCGGGAGCGGGTCGCGGCGGTCCTGGCTCGGCACGGGTACGCCGTGCGGCCGTCGGGCAGCCGGCGGACCGGGTTCGTCGACCTGCGGGTGGTGGACCTCGACAGCACCTGGGCCGAGGCCGTCGTGCGCGGGGCGGCCCGGGCGGCGACGCGGCTCGGCGCGGACCTGGTGGTGACGGTCGACTCCGACCCCGGCGCCGGGTCGAGCGGCGCGTGGGTCCGGCACGCGCTGCGCCGGGGCACCGACGGCCTGGTCAGCGTCGTCGGCGTCCCGGACGAGGGGGCCCGGGCCGACCTCGCCCGAGCGGGGGTGCCGCTCGTCGTGGTGGACCCGCGCACCCGCCCCGACCCGGAGCTGCTGGCCGTCGCCGCCACGAACTTCCGCGGCGGCCTGGACGCGACGGCCCACCTGGTGGCGCTCGGTCACCGCCGGATCGCGACCATCACCGGCCCGCAGGACCAGGACAACGCGGTCGCCCGCCTGGCGGGGTACCGGACCGCGCTGATCCAGGGCGGGCTGGCCGTGCAGGAGGAGCTGGTCCGCGGCGGGTCGTACGGCGTGGACGCGGGGTTCCGGGCCGCCCAGGTGCTGCTGCGGGCCGACGACCCGCCCACCGCGGTCTTCGCCGCCTCCGACGACACCGCGATCGGCGTGCTGCGCGCGGCCCGGGAGCGCGGCGTGCGGGTGCCGGAGGACCTGTCGGTGGTCGGCTTCGACGACCAGCCCGTGGCCGCCTGGCTCGACCCGGCGCTCACCACGGTGCGGCAGCCGCTGGACGAGATGGGCGACGCCGCGGTGGACCTCGTGCACCGGGCCCGGGAGGGCGGCGGCCGCGGGCCCGCCCACCTGGAGCTGGCGACCCGCCTGGTGCCGCGCGCGTCCACGGCCCCGCCGCCCGCGCGCTGACGCGCCGCGCCGGCGCGCCGCGGCGCACGAACGCCGAGCCTCCGGGACGGGACTGCGTCCCGTGGGATCGCGGGAGTCCGGTCCCGGAGACTCGGCGTCGGGTGCGCGGCGGGGGCGGGTGCGGGTCAGGG